>JAJRTN010000095.1 GCA_024278275.1 Candidatus Hydrogenedentota bacterium
GATAGACACCCGGCACGTGGGTGTCCACCACCCCCGTTACAATGACGCTTTCGCTGAGGTCGCCGTCCACGTTATCCGTGGCCGCGCCTCCCGGATCGGAGAACACATCGCCGCATTCCACCGTGGGCGCGATGTCACCCAAAAGCGTGATGACCGGGGGGACGTTGTCCACCACGGTAACACTCCGGGTGGCCGTGCCCTGGTTCTCCGAAGCGTCAAAAACAGAGAAGAACACCGTGTAATCCCCAGGAACCGACGTATCCACAGCGCTGTCATCCACGTTCACGCCGGGCAAGGCGGTGTCGCATGTGTCGGTGGCCGTCGCGCCCGGGTCCACGTAGACATCGCCCACGTTTACCGTGATATGGGTGGCATCACTGATCTTCAGGTCCGCAATTCCATTCACCGTGACATTTGGAGCAACGTTGAGGGTAATCACCGGTGGCGTTGTATCCTGCACGGTGACCGTTCGTGTCTCGGTCGACGCGGCATTGCCCGCGGCATCACTCACATCGTAATCGAGCCGATAGACACCCGGCACATGGGTGTCCACCACCCCCGTTACAATGACGCTTTCGCTGAGGTCACCGTCCACGTTATCCGTGGCCGCGCCTCCCGGATCGGAGAACACATCGCCGCATTCCACCGTGGGCGCCGTGTCACCCAAAAGCGTGATGACCGGGGGAACATTGTCCACCACGGTAACACTCCGGGTGGCCGTGCCCTGGTTCCCTGAAGCGTCAAAAACAGAGAAGAACACCGTGTAGCCCCCCGGAACCGACGTATCCACGGCGCTGTCATCCACGTTCACGCCGGGCAAGGCGGTGTCGCACGTGTCGGTGGCCGCCGCGCCTTGGTCCACGTAGGCATCCCCCACATTGACCGTGACCGCCGCCGGGCCGTTAAGGGCGATAACCGGCGGAATCGTGTCTTCCACGGTGACGGTACGCTCGACCTGCACCGCGGAGTTGCCCGCATTGTCGGAGACATTGTAGGCAAGAACATACACGCCGGGCGAGGCCGTATCCACCGCGCCGCTCACGAGGACGAACTCCGTCAGGTCGCCATCGATATTATCGGAGGCCACCGCCCCTTCATCGGTGAAGGTGCCGCCGCATTCGACGGAGAGCACGTCCGCGCCAAGCAGGTTTATCACGGGGGGCGTGATATCGACAAGAAAGGGTGCGCTGAACTCGGAGGTATTTCCCTGGCTATCGGTCACGGTGGCGGTGATATTCAACCCTTCATGGGGCGCCACGTCGATACCGGAAAAGAAATCGCCCGTTGCGGCGTCGGCCGTGACGGAATCGAGAAAAAACTTGCCCTCATCCTCCGTATCGGCGAAGATTTCCACGGTTCCCCCGTTCAGCGCGGTACCCTCCACCGAACCGATGGCCGTGATAATCGGCGCGGCAATGCCGTTATTGGCGCCATTGAACAACACGATTCCCGTGTCACCATTGTCGTGAATGGCGTTGCGCGAAATGGAATTGCCCACGCTGGCGGCCCCTTCCACTTTCACGCCCCAACCGGCGTTGAAGGCGATGGTGTTGCCCGCGCCCGCGGCCGTCCCGCCCACGGTGGTCGTACTCGCCCCATCATGGATGAACACGCCGTAGGTTTCATTCCCAAGCGCGTCCCCATTGGCGGTAGTGCCGATATAGTTTCCCTGAATAACCGTATCGGTCACGGCGCCGCTGCTGCCGTCCAATTCAACGCCGTTGCCCAGGTTGCCCGCGATCACGTTGGCCCCATTTCCCGTCACGCCGCCGATGATGTTGGCGCCGGCCCCGTTGTCCACGTAAACCCCGTTGCAGCCATTGGGCAAAGCCACGGCGCCCGCCGCGTTCAAGCCGATGGTGTTACCGGAAACCACGTTGCCGTCGGTACCCGCGCCGTCCACGATAATCCCGTTGCAACTATTGCCGGAAATGACGTTGCCCTCGCCGAGGTTCTCCCCGCCTACGTGGTTTGACGAGGCTCCCTGCCAAAGCACGACACCGGTGGGGTTGGGAAGGGACAAGTCGCCGGTGGCATCCGTGCCGATATAGTTGCCATGGAGGAAGTTTCCCGTGGTGGAGCCCGTGGCGCTTTCAAGCAGGACGCCCGCGATGCCGTTTCCGCTGATAACGTTGCGTTCCAGCGCGTCTATCCCGCCGATTACGTTGCCCGAGGGACCATCACCAAGCACGACACCATAGTCCGTGTTACCCAGCGGGTCCGCGCCGGAAGCGGTGGTGCCGATCCAATTCTGCTGCACCAGGTTAAGGTCGGTGCCCGATCCGCTAATCGCCACGCCCACCGTATTTCCCGAAATAAGATTGCCCTCCCCCGTCGAGGGGCCGCCCACCCAGTTGTCCGTGGCCCCGGAAAAAATACCCACGCCGGTGTTATTGCCCCAACCGATCCCGCCGGACGGGTCCGTGCCGATGTGGTTTCCCGCGACCTTGTTATTGGATGTTCCGGTTCCGTCGATGAGCACGCCAAAAGCGGTGTTTCCCGAGATGACGTTTCCGTTGGAGGGATCGCCGATGACATTGAAGGTCGCCCCGCCCGACACCAGGATGCCGCCGGCCTGGTTGCCGTTTACGGTGGTGCCGTCGTTACCGATATAGCACCCGCTGATCTGGTTCTCCATGGCGTCGCCCCCGCTGATCACGATGCCATACCCGGGGAATCCCACAATGGCAAACCCGGCGACCCAGTTGGCACCGGAAGCCAGGACCAGGCCGTTCTCCGCGGAAGAGAGGTTATCACCACTCAGTACGACACCACCGCCACCATCCACGGAAAGTCCGCCGGTCAGATCGCTCACGGCGGGCAGTTCGCGAGTGAGAAAAATGGTGCCATCCAGCGAGAAGGTGATGCTGTCCCCCCCCGCCGTGTTGTTGGCCGCGGTAATCGCTTCGCGCAGCGAGATGAAACCGTCGTTGCCCGGATCGACCAGCAGGTGCGCCAGGGAAGCCGTGTTTCCGTCCGCCACGTCATCCAGCGTATCCACCACCACCGCGTTGGTGTTCGCGGGAATCACGGACACCGACAGCGTGTCCGTGTCGATGACGCCCACGGCGTTGGAAACCGTGCAGCGGTAAAAACCGTCCTCCGACAGGGCTATGTTGGTGAACCGCAGCGTGTTCGTATTTGTCCCCGTGGTCGTTGACGTATCGGACATGGGGGAAAAGGTATTACCGTCGGGGGAGAAGTACCACGCGTAGGCCAACGGCGCGGAGCCGCTCGCCGTGAAGGACATGGTGAATGGATCACCCTCCACGACCCGGCCGCCACCCGGCTGGATCGTGATGGCGGGCGCTACAAGCTGGACACTGGTGCTGAATGGGGAAGTATCCCCGTTGCTGGTCTGCGTCGCGGTAAGGTAGAGACCATTCGTGTCCGCGAGACTCGCGGTACTGCTGAACGTGCCATCCGCCGCGCTGGCCGTAACGGTATCCAGGTGGATGCGCCCCTCGTCCAGATCGTCCAGAAATAATTCCACCACGGCGCTTTTCACCGCCGTACCCTCGATGGGCGGCCCCAACGTCGTGATCGTTGGGGAGTTCACGCTGTTGTTGGCACTGTTTTGAAGGAGAATGCCTTTACCCGAATGGGAATGGATCGCATTTCCGCGGACGGTGATGGTGAACGTATCCACGCCGTCAATGCGCACGCCATCACTCGTGTTGAAGGCGATGGTGTTTCCCTCGGCAGCCGTGGAACCGCCGATATTGTTTGCCTCGGCCCCGGAAAGCACATCGACGCCCACGGTGTCGTTGGGCAGGGCCGATGCCCCCCCCACGTCCGTGCCCACGCGGTTGCCACGCACCAGGTTGCCCGTGGTGCCCAAGTGCGCGATACGAATCCCCGCGCCGTCTATCGTCCCGTCGCCGTTCCCGGAAATCAGGTTGCCCTCGCCCGCGTTCGGGCCGCCGATGAAGTTCCCCGACGCGCCACTGTCCACCGACACCCCGATGACGGCGTTGCCCAGGGCCCCCGTTCCCGTGACGTCGGTGCCCACGTAGTTGCCGAAAACATTGTTGCCCGTCGTGCCCGATCCGGTAATCTGCACGCCAAAGGCCTGGTTGGCGGAAATGAGATTCCCCTCCCCCGCCCCGGACCCGCCGATGGTATTGTTCGCCGCGCCCTGGTCGATGCCCACGCCCCCATAGAGGAGGCCCGTTATGGGCGTTCCGTTTCCCAGGGGTAACGTGCCCGACACGTCGGTACCAATGTAATTTCCAATGACAACATTGTTATCCGTATTCGTACCGGAGACGAGGACACCGAAAAGACCATTGCCCGAGATGATATTTCGCCTGCCTTCACTGCTGCCGCCGATGGTGTTTTGCGTGGCTCCACCGTCGATCAGGACACCATTGTTCAAGTTGGCAGCGGCGGTTTTACCATTAATGTCCGTACCGATGAAATTAGCGCGGACTTCGTTCAGGGCGGTGTCGACCCCGCTGATCCAGACCCCCGATCCGTTGTTACCGGAAATAATGTTACGTTCGAGCGAGGAAGCACCGCCAATAACATTGGACGTGGCTCCGTTCGTGATGGAGACGCCGTTCGTCTGAAAACCCGCCGAGGCCAGGCCGTCGGCCTTCAGGCCAATGATATTTATCCCCACCGCGTTGTTCACCGTGCCCGCCCCCGAGATGGCCACGCCCACCCCGCCGTTAGCGCTGAGGACATTGCCCCCCGCACCATCCGTTCCGCCCACGAGATTGCCCGAAGCCTGGTTCGTGATCAAAACGCCATCGCCGGAATTGGGGATAGCCGTGCCCCCATCGGGCCCCACGCCCACGTAGTTGCCCTGGATCCGGTTTCCCGTGGTGAATGCGCCAGTCAGCGTGACGCCGGTGTTCGTGTTCCCGGAGAGGATATTCCGCGCCTCGGCCACCGTGCCGCCAATGATGTTGGCGTCGGCCTGGTTCGCGACATACACCCCGTCACTATTGGCCAGGGCGGTGTTTCCGGCCGGCGAAATGCCAATGTAATTCCCCAGGATCTCGTTGCCGCTGGTGCCTGTTCCGGTGATGTAAACACCATAGTTGGTATTACCGGAGATGATGTTTCGCTCCGCCACCGTCAAACCGCCGACCACGTTGTTCGTGGCGCCATTCTCAATGACCACGCCATGCCAGTTGCCCAGCGTCGTGCTTCCGGTGGCGTCCGTACCAATGTAACAGCCAATGACTTTGTTGCCCGTCGCCGTGGCCCCCGTCATCTGCACCGCGCCGCCCTCGCGAGCCTGCAAAAGCGTCATATCCTTAATCGTGTTTCCCCCCGACGTGATCCGCCAGATGGAATCGCCGGAATTCGCCCCTCCCCCGGTAATGGTAATCTGACCGCCGCCATCCACCGTGGTACCGTCTTCCGTGATCGGCAGCGGGGATGTGAGATTGATGGTTGCCGTACCCAGGGAGAAGGTAATAGTATCGGCCTGTCCATTGCTGTTGGCCGTAGCCAACGCGGCGCGCAGGGTGCCCGCCGTGTTGTCCTCTCCCCCCACGGTCACCACCAGGTTGGCGCCCTGCGCAATACCGCAAGCCAACATCAGCAGCGCTGTCAACGCCCCCCGAAGCAATCCGGAAACCACGCCCCTGCCATCCGACCCCGTTTTCTTGCCCATGTCGTCCCTTCCACCAGGTTGACCGCCGCTGGGGCAGCAAGCGCACGCGCCATGTGCCTTCCTTTTGATTATAACCCAAGTCACGCTTTCCTTGACACGGCGAAAGTATTTGGCCAAAACACCAACAGATACTTCATCGTCGAAGTACTGCCCACTTGGTCACAAACAGGTGTTTCCCAAAATCGTGGGGCCCCGCGCGAAAAAGGCTCACCCCCATCGATGGCGACATCCGGGTCCACCACAACATCGTCGTCTCCCGCCGTATCACGGAGAACCTGGTAACACTGCATGACCTGCCCGAAAAACGGCGCTGCGGGATCAGCATCCAAGCATACCTTGGCTATACGTCTCGAAACAGATTTCCGCTTCAAACAGCAAATGCGGTAACATCACGTGGTCCTAACCCGGCGCGGCCTGAACCGGGCATCGCCACCACCGTTCATGCCACGACCAACCGCAGCGATTCCCGGTTCCGGTTATGCCGGGCCAGGGCAACGTAAGTACGGCATCCTGCGCCGTTCAAAGCGGCTGGAAGCCGCTTCCGCTTCGGACCGTGAGCAAACTTTTGGAGTCATTCCCATGTCCGTTGTACTATTTGCCGCGGTAACACTGCTTTCCGCCGCAAAGGGTTCCATCATCCCGTCGACCGCCGTCACGCGGCTTCAAGTCGAGCCGCCGGGCAGTCCCTATGACTGGGGACCATGCGTCATGTTGGACGGTGGAATCTATCGCATGTGGTGGGTCCGCCTCGCGGGCGATGGAACACGGAAGTACACCTACAACGGCACCCTTCTTGACGGAACGCCCTTTGCCATGCCCTACCCGGATCGGGGCGACCGCATCTTCTACCTTGAAAGCGAGGACGGCCGGACATGGGATTTCTCTAAAGCCCGCATGGTGCTGGCGCCGGCGGAGGCCGAAGGCGAGATAAACCATGTGGCGCGTCCGGCCGTGGTGAAGGTGGACGGAACCTTCTATCTCTATTACGAAGCGTGTGGCGAATACCGCTTCTTCCAGGATGCGGAAGGCCGGGTGACCGGGTCAACGGAGTATCACAACCAGGTCTTCCTCGCCACCTCGAAGGATGGCGTTCATTGGACCAGGCACGGCGGCAATGAACACCCGAAGCCCGTGGTGGCCGCGCCCACGTGGAACAAGAAATCGGGCAAACAGCGCTACGGTTTCGGGCAGCCGTCGGTTTATTACCGTGACGGTCGGTTCATCCTGCACTATGTCGATTCCTGCACCGGTCCGGGCGATTTCATGGTGCGCGTGGAGGCGGACAACCCCCGATTTGAAAACGCCCGGGTTTTCCCGAAGAAACTCAACGGTGCCAACGTGCCGGAGGGGGCCGTGGCCCGCTTCGCCCAAACGCAGATCCGACCGCTGGGCGATTCGGAGTACCTGGTCCGTCCGGCCTACGAAACCGGCCGGCTGGGGCTGCTGCGCTCCACCACGGGCGTCTTTATGCAAGACGCCGGTGCCGTCCATCCCAAGGCGGTTTTCCCGCAGATCGCCTGCCCCGATCCCCGGGGCGCGGATTACCTGGAGCGCCTCTACCCCACGTTCCTCACCGATCCCCATGGGGAGATCCTGGTCCGGGACAAAAAGATGGTTATCTATTACAGCAGCGGCGCGGGCTTCAAGGAGGCGGCGGGTACGTGGGACCTCTTCCGCTGCGAAGTCGCTGTTTCAGCGTTGACCGTTGACTAATCACGCGCAGGGCGCTTCGGGAAAAGGGTGACCGGCGGCGTGACCGGTTATCGTCGGGAATATCCATCCCCATTCCACGGGTTCACTTGGGCATGGATGCGCGTCCGGTCTGGCCGCGCCAGCAGGAGACTTTACCCATGCCCCCACTCTATGATCCCGATCAGGTCCGTCCCATGTGGGAGGAACTGCAAAACGTGGGCATCCGCCCCTTGACCCGCCCCGAAGAAGTGGATGCCGTCCTCGGCCAGCCGTCCGGCACGGTGCTCTTCGTGGTCAACTCCGTCTGCGGTTGCGCGGCCGGCGGCGCGCGGCCCGGCGTCACGCTGGCGCTCCAGAGCGACATCATCCCCGACGAACTGGTGACGGTCTTCGCGGGGATGGACCAGGAAGCCGTGGCACGAGCACGGGAGTATATGACCGGTATTTCGCCATCCTCGCCGTGTATCGTCCTGTTCAGGGACGGCGCGCCCGTATACGCGCTTGAACGGCGTCATATCGAACGCATGAGCGTGGTGGAAATCGCCAACGGTCTGGCCGGTGCCTTCCGCGAACATTGCGCACGCCCGGGGCCCTCGGTGCCCGCCGAGGCCTACGCCGCAAACGAGCACGTGGATACCTGCGGCTCGACCATCAGCCCCTACGAAGGCGACTGACCCCGCCATGGCTGAACGCACGGGAAAAGCGTACCCCTGCCTCGGGACGGCCGCCGTGTTGGGCGGATTGGCCGTCGTCCTCGGTGCCTTTGGCGCCCACGGGCTTAAAGCCCGTGTCACGCCCGAGTACCTGGCCATTTTCGAGACCGGCGTACGCTACCAGTTTTACCACGCCCTTGCCCTGCTTGCACTCAGCCTGGCGGACGGGCGTCTTTGGGCGTCGCGCTGGACCCGTGCCACGGCGTGGCTGTGGCTCGGCGGCACCGTCATTTTCTCCGGCAGCCTCTACCTGCTGGTCCTCACGGGACAGCGCTGGCTGGGGGCCATTACCCCCATCGGCGGCGTAGCCTTTATCGCGGGATGGACCGTCCTGATTTTCGCCGCCCGCACCGCCCGCCCTACGGCTTGAGTTCCAGCGTGTCTTCTTTCACCCTCACCTCGGCGAAAGCAGCCCGCTCCCGGGGCGATTGGTTGGGCCGATGGAAGGTGAACATAAGGCGGCCATCGAAAGCCTTGAACAACATTCCGTGCCCGCCGTCACCCGAAAGCAACGGTTTATCCAACTGGACCCACGGCCCGAGAATGCTCCCGCTGTCCGACCGCGCCAGGGCCTCGACGTAGCCCTTTTCGTCGAAGCTCGCCCACAGCATGAGCAGCTTCCCATTCGCCAGGCGATACATGAACGGCCCGTCCGTGACAAAGGCATTGTTGGACCGAACCGGTTTAACCCACTTGGCCGCTGAAGCATGGAACAGCGTCACCGGATCGCCCACGGCCTTCTTCAGATCGTCGCTCAGGCGCACCGCGCAAATGGCCCCGTCGTCAATCTGGACCCACTCATGGCAGAACACCATCCACGGCTTGTCCTCGGGGTCCACGTAGAGCGTCCCGTCCAGGCATTCCCACGCCGCCGGGGTTACCGGTCCCTCGCTGTGTGGCCTGTAGGGACCCTGCACCCGGTACGCCACCAGGATTTGCGTGCCCCGGCGGCGTTCCGGCGATTTGAAAGTGGCGAACATATAGTACCTGCCCCGCCAGGCATGTACCTCCGGCGCCCAATACTCCTTACGTGACCAGAAGTCCGCCTCAGGTTGGAAGGCCACGAAAGGACCTTCCCAATGGGTGAGGTCGGCACTCCGGTAACAGTCGAAACGGGCACTCGTGTTATAGCCGGCCGACCGCAAGGTAGTCGTCCCAAACAAATAATAGGTCTTCTCCGCCGGCACGGGCACGATATAGGGATCTCGAACTCGGATATCCCGCGTCATCAGCATGGTTTTTCCCTTCTCCGCGTTTTCCGCCCCGTCCGCGACACAGGCGATAAGCAACGCCACCGCGATGCCGAACCGGTGGCAGGTTGAAAGAGCCATGACGTTCGTTCTCCCTTCCCAGGCAGTGTATTATAGCGCAAGGTCGCCCGTGCCCTGCGCGGCACGGCAGGAACCCGATTCAAGGCAGGAAGATGAGCAAAAAGAAAGAACGCATCGACGTAAGCGGCACGGCCGGGGCGCTCACCGACACCCCCTTCGCCGCCTTGGCGGGTCAACTTCCCAAGGACCTGCCCCAGCAGCACAAAGTTTCAGGCGACGACCCGCCGCGCGCGGAGATCCTGCCGCCCAAGGGCCTCGATTACCGGGTCGAACACACGCGGAAAGGCGGGTACGACATCACCTTCGAACGCCGCGCGAAAGGCAAGGGGGTCACGGTCCTGCGCCGGGTGCATGGTAACGGTGAAGCGTTGCTGCAAGCGCTGAAGAAGGGGTGCGGCGCCGGTGGCGCCCTTCGGGAAGACCGTATCGAGCTGCAAGGCGATCACCGGAAAGCCATCGAAGCGTACCTGCGCTACAAGGGACTGTGAGATCGCGGCGGCAACCGCCGTTTCCTGCCCGTGATCACACCATCAGAAACGGAAAGAGAGTCCCAAGCCAACGGCATTCGCGCCCGCGTTCCGGTGCCCCAGGCTGCCGTTCGAGATGTGCTGATATCGCAAGATTACCCCCAGGTGACCGTCGAACTGGTACCCCGCGCCAAAACCAAGGAGAAAATTCATGTTGGAACTGTTGGCGGGAATCCGTTCCCGGTGAAAAAGGGTATTGCACTCTGCCTCGGCAAAAAAGCCCCGGTAGCTTTCCCCCCGGGCATAGAGACGCGCCGAAAGCCCAAGTCCCGCGCCGAAAATCGGATCCCCTTCCTCCGTCGGGTCATAGGCAAAGATGGGAAGCAGGCGCAGCCCCAGCGTGCCATGGCGTGTCGCCGGTACTTCATAGTCAATGCCCAACACCGTGACCGTGTCGCCGCTACGGTCACGCGCCCCCTGGTGGATCCCCCCCATCGTACGCAATTCAAGACGCCACGCACCGTCTGAAAAATCCAAATCCGCCCGGGCCGTCCCACAAAAAACAAACACCATCATCCCGGTCAAAGCCACGACCGGAACGGCCATGCGAACCATTCCGTGATCCTCCATGCGTACAATACAGACACAGCCTCTGAAACCATATTAGTGGTTTGCGTTCGGCTTGTCAATAATTCACCGGGCCCAAAAACCAAGCCAAGCGATGTTTTCAGATCGCGGGGATTAGGAGAAAAAAGATTCGGCTTTGAACGCTTCAGCCGACTCAACGAGAAGGAAGCACTAAAGGTAGGGGGTCAGGCGTGCCGCGACTTGTTCGACCACGCTGAGCACTTGGTGGGCGCCGTTGCGAATGTTCTGCTTGGCCGCTTCAACGCGTTCCAGCCGAATGGTGGAGCTTTTGGCGGCTTCTTCCGCCATTCTCGCGGTCTGCGAAGCCTCCAGCGCCTTGGCGCTGAACGCAATACCGTCGGCGGCCTCGGTGGTCTTGGCCGGTTCCCGCCGGACACGATCACGCACCGGCCGCGCATCCCGCGGCTCCGGGGCGTTTCCAATTCCGGCAATGGGCACCATGTCCAAACCTCCGTGTCCGGCACACCGGACCATTCCTTCGTTATGTAAGATTATCGGCAGATCCGGCGGTTCCTTTAGCCCCCGGGGGTGCATTTCTTGCCGCAACGCGGCAGAAACTTCGGTATTCCGTGGCCCGGAGGACGGGGTATCATGATACGAGACGATACCTTGACCTTTCCCGTGGTTTCCCGCGTTCGCGGGAACGACGGACAAGAGGGGCAAGCACGTTTTCGTGACCATTTGTACAGAACTGCACTGGTAAAGCGTGAAAAAAACGGCCAAAAACGGGCTTTCATGGAGGCCTCCCCCGCTTTAAACCCCGTGGCGGATACTCTTCGCCCATGATTCCCCATGCCGCCGGGGCGGCAGAACGCTGTTCCCGCCGCTCCTTCAACGTCCGTGTCCCTCCTCCGCACCGCACTTCTTTCTTGCCGGGGCCCCGCTCCATTCAAGCGCAAGCGCCTGAGCACCGATAATTGGAACGGTGCTTGCTCCTGTACGGGGCGGGAGGGTGTATCTCCCTCGAAAGTGGACAATCATTCCGAAGGATAGCGACCGTTGGGTACCTTATTCAGCGCACTTTACCTCGGCCGGGCCGGCATGCAGGTTTCCCAAATCCAGTTGGATGTGGCGGGCCATAATATCGCCAGCGTAAACAAGGACGGCTTCTCTCGCCAGCGGGCCAACCTGACCACGCGCGTGCCCAATATCAAACCTTACGGTGCCCTGGGCCGCGGACCGGCCGTGGCGGGCATCGAACGAATTCGGGATCCCTTTCTGGATCTCGTCTACCGCACCCAAGTGGACAGTCTGGGTTCCGCACAGGTGATTTCGACCTATTACAACCAAATGGAAGACGTGTTTCTCGAACCAACGTAAGAGGGCTTTGCAAGCCGGCTCAGCCTGTTCTTCGACGCCCTCAGCGATTTCTCGAACAATGTGGAGGAGTTGCCGGTACGGGTATCCACGCTGGCGGAGTCGGAGGCTCTTGCCACCAGTCTCAACCAGGTAGCCCAACGGCTCACGGTGCTGCGCACCAATGCCAACAACGAGGTCTTCGGCCTGGTGGCGGAAATCAACTCCATCACCGACCGTGTGGCTTCCCTCAATACGGCGATACGCGACGCGGAACTCACGGGGCGCACGGCCAATGACCTGCGAGACGACCGTGACGTGCTTCTTGATCAGCTTTCATCCATGCTCAAGGTCTCGGTGGCCGAGCAGGACGACGGGCAGGTCACGGTACTGGTGGGGGGCGATGAACTCGTAAGCCCCACGGGAGCGCGGGAGATTGAAGCGTTCCGTGATGCCACCATCGACCCGGACCGGACCGACCTGTACGGCGTGCGCTTCACGGCCTTGGGCCGCGCCTTGACCATCGACGGCGGCGAATTGGACGGTGCCATCCAGATGCGTGACGTGGCCATTCCGGAGGTTCAGGACCGGCTCGACCAGATTGCCCTGGGCCTCATCGAGGCCGTCAACCAAATCCAAAGCCAGGGACGCGGCCTCAACGCGCTGGGAACCGCCCTTGATTCGACCAACGCGGTTTCCGGCACGGGAACCGCCCTCAACAGTGCCGGTTTACCCTTCACAGTGGACGATGGTTCGTTCGATATCGTGGTCTATGATGACGGCACGGGGCTCATTGCCGAGACCGTGACCGTCAACATCACGGCCACGGGACCGCCGGCCGGTCAGACGACCCTCACGGACGTGGAAACGGCCATCAACACAGGCACCAATATCAGCGCCACGGTAAACGCCGACGGAACCCTCACCATCACGCCCGCCGCCGGCTACTCCTTCATGTTTTCCAACGATTCGGCCAACGCCCTGCCGGCCCTCGGACTCAACGGCCTTTTCACCGGCGACAGTGCCGCGACCATCGCGGTGAGCCGGCATTTACTCGATGATCCGTCCCTGCTGTCCTCAAGCTACAGCCAGGATCTGCTCAACACGGGCGACAACCAGGCCGCGCTCGCCATGGCCGCGCTCCGTAACGCCACCCTTCTGGCCGGCGGCACGCAGACGGTCGATGATTTCTACGAAGCCACCATCGTGCAAACCGGCATCGACGCCCGCGCGAATAGTGAACAACTGGACGTGGCCACCGCTTTCGTACAGGACGCGACGCAACGGCGCCAGGAAATCTCCGGGGTGAATCTGGACGAAGAAGTGACGTCGCTCGTCCTGTTCCAGCGTGCCTTTGAGGCGTCGGCCCGTGTCGTAACCATTACCGACCGCATGCTCGACGCCCTGATGGGTCTTGTGCGTTAGTCTTCCCGCAGGACGGCTTCCGAGCGGACCTGGTAATCGAAGGCAAGGGCAAAGCACACCAGCAACCACGGGGTGGCCAGCAGGTAGCCCACGCAGGTGATAAGAAACGCCAGGTGCACCAGCGACACGGGCACGAGAAACCCCGTCCAGGCACCACGCTGCCGCATAACCAAAGCGCGGCTCTTGCGCATGGCCTCCGCCCACCCCACCCGCTCATCGAGGATATAGAACCAAGAGGGTGTGAAATAAAACAGCACGTACACCATGGGAAGCAGGGTCAGCATCATGCCGAAGAAAAAAATGCTCATGAAGGCCAGGCGATTCTCCAGGAACAAGGCCCATATCAGCCCCACGAGCGTGGGCAGACCGAAGAGCACCAACGCCCCCATAATGATGCCCCACTGAACCAGCCCCAGCATCATGGTCGGCACGAAACGGTTGAAGAGGGCAAAGGTGTCTTCGAAGCGCACGGCCTCGCCGCGCACGGCCTTAAGGCTCATGCACATCAGCCCGGCGGTCAGCGGCCCCGCCACGGGAAGTGCCAGGAAACCGCCAAGATTTAGAATGAGCGCCACCACCAGATGGCCGAGAAACAGGGGACCGAAGCGGCCCGCGTAAATGGCGCAGGCATCACGGATGAATCGATAGGCGGGAAATCGGAATGGCGTGTTCCCTTCGTTCACATGGATATCTCCTTAACGCCCGGAGAAGGCGGCATTCCAAGCCATTATCCTCGTGAACAAAGCCCGCCGCAACCAGGGCCGCTGTTGTACCCACCGCCGGACTTGTCGTATTCTCCACGGGTGTCGGAAAGAAGCGACAACCCGTCATCGGCCCGCGTGCCGCCCAACGGCGTGGCCCGGCTTTTCCTCGCGACCCTCATTGGCGTGGTCATCCTGGCCTATGCCTGGTGGACCGACCCGGCCCATGGGGCCGGGTACTTTCCTTGCACTTTCCACAAGCTCACGGGGCTGTACTGCCCGGGTTGCGGCGGTCAGCGCGCCCTCCATGCTTTGCTTCATGGCCGAATCATGGAGGCCCTTCGGCTCAACGCGCCGGCGGTCTTGATCTTCGTACCGCTGGGGCTGACCGCTTACGCGGCCTACGCACGCCAATGCCTGGGCCACCCGTCGCGCCGCCCGCCGCAACGGACGGCGCGATGGGTGGCCCTGTTCCTGATCCTCGCACTGCTTTATGGCGTGGCGCGTAATCTGCCCGGGGCGTTCTTCGATGTGCTTCGGCCTTGACGGATCCCCCGCGCCAACGGAAGGCCCTCGTGAAACACATCCACCTCCGGGTAAAGGACAAGCGGGCACTTGTCCCGCCCCACGCCATGGGTCAAGCGGTGCCGGTAGGATCGTGCTCACCGTGAATGGTTATTATTTTCGGAATCCCCCGTGCGATTTCCAAGTGTGGCGGTGCTGGAACATTCGGACGGACCGCAAATGCCGAGCCCGATGATTCCGAGAGTGTCGGTCCAGGGCGACCATGGCAAGATGAGGAGTGGCGGCATTGGCGCTGACGAGACGAATCCAGGCGCGTTCCAGTACGTTCACGGCGTGATCCTCCAGGTAATGGCCATCCGGTCAGGAAACAGCCTGCCGGATAGACCGTCCTATCTTTCCGCCGGTGGCATGACCATCGGCGGGCCTCGTGCTTCCTGTGTACAGTATACCCCAAATGAACGGTTCCTATTCCTTTTTTTTCACGGAACATGTGCGAAATGGGGACCCTTTTTTCGTGCCATCCGTGGACCGCGACCGGTCCCGGCAGGCCGGTATTGTGGTCCAGAGAACCTAAACCCGGATGCTTCACCAGCCTCCTGTTGCGCAGGCGTATCCCGGACCGCCTCAAGGACCTGTCTCCCTCGGCAGACGCAGCATGCACCTGCACACTGTCGTCCGCCGGCTTCGCCAAACCCCTGACCGGACCCAACTTACACATGATCACGACGCAGTGGGTGAAATGGCCGGGTAAACATACAGGGGCATGTGGAAATGGCACTGACAAAGGAACCTCGATTTGGTAAATGACTCAATGTTACACTCGTGTGGCGCCCGTGCAGCGGCCACGACCCGAGGATAAAAACCGTGGAATCTCCGGGGAAACATCCTGAAGTACTGATGGTTGATCACGATATCGAGGCGGGCCGCGAAGTGATGGCGTTTCTGACGGCCCGTGGCTACGCGGTCTCCTGCGTTGAAGAAAGTGAAAAGGCCTTCAATCAACTGGATGCGCGGCCTTTCGACGTACTGGTGACTGAATTGCGGTCATCGCGCATCGACGGTCGCCGTATCATGCAGGTGGCCTTGGAGCGGAATCCCCATATCTGTGTCGTTTTCACGACCGGCCGCCCGGACATCGAGGCGGCCACCGAGGCGATGCGCGCGGGCGCCTATGATTTCCAGGTGAAACCGCTCAACCTGGGAAAACTCGAAGCGGTCGTGGAGCACGGGCTGGCCTTCCAGCAGTTGGCCATGGAGCGTGTCGCTCTCCAGCGCCGCCTCGATGAGCGCTTTGGGTTGCGGAGCCTCGTGGGGCAGTCCCGGCAGATGGTGCGCGTCTACACCGCCGTGCGCCAGTTCTGCCCGCGCAATGATCCGGTGCTGATCCACGGGGAACCCGGCACGGGCAAAGACCTCATTGCCCAGGCCATTCACAACGGCAGTCCCCGGCGCGACGCGCCTTTCGTGAAGTTTTCCGCGGCCGGTATTTCCCCCCGCGTTTCGGCGGGTGAACTTTTCGGGGCAACCGCCCAGGGAGGCGAGCACCAGCCGGGGCGCTTTGAACTGGCCGACGGTGGGACCCTCTACATCGACGGCCTGGAGCATGTCCCGCCGCCGCTGCGAGAACGCATTCTGCGCTATCTCCGCGAAGGAATCATCGAGGACGCCGGCCACGGCCACAAGCTTACCGTCGATGTGCGGATGATCGCCTCCACCGCGCACCGTTCCGAAACCCATGTCGAGCGGGGCGAACTTGATCTCCGCCTCGCGGAAACCTTCGGGGCTGTCACCATCGAGGCGCCCCCTCTCCGAAACCGCGCCGAGGACCTGCCGCTGACGGTGGTCCACATTCTGGCGGAATACGCCGAAGAGCATGGAACCAGCGAACGACGGCTCACGCGGGAAGCGCTGGACGCTTTGGGCCGGCACGACTGGCCCGGTAACGTGCGCGAATTGCGCAACGTGGTCGAGGGCATGGCCGCCAGCGCGGTACATGATGGTCCGCTGGGCCTGGAGGATTTGCCCGCCTACCTGCGGGATTCCGACGAAAACGACGCGCCCGATCTGAGGATCCCCCTGGGCTCCAGCATGGTGGAAGTTGAACGGCGGGTAATCCTGGAAACGTTGAAACACGTGGGCTACAACAAAGAAAAATGCGCGAAAACCTTGGGGATTGGTCTCCGCACACTCTATCGGAAAGTGAAGGATTACGGCATACCCACCCGTCCCGCGAAGGACGGGTGAAGCATTTTACTTGGCCTCGTCGCCTTCGGTTGGCGCGCCGCTGTCACGTGGCGCGGCCTTCAGCGGCTCATCCTCGTTTTCGGGCTTCTTAACGGCTTCCTTGAACTCCGAGATGGCGGAACCCAGCGAACGCCCCACACCCGCCAACTTGCCACCACCGAAAAGCACAAGCACGATCACCAGAATAATGACCAATTCAGACGGACCAGGCGTCCACATGGCTACTTCTCCCGGCCCCACGGGCGGCGTGACCGGACCATGGGGGCACTTCATTCGGGTTGTGCCCCCCGGTGGCACCGGCCGCCGGAAGCTGCAACCCATCGCTCAAACATTACGGTGGTCATTATAGACCCCATGGCAGAGCAATACAAGGAATCGAATTACTCCTGTCCGCTCCCACGGTCCTCCGTGGGTATGCATACCGCGGACGGCGGGTTCCCGTTCCTCGGACTCCGCTCCCGGGCTAGTTCAAAAGCGAAAGGCCCTTGGTGTAGAATCGGAGCCGTTCCCAAGAACTGAGTCACAAGCGCGTACGGGAGAGCATTGCCTTGAAGCAACTTGAAGAAGGGTCCGATCTGCAACTGGATTTTGGAAAACTGGCCCAGGCCGCCCGGTCCACGGAAAGCGGGGTAATCCCCGTGGCGGTGCAACACGCCGATACGCGCGAGGTCATCCTCGTGGCCTACGCCAGCGAAGCGGCCCTGAAACACGCCATCGAAACACGGACGGCCACCTTCTGGAGCACTTCGCGCAATGAACTGTGGATCAAGGGGGCCACCTCCGGCCAGACCTTCGACCTCCTTGAAGTGCGCGTGAACTGTGAGCAGAACTCGCTGGTTTATATCGTGCGGCCCCGCGCGGGCGGCATCTGTCACACGAAGAACCGGGCGGGCGAACCGAGAAACTGCTATTACCGGCGTATTGATTTCGACTCCATGACCCTGGAAAACCTGGATCCCTGACGCGAACATGCGGCGCGCGGTGCAACCCCCGTGCTTCGACAGAGGTACATCATGCCGGCACCAGCCAAAGACGAGATCTTTTCACGGAACGACCCCCGGGCCCTGATCCGCTGGACGCGGCGTTACGCGAAAAGCCGCACCATCTCCTTCCTCGTGCAGTGGTTTTTTATCGTGGTCATGATTACCGTCGTCGCGGCCGCGGGACATTACACGAACCAGGCCCACAGCCGGGGCGACCGGGATATCCTTTTCTACGGGTCGGTGGTCACCATGTTCCTCGCCATCATCGCCCTGGCCTGGTTCAGTCTCTCCGGCCGGGGCGGCGACATGATCTGGTCCATCACCCGCCGCATCTATGGTCGCGAGGGCCACGTTGAATACAGCGAGGGGGACGCCACGGGCCGCATGCCCTTGTCGATCATGGCAGCCAGCGGCGGACTGATCATTTACCATCTCGTGGGCGCCCTGCTCGTCACCTTCAACTACCTCTACATGAAAAACATGATGCCCTTTTCCGCCGCCTACATGGTGCCCTTTCTCTTCGCCATCATCATCAACCAGCGGCTGGGATTCTGGGCCTATATCTGGCCCATTCTTTACGCCCTCCACGCCATTCTCCTCCTCGCCGGTCTGCCCATCCGCTTCGGCGGGCAATGGCAACTCATGAACATGGTCGTGCCCGTCCTCGGCTACGGCTTCATCGCCATCCTGACGGGACATCTCTACAGCCGTTTCGCCCTCCGCCAGCTCAAGCGCCTGGCCCGGGAAGGACTGCCCGACGATGCGGCCGGCAAAGCCGATGAAGGGAAGGAGTCATGAGCGGCGAACTGGACCGCCTCATACACGAGCCCGCGCGGCTGCGAATCCTCACCATCCTTTCCGGGGTGGACGTGGGCGACTTCAACTTCCTGCTCAACACCCTCGGCCTGACCAAGGGCAACCTCTCCTCCCACATGGACAAGCTCGACAAGGCGGGGTACGTGGCCGTAAACAAGACCTTTAACGGCCGTGTCCCCCACACCGATTTCCGCATCACCCCCGAAGGCCGCCAGGCCCTCGCCGATTACTGGAGCGCCCTGGACGCAATCCGCCAGCTCCGCGACAACCTGCCGGAGGAAGAATAGGCACTGGACCAACATGGACTTTCACGGACAAGCACGGACACGAGGTTGTCATTCTACTGGCCGGCGGCGATAAGCGTACGCAAGCCAAGGACATAAAGACCGCATTGCGTCTTGCGGAAAACCTGTAGAAGAGCATCATGGCAAAGACTGTTACCACCCCATTCGATGTGGCCGAGCATCTTCGCACGCCGGAGGAGATGGCGGCTTACCTGGAAGCTTGCCTGGAAGAGGCCCATGGCAATGCCGCCTCCATCGCAAGGGCTCTGGGGAACATTGCCCGGGAAAAAGGCATGTCGCAAGTAGCCTGTGACGCCGGCCTTTCCCGGGAAAGCCTCTACAAAGCGCTCTCCGGGGATCGAAGCCCGGAGTTTGACACGATCCTCAAGGTTATGGGAGCGTTGGGCTTGCGGTTGCGTGCCGAAGCGATACACACGACTGAAGAAGCAACCTGAGTCCCCGCCATACGGTCGGGGGACGCCCGCAGCAGGCGACCATGGACGTAAAGACACATCGGAAGATTGAAGATGCATTCCTCACAAGCGGGTATGTCTGGCTGGGACTCGTAGCGCTTTGGTTGGCCGTTGACACTTGGCGCGGTGTGGTCGGTGGCGGGGTTGAAGGCGTGGTCAGCACCCGCGACTTTGTGATGGAGACTATGGACCTCTACGTACTACTGGCCGTCTCCGCCTTTGGCCTGTACTTCGCACGCAAACGTAAGCGTTGGGCAATACTCCCGCTCGGCTATGCAATGTTCAGTGTCATTGCCTGTTTCTGTGGCCTACTCTTGGTTGCATTTTGGGAACAGAACGGGGAACTCCTGTTGCCGTTCGTATTCGTCATCTGGGGCATTGCCTTTCATGCTGTGGAGGCGTGGTACCTCCTGACAGACCGAAGTCAACGCCGTTCGACTCCGGAAAAGAATGAAGCATCCCCGGACTGACAAGGCAATCTGGTGCAACGAAGGTCTCTGGGTGTGCCCAGATTGCCACGGTCGCCCAGGCTCCCTCGCAATGACGGTCTATGAAAATCGTGAACGCTTACCGTTTTCGGTACCCGTTCACAAAGTCTTTCTGGTCGGCTATGTTCCTGCGCGGGCTTACCGTTGGGTGCCACAGGCAGCTTGCTGCCCGTGTGTGGTCACGACAGTGACCCATTGAATTCCTCGGCACCCCTCCCGGCCTGCGCCAGGTAGAGAGAGGATGGCCACTGTCGTGACCAGCACGGGCGGGCAAGCCGCCTGTGGCACCCGAAAAGGTCTGTGAACCTAGAAAACAGACGGTGTCGGTGCCAAGCTATGGACGAGATGGACTTTATGGACACGATGGACACAAGACAGGATCACCCAGAGGGTTGAGTCCATTTTGTCCATTACGTCCATACTGTCCATGATTTAGCGAACCCACAAACGCTCTGACTGCCGCTTCCAGGATGAACGGTTAACGTTCCTGTGACATGGCGGTCCCGTTGCCAAGGTTCAGGTTTGGTGGGCCAAGGCCCACCCTACCTCGTGGCAGCCTCACCCCGCCACCGTGGCGCGGTGCTTCAGGCGGTCCACGGCGACGGCGGAAATGATGATTACGCCGATG
The DNA here is from genome assembly GCA_024278275.1 of Candidatus Hydrogenedentota bacterium. GTDB lineage: Bacteria > Hydrogenedentota > Hydrogenedentia > Hydrogenedentales > JAJRTN01 > JAJRTN01. The sequence goes on from JAJRTN010000095.1 coordinate 20,344, forward strand.
ACGATGTCCTGCACGAAGTTGGGCACGCCGACCATGGTGCAACCGTTGCGCAGGACGGCCATGATGAGCGCGCCCACGACGGAACCGAGGGCGCTGCCTTCGCCGCCGCTGAGGGAGCCGCCGCCAATGACCACCGCGGCGATGATGTCGAGTTCCATGCCCACGGCGGCGGTGGGATCGCCCACGGTGAGGTTGGCGAACTGCATCACGCCGGCCACGCCGGTGAGCAGGCCGCAGAGGGTGTAGATCCAGATACGCTGAAGGGTCACGTTGATGCCGCAGAGTCGGGCGGTGGCCTCGTTGGAGCCGATGGCGAAGACGTAGCGGCCGAAGACGGTGTAGCGCAGGGTGAGCACGACCACCACGATGAGCCCGGCGGCCACCCAAATGCCGGGCGCCACGGAGGTGGCCACATCGGGCTGGGGTTCGACCACCATCACGTTGAAGAGCATGCTCTCGGGGGTGACGATGGTCTGTTCCTCGGCGATCCACTTGGCCACGCCCCGGGCAATCTGCATCGTGCCGAGGGTGATGATGAAGGGCACGATGCGGAAGAGGGCCGACATGACGCCGTTGAGCAAACCGCAAACGCCGCAGGCCAGGATGCCCAGGGCCGCCGCGCCCAGGGACAGGCCGATGCCCGCCGTGTCGCCGCCGTATTCGCGAAGGCACCAGGCGATCACCACCGTGGCCAGGGCGATCTGCGATCCCACGCTGAGGTCGATGCCGCCCGCGATGATGACGAGGGTAATGCCCAAGGCGCCGATGGTGACAATAACCGCCTGGGTGAGGATGGTCTTGGAATTGTAGAGCGAGAGGAAGGCGTCGCGGGAATCCCCGCCCTGCCAGGCGGTAAGCCCGGCGAAGAGGATATAGACAAAGACCAGCCCCACAAACGGTCCCGACGCGGCCAGGGCTTTGCGTAGCGATGGATTCATGCCTGCCGATATTCCTTATTGCGCTAGTGTTCTGCTCTCATTATGTTTACAGGACAGCATAGTGGTTTCCTGCCGGGTGGCTCCAGGCCCGTCCTGCTATTCACCCGACACGGCCACCCGCATGATTTCCTGTTCCGTCCATTCGCACGCCGGTCGGGGTTGGCTGAGCTTGCCCCGGTGCATGACGGCGATGGTGTCGCACACGCCCATCAGCTCGGGCAGGTAGGAACTGATGAAGACCACGGCCTTGCCTTCCCGGGCCAATCTTCCGATGAGCCGGTAGATGTCCACCTTGCTGCCCACGTCCACGCCGCGCGTCGGTTCGTCGAGCAGGATGACCGCGCCGTCATTCTCCAGCACGCGGGCGAGGGCCACTTTCTGCTGGTTGCCGCCGGAAAGACTGTCCACCGGCCGATCCACCCCGGCGCACTTGATGTTCAACTCGTCCACCCAGCGCCACACCGCGCGGCGCTCCCGGGCCAGCCGGAGCGGTCCCCACCCCCGCGCCTGGGCAAAACGGGGCAGGACGGCCAAGGTCGTGTTCTCCGTGATGGTCATGGCCGTGGCGAGGCCCTCGTCCTTGCGGTCTTCGCTGAGGAGATCCAGGCCCTGCCGCAACGCCTTGCGCGGCCGCTGCCGGCGGACGGGGCATGGCCGGCCATGGGCGACGCACAGGGAGCCGGCCCGGGCGCGGTCCAGCCCGAAGAGGGCGCGCACCGTTTCCGTGCGTCCCGCGCCGACAAGCCCGGCAATCCCCAGGATCTCCCCGGCGCGAAGCGTCAAATCCACGCCGTGGGGCAGATGAAGACCATGGACATTACGTGCCTCGAACACGGGCCCGCCCATGTCGTGGGCCATGGCGGGGAACATTTCCGTGAGTTTGCGGCCCACCATGGCCTCGATGATCGCCGCCATGGTGGTGTCGCTGATCGTGCCGGAAGCGACGGTCTCGCCATCACGGAGCACCGTGTAGGTATCCGACACCCGCATAACCTCTTCCAGGAAATGGCTGATGTAAATGATCGCGATACCCGCCTCTTTGAGCCGGGCCATCGTGGTGAAAAGGGCTTTCGTGTCCGCCGCCGACAGGGAACTGGTGGGTTCGTCCATGATGATGATGGAAGCGTTGCTCATGAGGGCGCGACCGATTTCGATGAGCTGTTGCAGGCCCATGCCCAGCGTGCGCACCGGCGCGTCCAGGGGAAGGCCGGGGTGTTGGAGCAGGGCCAGCACGTCGCGGATTTTTCCCCGCTGGGACCGTACCACGCCCAGCCTCCTCCGCTCGATGCCGAGGGTCAGGTTTTCTTCCACCGTGAGGTGGGGCGCCAGGGTCAGTTCCTGGTAGATCATGGCGATGCCCAGGCGGCGCCCGGCCGCGGGCGAGGGAATGGCGCAGGGCCGTCCCCGCAACTCAATGCGTCCGCCGTCGGCGCGGATGGCACCGCTCAGCACCTTCATGAGCGTGCTCTTGCCCGCGCCGTTTTCGCCGATGAGCGCGTGAATCTCGCCCGGCCGCACTGCCAGCGACACCCCCTTGAGCGCCCGGGTGGCACCGAAGGATTTTTGGATATCCTGCAGCCGAAGCAAGGGCTCCATCATGGCTCCATCCACGCCATCATTGCTTCAGCCACTTGTCTAGGTCGGGCGTGAGAAGTTCGACCATCTCGGGGGTCGCCATGTTCTCCCGCGTGACCAGCACCACGCCCGTGTCGATACGGCGCTTCACTTTCTTGCCCTGGAGAACTTCGACGGCGGTCTTCACGCCAAGATAGCCCATGAGAAAGGGGTTCTGCACCACCAGCCCGTCCATCTCGCCGGCCTTCAGCCCGTTGAGCAGGGTTTCGCTGGAATCGAAGCCCACGTACTTCACCTTGCCCGCCTTGCCGGCGGTCTGCAGGGCGCGCAGCATGCCCGCCGCGCTCGATTCGTTGGGGCAAAAAACTCCGTCCAGGCTGCTGAACTTGGTGAGCAGGTTTTGCGCTTCCTTGAAGGCCGACTCGCGCGTGGCCCCCGCGTAACGGTTCGTCGAAACCAGTTCGATGCCGGGATAGTTCTCCGCCATTTCGTCGAGAAAGCCCTGCTCCCGCTTCATGGTGCTGGCCGATCCTTCGCTGTAACGCAACAACAGGGCTTTACCCTGGCCGCCCATGACCTCGCCGAGGCGCTTCGCCCCCATGCGCCCCCCCTGGTAGTTGTCCGTGGCGACAAAACTGCTGAAGCCTTTCGCCTTGAGACCGCTGTCGATAACGACCACCTTGATACCCCGCCGCACGGCCTCCCGCACCGGACGCACCAGGGCGACCTCGTCGAGCGGGGCCAACACGATGGCGTCCACCCGGCGGCTGACAAAACTCTGCACCACCTGGATCTGGAGTTCGCGGTCATCCTCCTTCTGCGGTCCCTGCCAAATGATCTCCACGTCGAATTCCTTCGCCGCCTTGGCCGCGCCCGCATGAATGGATTTCCAGAATTCGTGGGTAGTGCCCTTGGGGATCACCGCGATACGGTACGGTTTTGCCGCGGCGTGGCCCATGGCGCCCACCAACAGGGCCACCACACAAACAAAAGCTATGCGTCCTCGAATCATTACCAAATCTCCCACGATAGTTCTTCAACCATCCCGACAACCACCATCCTCGCGTCGCCCCCGCATGATAGCACGCCCCACACGGTAGCGCACGACCCCTATCCGCCATGGGTCAACACAATCTTCAAACCGATGGCGATCAGCACGAGACCTCCCAACACCTCGACGCGCGGTCCAAAGCGGTTGCCGATGCGCGCCCCGAAAACCATGCCCAGAAAGGTCAGCCCGGCCGTCACCAGGCCGATGACCAGACAGGCGAAAGCCACGTCCAGTTGCAGGAAGGCGAAACTCAGGCCCACGGCCATGGCATCAATGCTGGTGGCCAGGGATAGGGCCACCAGGCTCCAGCCCCGCGTGGGGTCCGTCCCGCATGCCTCATCATCTTCCGGGTCACGCCCAAGCGCTTCACTCACCGCCCGCAGGCCAATCACCACCAAGAGGGCAAAGGCTATCCAATGGGCCCAGGAACGCACGAAGCCCTCCACCAAACGTCCCGCCCACCAACCCGCCAGGGGCATAAAGGCCTGGAAAAGCCCAAAGTGAAAGGCAAAGCGGAAAACCTGCCGTCGAGATACGCCGCGGAGCCGTACACTCGTGGCCAGGGCCACGGAAAAAGCGTCCATGGCCAAACCCAGTGCAATAGGAAAAATAACCCCAAAGCCCACGGTACACTCCGGTTGGAACTGGCTTTCAGCGCGCTATTCTATCACGCCCAACTTCGCGTAGTGAATGAGAACGATCGGCGTCTTCCGGAACGCGAAGAATACGTATAATTCATATTAAACGTGTTGATCTGCCTTTACTGATACCCCATATTCCGCATCCAAAGCACGGATTTGACATGCGCTTTCGCTCGGGGTAGTATTGCTATAGAAGGGGAGTGTTGTTCATCGGCCCCTGGGAGGGATCATGGGACCGGAGACAAGCCGCCGGTACACATGCCACTGGGGCCACGCCACAGGAGGGGTTGGGGGAGTCGGCGTGGACCGGGGTTATCGCGTGGAATGGGTTGGAAATGTGTGGAAATGAATCCTGGGCAACCGGGCCGCGGTTTCCGGGGTACGTCTTTATGGTAAAGAGGGTGTTTATTCCACAGGTGGAATCATTTTGGCAAACATACTTATAGTCGATGACGACGCACAAACCGTACAGCAGGTGGGCCGTCAGCTTACGAAAGCCGGTCATCAATGCCGTGGCGCGGTGGATGGCAAAAACGCCCTGCGCATGTTGGACAAGCACCCCATTGATCTTGCCATTCTGGATGTGATGCTTCCCCGCATATCGGGTTTCGAGGTATGTCGCCGGATCCGGTCAAACCCCGAAATCTACACGCTGCCCGTCATTTTCGTGTCGGCCATGAACTCCGAGGAGGAGATCAACCACGGTTTGGCCCAGGGGGCTGATGACTACCTCACCAAGCCCATCAACCTTGAAATGCTGGTCAATCGAACGGAGGGCCTGCTCGCCACCGCGACCGAAAGCGCGCTGCTGGACAGCCAGACCTCCCTGCCCGGCCCTAAAGGCACCAAGCTGGAAATCCAGAAAGCCGTCAATTCCCGCACCCCCTTTGCCCTGACCTATGTTGAGCTTCTGGGAATGAATCATCTGACGCGTTTGGGCTCCCCCGAGGCCCGCACACGGGTGTTGCGCCGTTTTGCGCGGAGATTGGTGGTCACGGGCAAGGAACTCGCCAGCGATGTCTTCCGCGCGGGACACATGGGGGGCGGTCATTTCGTCTGCATCACGGAAACGAGTCAGGCCGAACAGTTTTGCCAGCGCATTTGTCAGCGGTGGGCCGCTCACATCCCCGATCTCTTCGAGGCGTTGTCGCGGGACAAACAACTCAACGGCGCGGCCGGTCGGGAGGAGATCAATCAAGTGGCGCAGCTTCTGTCGCCCGCCTGTTTCGTCACCCTCTACGAAGGCGATGAAGGCGAAAACTTTCGAAGCCTTTTCGACACGTTGTCGCGTCTGCGACAAAGCGCGGTAGCACAGGGACAGGGAGGGGTGTTCTTCGACCGTCGGGGCACATGGGCGCCCCCACCCCGCTGATACGTGTTTGAGCACTCCACCGGGTAATCAACCGTTGTACCCGCGCCCCCATCCGGAAAAGAGCCGATGCCGCCATTGCGTCGCTTCCGTTGAAAAGGGCTTTCTGAACGGCCTATGATAGCGGTCTGGAGGCACTTGCCCCACGGCCCAACCCGCGAACGCTCCCTCCCGGGCACGAGGAACCATGTGCATATTCACGGGGATGAAAGACCGTGCAAGTGGCCCGCCAGCTTAACCCCATCCCCACAGCGAGTATGACATGAGACGAAGCATCATTCACGAAGGCGCGCAATCCCTTCGCTATGAAATCCGGGAGATCGTCGGTGTTGCCCGATCCATTCAAGGGCTTGGCCAAGCGATCATCTGGGAGAATATTGGCGATCCCATTCAGAAGGGCGAGGAGCTAACGCCCTGGATCCGGGAAGTGCTTCACAGCCTGTTGGACGACCCCATCTCCTATGGTTATTGCGACAGCGCGGGGGTACCCGCCGTGCGGGCCTTTCTGGCCGACAACATAAACGCGCGCGAGGGCGGCATACCGGTTACGCCCGATGATATTTTGTTTTTCAACGGCATTGGCGATGCCGTGGCACGGGTTTACGGCGGTCTGAAGCGCGAGGCCCGCGTGCTTGGTCCCTCGCCGGCCTACAGCACCCATTCCTCCGCCGAGGCCTCCCATTCCGGCTTTGCCCACGTCACCTACGATCTGGACCCCTATCATGGCTGGATGCCCGACGTGGACGACATTCGGATGCGCGTGAAATACAACGATTCCATCGCGGGTATCCTTCTGTTAACGCCGGACAACCCCACGGGGGCCGTCTACCCCCGCGAGATCCTGGACGAGATCGTCTGCATCGCGCAGGAGTACGGACTTTTCATTATCGCCGACGAGATCTACGCGCACATCGTCTACGAAGGGCAACCCAAGCTGCACATGAGCCAATGGATTCAGGATGTGCCGGCCCTTTCCATGCGGGGCATCAGCAAGGAATACCCGTGGCCCGGAGCCCGCTGCGGCTGGCTCGAAGTGCTCAACCGCGGAAAAGACGAAAACTTTGACCATTTCGTCGAGAGCCTCCTGGCCGCCAAACGCCTGGAAGTGTGCAGCACCACCTTGCCCCAGTTATCCATTCCACCGGTTTTCGGCGACCCGCGCTACCAGGCACACCTGAAACGCCGTGCAGGCATCTTCAGCGACCGGGCCGATGAAGCCGCCGCCGCCTTCGAGGGATGCGATGCCGTAGTGGCCAACAAGCCGGGCGGCGCCTTCTATTACACGGTGAAGTTCAAAAAGGGCACGTTAAACGGCGGGCAGACGCTCCCGATTGAAAGCCCTTCCGTCCGCGAGCGCGTGGAAACCATGGTGAAGGATGTCACGCCCGACCGGCGCTTCGTCTACTACCTCATGGGGGCCACCGGGATCGTCGTCGTGCCCCTGTCGGGCTTCCAATGCAGCCACGACGGCTTCCGCTTCACCCTGCTGGAGGAAGACCCCGAGAAACGCGCCTGGATCTTCAAGAGTCTTCGTGACGCCATCGATGCCTACGTGGGGTCGTAGTCAGGACGTCCCCGCGAAAGCGGGGCTCCATGGCAGGGGCACCGCCCTGCCCATTCGCGGGAATGACGGCAGGGAGGACGAACTCGCAATCGTGCCCCCCGGCTACAGCACTGCGCGAGCAAGGAAGTGATCATCGATTGGCTACTTGTCTTTCCTTTCGAGCAATGCCCGGATATTGGCGATGATGGCGTCGGGCATGATGAACATACCGCCGTAGTTGCCGGTGGTGCTGTTGTGGGTGTCGGGGAAGCACATGTCGTATTCGCCGCGCCGGTACCCTTCGAGGGTGTCGGGCAGGTTGTGGGGCCGCCAGTTGTCCTGCGTGTGATCGACCATCCAGCGCATGGCGGCCATGGTGATGCCCTCGTGGAACCGGCGCCAATCGATTTCAGGGTCGATCTCGTCCCACCGAAAACCGAGACGGGCGGATTCGGCGAACACGGCGAGGACTTCCCATTGCACGTGGTCACGGACCCAGTTGGCGAAGTACCAATCGCTTGAGCAGAGGCAGGGCTTGGTGTTGTAAAGCATGGGCATGCCCTTGGGTTCCCACAAGTGGGTAAAGGGCAGGATGGCGCGAATCCAGTAGATGGCCTTTTCCTTGTAGCGGGGGTCGCCGAAGGCCTGGTAGCCAGTGTAAAAAGCGATGGCGGCATGGCCGGCGGCGAAGAGGTTGGGCGCGTGAAGGGGCGTTTCCCAGAAGTCGCCCGCTTCGGGCCGGGTGAGAGGCATGCAGAACTCCAGCGCCTTGTGGGCGGCCTCGCGGAAGGTTGCGTCACCGGTCTTCTCGGCGATGTCAAGCAGATCCCGGATGGGGGTCACCGAAAGGTCCAGCGCCGCATCGCCCGCGAGGCCCATGGGCTCGATAAAGGCGCGGGCCACCGTGAAGTCGTCCTTGCGGTAGTGGAGCCCATCGGGGTCGAAGAAGAAGCCGCCGTCCTCGCGCTGGTTTTCAAGGATCTTCTTGCCCCGCGCGATGAGGGCGGCCCGTGTTTCCTCGGCACTGGGCGGGGCAGCGGATTCCTCTCGGGGTTTCTCTTGTTGCGCTTCGCACCAGTCCACCTTGGCCTGCAATGCCTTCGTCACCTCGGCATCGGGATGTTCGGCCATGTACTGCCTGACGAAAGCGGGGACCCGGGGCCGGGGTCCGCCGTGCTGATAGGTGCCAAAACCCTTACCCTCGTGCCAGAAGTTCGTGTTGTAGGCTTGGGCGATACGGTCGAGAGTTTCCTCGAAGGGCCACCGGGGTGCGCCGGGGTCGGGCAGACCGTGACGCTTCACCCAGTCGGTCACCACGTCGAGGCTGCGGCCCCGGGTGAGCCAGATCTCCGAATCGAAATCGATCCGCTGATCGATGCGCAATTCAAGGGGTTGCTCGGCGTAGACCTCGTTCTCGTGGCCCTCGATGCTCGCATCCGGCACCATGAGACCGAAGAGGCTGTTGTTCATGCGGTCGATGAAGTTGGGCGTGGCGAAGACCGGCTGGGGGTGGTGTCCCCGGTAATTGAACCACCGTGTGACGGTCTGGTTGGGGTTCCACGACAGGCCGATGCCCGTTCCTTCGTGACTGAGCGCCATGAGGGGGATGGCCACCTTGTTGGGGTGGGGCACGGCGCGAAGCGCCCAGGGATCCTTGAACCAGTCCGGGCCGCTGGACCACTCGTCGTCCACGGTCCACTCCACGCCGGGCAGGATGGAATCGTCCTTGGCGACGCCGAAGGAGGCCTCCCCGACACGAAGCCACGGTCCCCGGATATAGCGGGCGTAGTAGTTGCCCGTGGCCTTGAGGCGGTGGGCTATCTTGAGCAGGGGCTGGTCCGCCAGGAGCGTAATGGACACTTCCCCTACCAGGCACGGGGCCTTGAGCGGGTAGTGCATCCAATTGTCGAAGGAAGTGCCCTTGAGTTTCTCGCTTACCACCGTGGCCCTGACCGCGAAGACGAGGCGTTCGCCTTCCGGCGTGGACTCCCGGCGGAAAGTGTCGGCTTCGAGGCGCATGGGGATATCCTGGTCGCGCAGCATCACCTCGCCCAAGTGATCCAGCACGGCCATGAGCTTGCCCTCGGGCGTGTAGATCTCGCCCCAGCCCCAGCCCCCCAGGCGCTTGAACATGACCAGGCGCAGGTGGCCGTTGTCCAATGCCACCGATTCCCCGGCATAACTCGTGCGTTGATAGCGAGGCATGTTTTTTTCCTTGTGGTTATCCTGCGCGGCGGCCGGCACCATCGCCAGCAGCGTCAAACAACAGACTGCATGTCCCAAACAGCTTGCCATGATGTCCATCCTTTCCCTGGGCCGGGGTGGAGTATAACCGAGCTTCGCGGGGTGGGCAAGGGGGGAGTGGACGCAGTGGACAAAGTGGACCCGGCCGGTCTCCACCACGTCCACCACGTCCACCATGTCCACTACGTCCACTGCCGACCACCTCGCCCCGTCGTACACTTGTACCGGCCGGCGTGAAGGGGCTAAGGTAATTCCATGTTGCAGTCCACGGCCCACCCCATCGACATCAGCGTGTTCGCGCGAAACTCCGCCACGGCATACTCCGGGGGCCGCTACGCCTCGCTCATGCTGGCCATGGCGTTAGCCCATGGGGGGCATCGGGTACGCTATGTCACCAACAAGAAGCCGGTTTTTCATGAGGACCTGAAAAGCTTTCCGGCGTTGGCGAAGGTGCAGCTGTGTTTGACACATGACTTTGGCGCGGGCCTGCCGGACACGCCCTGCGATGTGGCGATCATCGTGCCGGGCCTGGACAAGGAACCATCGTTTTACCACGGCATTCTTCGCCATGCGCAAGAGCGCGGGGCGCGGGTGGCCCTGCTCAATTTCGAGGACCCCCATTGGTTCAACGCCCTCTCACCATCGCCCCGCGATCCGGCCTTGTGGGAGGGATGGGCGCTCGCGGCGAAGCATGCCAACCTGGTGCTTTCCATCTCGGAGGAGGGGCGGAAACACGCACGCCGTTTTTATACCGACTGTCCGCCCCACACCCTTTTCGACTATGTCTACCCGCCCATCAATCATCCCGCGGCGGACGCCGCCGGTGAAACGCGCCCCGAGAAACGCATCGTCATGCTCACCCGGTTCTGGCGGGGCGGGCACAAAGGCGGAGGGGACGTGGCGGAGTTGATCTGCGACGCGATTCGCGGATATACGCTGGTGCTCGTGGCGGGCCGGGGCAAAATACCACGTCGTTTGTTGGCCGAACTTCGGCGCAGGGGACGCGACCATAGCGTCGGTATCGAAGTAAAGTATCGCCTCAGCGACGCGGAGAAGTTCCGGGAATTACGCCGCGCGGCTTTGCTGGTCTTTCCCTCGCGATTCGAGGGTTTCGGCTACCCGCCGGTGGAGGCCCAATACTGCGGCGTGCCCTGCATCGCCTTCGACCTGCCCGTGCTCCGCGAGCACAGCGGTGACGGCATCCGCTACGTGCCGCCCGGCGACTGGGCCGCCTTGCGGCGGTCCCTGGGCGAAGTGCTGCGGAAGCGGCGTCATCCCCCCGCGCCGACGGAGCACATTCGCAAATTGGCCTCGGTAGATCACGCGGCCCACAGGCTTAATACCATTATGGCCGGGGTCATGCAAACCCCGCCATTGTCCGGCTACACGTATAAGGCCCCCCCCCGCGCGGGGTTTTTCCAAAAGGTGATTCATTCCCTTCGGAAATCCTGAACCCCGTCCCCTGCCCCCATGAAGATCCATGGTAAGACCATTCCGGGGCAAAAAAGGGGAAGAAAGCACAAGGGCGTCGGCCGCCCGCCTCCTTGCCATTTCAAACGTTGGCCGGACGTGTATGTCCGTGTCCCTGCCCCCGCATACATGCAAACCCAGGTCCGCCGCGCCAACATTCGGGATGAAAAGAAGGTGATACGACCCTGCGTTTAATTCGGATGAACCTTTGAAGTTATTCCCCCGGTCATCGGCCACATATTGTCAATATTGAATAACCTTGAACGGAAATGACGCCAAATCACGTGCCCACCTCCCGAAACAGGAGCATGTTTGGTTGCCAGACACTGTCTAATTCCTAAGGCCTATGGACGTCCCCGCCTGCGCTCACTATATACGTAACTCTCTGTAAATAAATGTTTTACGATGAACAACAAGAAAGCGTTATCATGGATGCTACGCAAATACATTTTTCCTAAAAAAAGCCACTCCCAATAATGGCACATATATTGCTCGCATGTATCGTGTCCATTCGGGGCAGGTGGCGGTAGGAGGGTAAGACCAAGCCAGTGGGAACGTCGTGAGCCCGGGGTTTTCACGGCCGGGGACAAACACTCGACAGCCCCATGGTAACTGATGGCAAACCATGGTATTCCCAGCGAGCTGCCGGCTGTATCCGGAAGCGGGGCTGGGGGGAAAACTGGGAGATTGAGTGAAATGAAAAAAGTAGTGATGGCTGTGGCGGTATTATGCTTGCTGGGGACGATGATGCCCGCCGCCTTTGCGGACATGACGGCCGGGGGTAACCGGCTCGTGTCACTTCAGAATGACGATGGGGGCTGGGATTGGCCGCTTGATGATGGAGATTCCACGAACGCAAGCCCGGTGAATACCATAGGCCCCATAGCAATCGGCCTGGCCCAGGCTTACCGGGCGGGGGGCATGGTTGATGCCGCCCAGGCAGCCGCGCTGCAAAGCGCCGGCAGCTTGCTCCTGGCGAAGACCAACAATTTCTCTCCCTCCGACGGATACCTTGCCGCCGAACTGGATAGTATTTTCGGCGGAACAACGTACACCGACCACGTGCGAACGTACTTCTACGATGCCCTTGCCGCCGGAACCTATGATAGGAATGGAGCAGGAACGCTTTACGACACGGCGGGGTACGTTGACCTGGTCCGCACCGCCCGTGCGAATCAGGGAATCGCAAACCTTGCGGCCTGGGATCTTGGCATGGGGCTGTATGCGGCACAACAAGCCGGAGCCGACACGAGCGCTTGGATTGCCGGCGTTGAAGCCGAAGTCAACGAACTCGATGGATCCGCATACTATGACGTTATTGGGTTGGCCGGGGCCGTGATCGGTCTCGCGAGCGTCGGAGATAACTTCGACCCGACCGCGGGTGAACATCAGGCGGCCATGGGTTTGGGTGATCTCGCGGACATCCTGGCCGGTTACCAAATCAGTGGTGGTGGTTTTACCTGGAATTCCGCTTACTTGACCGCGGGCAATGAAACCGTTCAGGAAACTGCCTACGCCCTCCTTGCACTGAATGCGGTTGAGGGTGCAATCGCCGGGGCGAACTACGGAAGTGTAATCTCGGGCGCGGGAAATTATCTCCTGTCGGTGCAGCTCTTAACCGGTGGTTGGGAGAACTATACGGGAAACGGCGAGAATAACGAAATCACCGGGGAGGCTTTGTGGGCTCTCAGCGCCGTCGGCACACCAACGGGACCTGGCGTGCCACAAGGGCAGCCCGTCCCCGAGCCGGCTTCAATGATGCTTCTCGGCCTCGGCCTCGCGGGGCTGGGCTTCCGCCGTTTCCGCCAGCACGTCTAGTCGCTACATGGTAAGCAGGACTACCCGCAACCGGCGGTCTCACGGGAGGCCGCCGGTTTTGTTTCCTCCTTTCCCGGTTCCCCGTGGGAATACCTGTCACGGGCCTCCCGTCCGCAGTGTTCCACGGGGCAAACACCTCCCCGCCCCTCTGCGGCGCTCGGGGCAAGCACCCTTTCGGTTCGTTATCTTTCTTTGTCACCGTGCCCGGCGTAATCTTTTCTGAATGTGGCTCAACCGCCCTCTGTGGACCGTACTCGGCCCGAACCGGGGGGATTGCCACCAAATGTCACGGCGAACACCATCATTTCAGCATAATACCGCGACCTCCTCCGCGACCGTCTTTCATTGGCGTCTTGCGGACGCCACAGCCGGGGGCGCTGTGCCACAAGAAAACAAAGCCTTCTTCGGCATACCCGATTTCACGTATTACGCGCTTTCCGATGGTCGGCGTACCATCTTCGCGCGCCCCCGGCAAAGCTGTAATCCGCGCAAACCATCCTTCCCAACAGCCAGATACCCTTCTTCGCCCCCGAGCCGGGCGGAAATTCTGAAGGAACTCCTGGGCCTGCGTCAATTTTGGGGGTTTTCATGCGGCGCGCTGCTCCCAGTATTCCTCGAACCGTCCTGATTGAATGACGCAACGCAGTGCGGTGATTGCGTTTGCGCCGCGTACGGTCCACTCCATGCCGGATTGTTTGAGC
>JAJRTN010000096.1 GCA_024278275.1 Candidatus Hydrogenedentota bacterium
GATAGTACCGGACGACGGAGCCGTCCTTGTTGCGGCGGGAGGTGGTTCGGAGATACATGCCCAGCAGAATAGCATATACACAGCTCCGCGACAAGGCTGCAGGCCAAAGGCGTGTATCTATGACTTTTCGCGATTCTCCGAACCCGCCTCCAATGAAATCAGGGACTTCCACTCCGAGAACCCCCGATATGTGCCTAAATCTCCGAAACGCAGGATGAGGCTGCAAAAAGTCGATTGGAGCAAGACCGGCCACTGTATGTGGTAGTCCGGCTTGGACACCACCTACTACATGTGGTGGTGCCATGCCGAGTTCGCGACTTTTTTCAGGCTCATCAAAACTTCGACTGTCCCTCGGCAAAGCCGGGGGGCCTACTCAATTTAGTTAGGCTACCGAGAATGGGCTATTTGACCGAGTGGCGGCCGCTGGATTTAAAGGCCCCGGGGGAACGCAAGCGGTGGGTTGGTCTAAGCGCAAACCTTCGCGATGCCGTTCGCCCGGAGGCACTCTATTCTGAGCCTCTCTGGCTGACAACCGGGGATGGGAGGGGCTTGGATCGGCTGGCGGTGTTCGAGGGGCCAGCGGCACTTGCGGTGTTTATAAAGGGGCCCGGCAGCCTTCCTCTGTACGTGGGAGAGCGACGCGTCGGAGGCATCTCCTTCCGACGAGCCACGCTGGCGGATTTTCGCGTGGAGGCGGGGACCGAGTCCGACGCCTCGCTTTTACGTGCCCTTTTGAAACGGGCACGGGAGGCCCTCGGACCAAATGTGGTATTTCACTTTGAAACCCACGAACTCGGGTACCTGGATGCGCTCAGGGATGTAAAGGATGCGAGCGCCGGGCAGGAGTGGTTCTGGCTGGAGCATGGTCCTGACGTGCGACGTTTTGTCCGGTTCGAAGGATCCTTTGAACTGTACCTTCAGGGCCTTTCGGGGAAGACGAGGCACAATCTGCGGCGCGGACGAACCCGGCTGAAAGAGGTGTGCGGGGCGGAGCCGTGTTTCGTGCGTTTCACGCGGGCCGACCAGGTCGAGGAGTTCGTTCGGCTTGCACACCAGGTTTCCAGGAAGACGTACCAATGGCAGATGCTGGGTCTGGGACTGCGTGATATTGAAACGCTGGCGAACCAGATGAGTTTCGCAGCGGGGCAGGGGTGGCTTAGATCGTACCTGTGTCTAGTCGGCGAGAGGCCGGTGGCGTTCATTGAGGGATATCAGTATGCCGGCACCTTCCAAGGGACTCACAGCGGTTACGATCCGGATTACGGCAAGTATTCCGTGGGAATGTTGCTCTGGGTCGCCGCCATTGAGGACATGTTCGCGCACGAGACGCCGCGTTGGCTAGATTTCGGATCCGGGGATGCTCTGTACAAGAAATTGCTCGCAAACACCTCAGTTGACGGGGTTCGCCTCTACGCATGGCCGCGGACATGGGGGAGCATGTGGCGGTTGTTCACGTACCGGACCGTATCAGGATTGAATCGAGTCGCCAGTCGTTCAGCGGAACGTTTGGGTCTGAAGGCAAAACTGAAGCGATTTTTTCGCGAACGGGCGCGGCAGAAGAATGCGGGGTCGTGAGCAGGGCGCCGCGGGAACTGCCGTTTCGCCTGTGAGGGTCGCGCGCCGGGGACACACGGTTGATACCGCGTTCGAGGCCCGCGACGGGGATGACGAGATGGACGAGGAGGCGTTGCGCTTCAGGAGAGGAAGGGGAGACTGGGCCGGATGGAGTGATATCGGCGAAGTCCTTGAAGCGGCAGCAAACTGGGAGAAGTCTTTTGAGGGGATCGAACGCCCCTGGTTGTGCTGGAACGTGAATGATGACTGGTGTTTCCTTCAGCAAAGACTTGTTGTAAGCGTGGGGTGGACGCCCGTGGTCGGGTTTGATCCCCGGTACGGGCCGCCGGAAAAGTTGGTTCCAGGGGCCGTTGTGGTGGATTTCAACGCGCGACTTCGGCTGCCGATGATGAGCATGCTTTTCCCTCTGGAATTCGTTTTTCTATTCTGTGAAAAGTTAGCCTTCTGGCACTCGGACCTGCTGGTTCCCGAGAAAGACATGGTTCGTGTCGCTAGAACGTTCAATAGTCTACGTCAAGGAGCAACGGCTGCGGTTCGGCCGATGTCTTGGAGGATTATGCTTTCTCCTAAGAAGTGGCGCTATTGGGAACTGATCGGATGTACAACAAGGGACGCTAGCCGAGATCAGTTTGAAAAGGGGTGCGGTTGGTGGCGCAATTTTTGGTATCACAAGAACAGAAGGGAAGACCCAAGGAACCCGAAATGGCGAAAATATTCGTGGGATCATGGCGTTGGCATCATGTATTGGAAGAGAAAATATGGTGGAAAGATGATAGGTTTAAATGAACGAACGTTTTCAAAAGGCCATTTCTCTAGGACTCGGAAATCAGATTATATAGTTGTCTCGCCGAATAATGTGTTTCGGGATCTTCGCCAAGACCTGGTGCGAAATTTCGACCTCGAAGTTTGCGCGCGTGAACTCGGGTTGGAGAGTTACCTTGAGACCAACCGCTGATTTTGTCACGCGCTTTTGTCAGGGAAGGTCGTAAATCATGAAAAGTAATTACGTGGACAGTTTCTATGAGGCACGCCACCAGGGAACGGTCTACGCGGCAAGGAAGATTTTGGCAATTGTTTTGGGGGCACTGCCGAAAGTTAACTCTGCAATTGATCTCGGCTGCGGTGTAGGAACGTGGCTTTCTGTTCTGATGGAAAAAGGCGTGAAAGATGTCCATGGCCTAGATGGTCCTTGGGTTGATAGTCGGTTTTTGCAAATTCCTATTAATTGTTTTAGTCATATAGACTTTGAAGAAGGAGTGGATATAGCCAGAAGATATGATCTGGCAATTTCTTTGGAAGTTGCAGAGCATTTACCAAAAAGAACCGCAACTTCTTTTGTGAATACATTAGTTGATGCGTCCGATTATGTATTGTTTTCCGCCGCCATTCCATTTCAGGGAGGGACCGATCATGTCAACGAGCAATGGCCGGAATACTGGGTGAAATTATTTCAAGACCATGGATATGTTGTTTTGGATTTTATTCGAAGAATGATTTGGATTGATAAGAGAATACCGGTCTGGTATCGCCAAAATATTTTATTGTTTGTAAGGAAGGAGCAGGTTTGTAACGTTAGATTGCCGTCATCAGCTGATATCATTGAAGCTTTGCCACTTTCTCTTGTGCACCCGGATGCATATATGACAAAGATGTATCAGATGTCATCGGTGATGGGGAGTTGGTCCCTTCTTTTGAGGGCCATAAAGCATTGGGCTAAAGAGAAACTAAATTCGACTGCTTTCAAAGAAGGCGATTGATAGAATTGAACGTCTACCTGACTGTGGACGTCGAGTGTTCCATGGGGGGGGGGTGGGGGGGGACCGGGGCACCGGTTCCGCCGGAACGGCGGATGCTGTGCCGAAATGAAACAGGGGAGTGGGGGGTGCGGTTTTTGGCGGAGGAACTTAGCCGCGCGGGATTGCGCGCCACGTTTTTTCTGGAAATGTTCGCGGCATGTCTGTTTGGAGCGGATGCGCTCCGACCGGTGGCCGCGGCCGTGCTGGACCGAGGGCAGGACGTGCAGATGCACCTCCACCCGGTGTTTCTGCGGTACGCCCAGCGGCAGGCCGGAGAACGTTATCCCCCACCTGCGGCCGGGATGTGGCCCGATGCGATGGCAGCGTACGATGAAGAGGAACAGGTCCGATTGATCGAGCGCGGGGCCGAACTGTTCGAGCGGATTGCCGGGCAGGCACCGGCGGCCTTCCGGGCGGGGGGGTATCAGGCGGACGAGAACACCCTCCGGGCGCTGGGCCGGTGCGGCCTCCGGGTGGATTCGAGCGCGAGCCCTGCTGTGGGATGGCCAGCCGGGGGAGGCGAATGGCGCTGGAACCGCGCCCGCAGGGTGGAGGGGGTGATCGAGGTGCCCGTGACCGTGGCGCGTAGCCGATTCCCGGACCGAGGCCCGGTGAAGCATCTGGAGATATCGGCCTTGAGCGCTGGGGAGATCGAGGCCGCGCTGGAGCAGTGCCATCGGGCCGGGTTGCGACACGTCGTGTTGATGTTCCACAGCTTTAGCACGGTCAAGGCGAAGGACCCCGGTTACCGACGGTTCCGGCCGGATCGGGTCGCCATCGCGAGGTTCCGGAGGCTGCTTCGGTTCCTGGCGGCGGAGCCGGAAAGGTTTCGGGTGCGGACGTTCGCGGAACTTGTTGCCGAGGGGGACTTCGAAGATCCTGGAGACGGCTTCGTCCCGGATCTGGGTCGCCTGAGGCCCTGGCTTCGAAAAGCCGTCCAGGCGGCGAACGGGTGGTACTGGCTTTGAGTGCGTACCGCTCCACCACGCCGAGCGGCGGAGGGCCGGTCGCTCTCCTTGTGGCCTACCACTTCCCCCCGATCCTGGGCAGCAGCGGGGTGCACCGGACCCTGCAGTTCGCTCGCTACCTGCCCCAACGGGGCTGGGAGCCCCTGGTGCTTACCGTGCACCCTCGGGCGTATCCGGGCGCGAGCACCTCGGTTCTGGATCAGGTTCCCCCCCGGCTGTACGTGGCGCGGGCCCAGGCGTGGGACACGGCGCGGCATTTCTCGTGGCGCGGCCGATACGTTGAAGCGACGGCCGTGCCCGACCGATGGGTCTCCTGGTGGATCCCGGCGGTGCTGAAGGGCCTGAGAATCGTTCGGCGGTACCGACCCGCGGTGTTGTGGTCCACGTTCCCCGTGGCCACGGCCCACCTGATCGGGGCCACCCTGCACCGGTTGACCCGGATCCCCTGGGTGGCCGATTTCCGGGACCCGATGGTGCAGCCGGAGGTGCCGAGGTCCCCCATGGCTCGGAGGAGCTGGCGGAGAATCGAGGCCGAGGCCGTGAAGCGTGCCGTCCGGTGCTGCGTGACGACGCCGTCGACCTTGGAGGACATGCGGTCACGATACCCGCAAGCGCCTGCATCTCGTTGGGTACTGATCGAGAACGGCTACGACGAGGGGCTGTTCGAGGGGGCCGACGAAGAAAAGGGTCGGGCGAGCGAGGGGGGTAGGCCGTTGCGGTTGCTCCACAGCGGCATTCTGTATGCGCGCGGCCGGAACCCCCTGCCGTTCCTGAGAGCCTTTCGCGCGCTTCTCAACGAGGTGCCGGACCGCATAGAGGTGGTGTTGCGGGCGCCGGGGGATGAGATCGACTTCGCCTCTGTGGTGAAGGAACTCGCGCTCACCGATGCGGTCCGGGTCGCGCCGGCCGTGGGGTACCGGGAGGCCGTCCGGGAGATGGTGGGTGCGGACGGCCTGTTGTTGTTCCAGGGGGCCGAGTACAACCGGCAGGTCCCGGCCAAGGCGTACGAGTACATCCGTGCCGGCAGGCCCATTCTGGCCCTTGTGGATCCGGAGGGGGACACGATGCGGATGCTCCAGGGGTGGAGCCACGTGTACCCGGCCCGGATCGACTCGGAGGGGGAGATCCTGGCCGCGCTCAGGCGCTGGCGTTCGGACCTCCAGGCCGGCGAACGGCCCGTTCGGCCGCCGCAGGTGGTGGAGAGGTTGTCCCGCCGGGCCCGGACCGAGCAACTGGCCGCCGTGTTCGACGGCGTTCTTCGGGAAACGAAGGCCCGCGGGCCCGGGCCTCACTGAGAGCCGAGTCAGGGACCACATGCCCCTTCGAGACATCTTCCTCACCGTTGTCATCTTCGGCAGCATTCCCGCGATCCTGCGCGACCCGTACTGGGGCGTGCTCATGTGGAACTGGCTCGCCTTCATGAGCCCCCACCGGTACACGTGGGGGTTCGCCTACAACATGCGGTTCTCGTTGGTGGTTGCGGCGGCGACGCTGGTTTCGTTCTTGTTCTACAGCGGCCGGAAGTCGGTTCCGTGGCGGGCGCCCATGATCCTGACGCTGTTGCTCTTCGTGTGGGTGTGCGCCACAACGGTCCTGGCACTCAACCCGTCCGGCGCGTACGCGGAGTGGGAACGCTTCGCAAAGATCGTCGTCATGGTGGTCGTGGCGTCCGCCTTGCTGCACACGCGTCAGAGGATCGATTGGCTCATCGTGGTGATCGTGCTGTCGCTCGGGTTCTTCGGGTTCAAGGGCGGGATCTTCACCATCGCCCACGGCGGGATCTACAAGGTGGGAGGGCCGCCTGGGAGCTTTATCGAAGGCAACAACGAGCTGGCATTTGCCCTCATCATCATGCTGCCC
>JAJRTN010000010.1 GCA_024278275.1 Candidatus Hydrogenedentota bacterium
CCGGGACAGGGTGGTGGCCACCATCGAAAAGATTGAGGCCCGGATCGCCGCCGCTATCGGGCGCACCGCCCTGATCGAACGGGCCAAGGAAGAGTGTTCCCGCGCCGACATGCTGGATCAACTGATTGCCGCGGCGCGCAAACGGGGTACGAACGATCCCTTCTATCGCCGGACCCAGGACCGGTATGTTCGCATCATGCGCCGCAACATCACGAATCGCCTTTCCCAGGCTTCCGGGTCGCTGGTGCGTACGCGGGAATTGGAAGAGCGGATCGAACAGGCGCGTACCCGGCTGTGGGAGGGCTTCGGCGTGTCCCTTCCCGATCATGTTCTCGCCGGTTGGTCCCTGGGCGGCGTTCGCGCCGAAGGGGTGTTTGGCGCGGGCGTACGGCTGGTGCCCTGGAAGCATCTTGTCGAGGGTGGACCCGGGAGCCAGAAGGACACGGTGGTCACCGAGGATTCGGAGGGGGAGCGCCGGGTTTTTGTCCGTACCTTGGGCGGCACCATTGAGCAGGCCTGATACGCCGTGATACCATCGCCCCCCATGAGTGACGCCACCCAGATCATCGCCATCGACGGCCCCGCAGGCGCGGGCAAGAGTTCCGTCGCCAGGGCTGTGGCGCAACGCCTGGGCTATCTCTTCCTCGACACGGGCGCCATGTACCGCGCGGCCACGTGGCGCGCTATGCACCACGGCATCGACCTGGATGACGGCGAGGCCCTGGCGGTAGGCACGCGGGCCATGGAGCTGATTTTGCGGGAGACCGATCACGGACAGGAAGTGATCGTGGACGGCACGGACGTAACCCGGGCCATTCGTACCCCGGAAGTTACCCGGCTCATCTACAAGCTGGACCAGAACTCGGCGGTGCGCCGCCACCTGGTGGCGTTGCAGCGCCGCATGGGAGAGCGCCAGCCCACCGTCGCCGAGGGCCGCGACATCGGCACGGTCGTCTTTCCCCGGGCCCGCTGCAAGATCTTCCTGGTGGCCTCCCTCGACGCGCGCATCGAGCGCCGGGCCCGGCAACTGGCCGGGAAGGGGGTTGAAGTGGACCGGGCGGCGTTGCGGAAAGAGATTCACGATCGGGACGAACAGAGCCGTAACCGCGCCGACTCTCCGCTCCGTCAGGCGGATGACGCGGTGTTGCTCGATACCTCCGACATGACCTATGAAGCGGTGGTGGAGGAAGTTGTGCGCATGGCTTCGGAGGTTTTGTGAACCCCGTCCGCAGGAAAACGCGGTGGCGTATTGCCCATCATGACCACGCGGCCGCCACGGCCCTGGCGGATTCCGTGGGCGTGCCGCCCATCATCGGGCACCTGCTCGCGCAGCGCGGCGCCACCACGCCGGAAGCGGCCCGCGTATTTCTTGCGCCGTCACTTCGGCACCTCTCCGACCCGGCCGATCTGAGTGGAATGGAACAGGCCGTGGCGCGGATTACACAAGCCCGGGATCGGAACGAACGGGTACTCGTTTTCGGCGATTATGACGTGGATGGCATCACGGCCACCGCACTGCTGACCAATGGTTTGCGCCGTTTCGGGATCACGGCGCTCAGCCATGGCATGCCCGTGCGCCTTACTGAAGGATACGGCATCCGGGAAGAGCACGTGGAGGCCGCCCGGAAGGACGGGGTTTCCCTGATCATCACCGTGGACAACGGCATCAGCGCCCATGGGGCGGCCCGGCGGGCACGGGAACTCGGGGTAGACCTCATCATCACCGACCACCACTCCATCGAAAACGGGCTTCCCGAGGCCGTGGCGGTGTTGAACCCAAAACGCGAGGCGAAATCCCATCCCGCATGGCATCTCTGCGGCGCGGGCGTGGCCTTCAAACTCTCCATGGCCTTGAACGGCACCCCCAATGACCTGGACATTGCCGCCCTGGGCACCGTGGCCGATATGGTACCCCTGCTGGGGGAAAACCGCGTGATCGTGGCCTTGGGGCTGCGCCATATGGCGAAGCACCGCCGCCTGGGGCTGGACAAACTGGCCCGGGCGGCGCGGGTGAACCTGGAGACCCTCTCCTCCGAGCAGATCGGCTTCCAGTTGGGACCGCGGCTCAACGCGGCGGGCCGCCTCGATGACGCCCTGACCTCGCTCAGGCTTATTCTTTCGGAATGTCCCGAGGAAGCACGGGCCATGGCCGAGAAACTGGAGGCTGCCAACGGCGAACGGCGCCGCATCGAGCAGGCCATTTACGACCAGGCCGTGGCGGACCTGGACCCTTTCCTCCGGGAGGAACAGCGGGGCATCGTGGTGGCGCGCCGGGAGTGGCACGCTGGCGTGATTGGCATCGTGGCCTCCCGTTTGCAGCACCGCTACGGGCGCCCCGTGGTACTCATCGCCATCGACAAAGACGGCACGGCCCGCGGTTCGGCGCGGAGCGGGCCGGACTTCGACATGGTGGGCGCGTTGGCCGCGTGCCAGGAACACCTGGTCCAGTTCGGCGGTCACCGCGCCGCCGCGGGCATGACCATCCGGGAGGCGCGCATCGACGATTTCCGCGCCGCCTTCGAGCAGGAAGCGCGGCGTCAACTGGGCGACGGTGAACTGCGAACAGAACTTGCCATTGACGTCCTGTCGGCCTTCAGTGAGATCGACGGCACCCTGTTGAACGCCCTCGAACGGCTGCAGCCCTTCGGCCACCACAATCCATCGCCCCTGTTTTGCAGTCTCGGCGTGGAGGTGGCGCCCCAATCCGCGCGCGTGCTTAAAGACCAGCACCTCAAGCTCACCCTGCGCCAGGGCGAACACAGCTTCCCTGCCATCGCCTTCGGCATGGCCGAACACTACTACACCACCGACCTGTCCCGTCCCGTCGACATAGCCTACACCCCCCAGTTCAACACCTGGCGCAACGAGACCACGATTCAACTCATCATCCGGGACATTCGTCCCGCCGAGACGGCCACTTGAGCGCCGCCATGTGGCGGGGCGCGGAGACCTACCGGTATATCGCCTAACCCGGCGTAGCCGGAACCAAGCATCGTCTCCACGGAAAACCGTGGTTCCGAAAAAAGTAGAAG
>JAJRTN010000097.1 GCA_024278275.1 Candidatus Hydrogenedentota bacterium
GGCAGATACCGAAGGCTCTCAAAGGACTATGAGCAATTGACCGAGAACAGCGAAGCCATGGTGCTCATCGCCATGATAAACCTCATGAGCAAAAGGTTGCCCCACCCAAAGGCATAGGGCCTTTGCAAACACCCTCTAAGGAAATACAGCGGGGACCGTCCCGTCTTTGCCGCGGAACGATTCGTTCCCGGTTTCGCTTGTTGGTACAGTCCCCGGTTCTTTCGCGACAAATCACATCCCTGGAAAGGCATATCCAATGAATCGCGTCGTTCGCTTCGGAATCTTTTCGGCCCTGTCATCCTTTCTGGTGACCATGACTTTTGCCGTTGTTTGCGGTGCGCAGGCCGGCCCCGCCGGCGAGGAGGCCAAGTTGATCGAGGTGTTGCGGAGCAACACCGATTGGCAGGTCAGGCAGGACGCCTGCCGTCGTCTTCGGCGGATCGGCACGGCCCGGTCCATTCCGGCGCTGGCGCCCTTGCTGGGCGATGAAAAGCTATCGCACATGGCACGGTACGCCCTGGAGCCCATGCCCTATCCCGAGGTAAATCCCGTGTTGCGTGCCGCCCTGGCCACGGCGCCGGGCCTGGCCAAGGCGGGCATCGCCACGACTCTCGGTGTTCGACGCGACACGGAGGCCGTGCCGGCTCTTGCCGCGTTGCTGAACAATAAGCATGATTCCATCGCCAACGCCGCGGCGGGCGCCTTGGGCCGTATTGGCACCGTCGAGGCGGTGAAGGCGCTTTTCTCCGCGAAGCGCGGCAAGCCCGGTCGGGCCATGGCCCTGGACGAAGCGGCCTTGGCCGCGGGAGAGCGGCTCATGGCAGGTGGTCAGGCGGATCCCGCGCAACGGGTTTTCAACGTGTTATTGAACGATACCACGCGGCCGCAACAGGTCCGCATGGGTGCCTTTCGCGGACTCGCCCAGGCCGCGCCGGCGGAACGGCCCGGTCAACTGCTGGCCGCATTGGCGGGGAATGACCCGGTATTCCGTGACTTTGCCGCCCAGTTGGTCGCCGAGACACCGAAGGACGGCAACACGCTGCGTTACGCCAGCCAAGTGAGCACGCTTCCCGCGGAAGGCCGCGTTGTGCTGCTGCGCGCCTTGGCGACGCGAGGCGATGCCGTGGCGCGACCGGCGGTGCTGGAGGCCACAAAGGACCCGGATATCCGCGTTCGGGCTTCGGCCCTGGCCGCGCTGGAGCGCCTTGGAACCGCCAAGGACGTGGCCCTTTTGGCACGGGTCGCGGGAAGCGACGACCCGGCCGCCGAGGCGGCCCACGCGACCCTGGTCGGTATGGAAGCGGAGGGCGTGGACGATGCCATGGCCCGGATCATGGGTTCGGGAGATGCGGCGCTGCGGCCCATGCTGATCGATCTGCTGGTGGTGCGTGGTTCCCATGCGGCCCTGCCGGCCGTAGTGGCCCGCCTGGATGACAAAGACCTCAGCGTCCGCCTGGCGGCGTTGCAGGCCGTGTCCGCCCTGGGCGGCGAAGAACAGGCCCCCGTGCTGCTGGCAAGGATGAAGGACGCCCCCGAAGCGGTGGAACGCAAGGCGGCCGCGAAAGCATTCAACGCCCTGTGCGCGCACCACGGCGAGACCATGTTGCCGGTTATTCTTGGGGCCATGGAAGACGCCGATGCCACCACGCTTACGGTCATGATGGGCGCCCTCCAACGGGTGGGCGGGCCGAGGGCCTTGAACACCGTTCTGAAGGAAATCTCCGCGCAAGACAAAACCGTGCAACGCGCGGCCATGGAAACGTTGCTGAGTTGGCCCACGCCGGACGCGGCCCCTCATCTGCTGCCTTTCATGGAAGGGACCGACCCCCAATGGCATGACGCGGCGCTACGGGCCTATGTCCGTCTGGCAAAAAACGCGGCGTCGGGCAAAGACAAAATCGCCATGCTTGAAAAGGCCACCTCCCTTTGTACCAGCCGCGAAAACACATGGGTGGTCCTGGCGGCATGGGGCACGGCTCCCTCGCCGAAGGCCTTGAAGGTGCTTCGTCCCTTCCTGGATGATCCCGAGGTGCGTAATGAAGCGGCGTCCGCCATTATTGGGGTGTGCCGGGTGATGCTGAGATGGCGGAAAGCCGCCCGGGGACTTGCACGGGAGGCCCTCCGGGAAGTCATGGCGAAGTGTGATGACCAGGCTATCCGCGACCGCGCGCAACGGACCCTGGAGCAACGAAGGTAGACATAATGGACCGACCGGCTCGGATCGCCTATTCGTAGATTAGGCTATACTTAAGGTCCACCGTAGCCCAGCGCTACATGCGAAAGGAACCGGTCATGTCCATAAACGAGAATATCATATTTGTTGGTCTGGACACGCATAGCAAGAACATCAATGTGGCGGTAATCCTTCCGGGCTCACATGAGTTCGACGAGGAGTGGCAGATTACACATGATGCCCGTTCACTTCGTCGTCTGGCGAAGAAGCTGTTGAAGATGGCGGGGGACGGGGAGGTTTGCGGAGTTTATGAGGCGGGTTGTTGCGGCTACGCGTTGTAACGGACGCTTGAGGGTTTGGGCATTTGCTGCGAAGTGGTGGCGCCGTCGTTGATACCGGTCCAGCCCGGGGAACGGCTCAAGACGGACCGTCGTGACGCGCGCAAGCTGGCGAAGCTTTTCAAGGCGGGGCTTCTCACCTTGGTGAGTCCGCCCAACGAGGCGGAGGAAGCCCTTCGGGACTTGATGCGGGCACGGGAGGATGCCAGGAAGGATCTTTTGAGCGCGCGCCATCGCGTGAGCAAGATGGTGCTTCGCCAC
>JAJRTN010000098.1 GCA_024278275.1 Candidatus Hydrogenedentota bacterium
AACCGTCCTCGTCCGCCTTCTTCAGGCTCCCCTTCAAGCCACCTCCATAGAAATCAATCAATCAATAAAATCGGCTTTGGAATAAGGGGTTGAAAAGGTCGGTCCATATCAGGGTGGGCCTTGGCCCACCATGGCCCTTTCAAGGGAGGCTGTTTCGTCGTCAAGGTTTCAGTCTTCACCAGCCTTCTTTTGCGCACGCCTGTCTCGTTTCGGCTCGTCGTGGTGCCCGGTGTCGGGCAACCTCCCGACGTCCCCCTTGCGTCATTCCCGCGCAGGCGGGAATCCACGGAAAAGGTCAAGGTGCTTCCCCCCGATCCCATGGAGCCCCGCCTTCACGGGAAAATGCAGGGTGCGCTTCAGCGCACCGTCTTCTCACCCTTGCCCGAAGAGGAAAAGGTCGAGGTTCTCCGGGGTCAGATCGTAGGCGGCCCCCAATCCTTTAGGCCCGTAGGGGAATTGCCGGTCCTCGTAACGAACGTATTCGCAGTGGCCATCCATATAAAGCACGTTGCCACCTTTCGGGTTGCCGTGATTGAAGATCAGCGACCTCGCACCGTCTGGCGGCGTGGCCACGCCCTCCCACAGGACGGGAATCCGTTCTTGTGCCTTCCGCCGTGCGGTTGGTCCGTCGCCACCACCCTCAAAATAATGCTCAACACCCTCCCGGATCCGCAAGAGTTGTGGTTCGTCGTCTGGTGTGCTTCCTCTCAAGACATTACGCTGAAAATCTCCGAAGGCGGGCACGTTGCCCCCGGGTACAAGGGTATCGATATCCCAGAAACCGGGCGCCCCCGTAATGTCGCCGCGCACGGCGACGCACGGCGTGCCCGAGAAATCATAGGCCACCTTCTCGACCAGCCCGTGAGCGATGGCGGATCGGCGGGCATCCTCCAGGGCACGCACGGCCTGCCAGTCCCACACGACATGCCCGATGTAGACATAGGAACGTGACATGGACATGGCGTAGCGCAGACACTTTAGGTCGCCCGGGGTTATGTCTTTCCACGCGTCGCGATGTCTGGCCTCATCGAACAGCGCGTTCGAAACCTCGGTCTTGGGCAACCACGCCCGTCCCCTGGCATCCACGTTTCGTCGGTCCGCCGGACAGAACAGGAGGTAAGGATCGGTCCAGTAGTCGGGGTAGAGGTCCTCCGCTGAAACCATGTAGCTCACAGGTGTGTCATAGGGCGTGCGGCGGGGGAAGGCGCCACCATTCTCACCAGCATACATTCTGTAGATGAGCCCAAACTGCTTGAGGTTGACTACGCAATCCGCCTGCTTCATGGCCTCCATCGCATCGCGCCAGGCAGGGAGCAACACCAGGAAAAACACCACGATGATGGCAATGATCGCCAACAGTGCCCGGATGGACATTCGCTTTGTTGTGTGGTGTTGCCCGGTCATCGGCGTGCCTACAGTTTCAGCACCTTGTCCATGCGCGCGGCAATATCGGCCAGGCGGGTGCGGTCGCCGCCGGCCACTTCGGCGGTGGCCCAGCCGCGGTAGTCGATCTTCCGCAGCGCTTCGCACACGGCGGGCCAGTCGATGCTTCCCTCGCCGATCTTGACATTGAAGCCCTTCCAAAGGCCCTCGTTCAACTGCTTGTCGCGGCTGTATTCCTTGATGTCGAGCTTACGGATACGCGAACCCAGAATGGGAATCCACTGCTCGGGATAGCCGAACCGGACCACGTTGCCCACATCGAAGTAGACGCCAATACCCCCAATCTCATCGACATAGCGCCGCATTTCGAGTGGACTCATGAGGAAGTTGTTCCACACGTCCTCGAGGAGCAAATCGATCTTCTTTTCGGCGGCATGGTCCTTCGCGGCACGGATGGCCGCCATGGTTTCCTTCCAGTTCCGCCCATAGGGCATGTTCTCGTCCACCCGGCCCGCGACGATGAGCACGCTGGTGGCACCGTACAGGACGGCCCGGTCCACCGCGTTTTCGATGCCCTTCACGGATCCCAGGATGACGCCATGGATGGGCAGACCGGTCTTCTCACGCGCTGCTACGGCCTCGGTGGGATCCACCTTATCGCCCATACCGAGTTCGACTCCGTCGAAGCCCAGGTCCTGCAGCAGGCGGAACTTGTCTTCCACGGAGAGATCCTCTCCGATCATGGCAAACTTGACGGCTTTCCTGATGCGCTTTCCTGATTCCGCGGCCCGTGCGGCGGAAGTCCCCACGGCGAACGCGGCGGCCCCGGTGGCGGCCATGAAGGCACGGCGGCTTGGTTTTGTGGTCACGAGATAATCCTCCGGTTGTGGCAGGGTCTGTTGATTCCATTATGGCCGGTGGCGAAGGGCATATCAACGCGCCCCGCCTTCGGATCTCCGCTTGTGCGGGGAGGACGGTTGGAGGGAACGCCGGCGTCCGGCCGGGTACCTTTAGGCGTGGGGGTGGGCTTCACGGTAGACCTGCTTGAGACGATCCATGCTGACGTGGGTGTAGATCTGCGTGCTGGAGAGGCTTTCGTGCCCCAGCAGTTCCTGTACCACCCGGAGATCCGCGCCTCCGTCGAGCAGGTGGGTGGCGAAGGTGTGACGCAGGGTATGGGGTGAAACCTCCTGTCGGCCCGGCAGCACGTGACGTGCGTATTTCTCCACCACCCGCTGGATGCTTCGCGTGGTCAGGGGACCGCCACGGGCGTTGAGGAAAAACCGGGTGGCGTCGGGCTTGCCCAGGGATCCCCGTATCGCCAGGTAGGCGCGCAGGGCGTCCACGGCATAGGACCCCAGGTGGGCCATGCGCTCTTTGTTCCGCTTGCCGATGACCCGCATGACGCCTTGCGCCAAATCCACGTCGGCCAGGGCCAGCCCCGCCACCTCGCCGGCCCGGGCGCCGCTCGAATAGAGGGTTTCCAGGAGGGCGCGATCCCGCTTGCCCAACGGCGTCTCCGTGTCGGGCGCCTCCACCAGGGCGGTAACCTCCGGGATGGACAGTACCTCGGGTAATTCCTTCGCCCGGCGCGGGGCGCGAATGCTCCGTGCGGGGTTTTCCTTCAAACGTTCGATGCGGACAAAATAGCGGTAGGCCGCGCGGATGGACGCCAGTTTCCGGGCTGCCGTGCGCGGCGTGGCGCCGCCGGTCTGGACATGGGCGAGAAAGGCGCGCACCGTGTGCCTGTCCGCCCGCGCCAGGCCCGACAGGGTAGCCCGGGGCCGTTCTTCTTCCGCCTTCCGTTGCAGGGCCGCCCTGCCGTTTACCACGTAGTCGCAGAATTGGTCGAGGTCGATGAGGTAGGCACGGATCGTATGACGGGAGAAGCCCCTTTCCACCTTGAGGTAGTGGGCGAAGTGAAGGATATCGACGGCGGTCATGGCGGCATTATCCGCCCGGGGGTATGGCGAAGATCAACCCCCATGTGGTTTTTCATGATCTTGTCACCATGGATTATTTTCCAACCGGGCATCAGTATAAAGGGTAATTCGAGTATTAAGAGGTGAAAACACCATGTTTGCGTTATGGTGCTCCGGCGTGTAATCATTCCCGAACCCAGTCTTACTTGACAAGTGGGGGCGGCTTCTGTCTTTTTGTAGGCCCTGCCCCACGCGGTGGGCCGAGGAAAGACACCTGGACGCGCGGGCGTTCCCCATGTCGGGTTGCAGCGCCCCATTCCCGTGAACGTAAAGGAAACACCTGTTTTGAAACTTGTAATCGTTGAGTCACCCGCCAAGGCGAAAACCATTGGCAAGTTCCTCGGCAAAGACTACCGGGTAACGGCCAGCTTCGGTCACATCCGGGACCTTCCCAGCTCGGCCGATGAGATTCCGGCTTCCGTGAAGTCCAAGCCGTGGGCGCGCCTGGGGGTGGACGTGGAAAACGATTTCGCGCCGGTTTACGTGGTGCAATCGAACAGCAAGAAGCGTATCGCCGAGCTGCGAAAGCTGCTGAAGGAGGCGGAGAGCGTCATTCTCGCCACGGATGAAGACCGCGAAGGGGAATCCATCAGTTGGCATTTGCTCGAAACGCTCAAGCCCAAGGTACCCGTGGAGCGAATCGTCTTTCATGAAATCACCCGGGAAGCCATTGACGCGGCGATAGCCGCCCCCCGGGGGGTGGACGAACAGTTGGTGCGCGCCCAGGAAAGCCGCCGCATCCTGGATCGCCTCTACGGCTACTCCCTTTCGCCCGTGTTGTGGCGCAAGGTGCGCTCCCGGTTGAGTGCGGGCCGTGTGCAGAGCGTGGCCGTGCGGCTCGTGGTGGAGCGGGAAGAACAGCGCCGCGCTTTCCACCGCGCCGAGTACTGGAAAGTTGATGCGGCGCTGAAAGCGGAGGATTTGCCCTTCAACGCCACCCTGGTTTCGGTGGACGGGAGAAACCTTGCCGCCGGGAAGGATTTTGACGCCGGCACGGGACGGCTTAAAGCCGGCTCCGAGGCGTACTGGCTGGATGGCGAGGCGGGACGGCGTATCACGCGCGAGTTGGAGCAAGGTCTGCCGTGGGAGGTGGTGAATGTCGAATCGAAGGACACCCGTCAACGACCGCAGGCACCCTTTATCACGTCCACGCTGCAACAGGCGGCGAACGGCCTGCTGGGTTTTTCCGCGAGCCACACCATGCGCGTGGCCCAACGGCTCTACGAGGGCGTGGGCCTCGGCGGTGGCGAGCGCGAAGGCCTTATCACCTACATGCGTACCGACTCCGTGGTGCTCAGCGATCACGCCCTGGACGAATCGGAAAAGTACATCCGTGAAACTTTCGGCGACGCCTACCACGAAGGCCCTCGGCGTTACACGACCAAATCGAAACTGGCCCAGGAAGCCCACGAGGCGATTCGGCCCACGAGCTTCTTCCGCACCGCCGAGGATCTCGCGCCGTTTCTGGGCCCGGACGAATTGAAGCTCTATCGCCTCATCTGGAACCGGGCCGTGGCATCGCAAATGCCGGACGCACGCCTCAAGAAAAGTACCGTCGATTTCGCCGCCCATACCGGCGAAGGCCGGGCCGTCCTGCGCGCCAACGGCTCGGTGGTGACGTTCCCCGGTTTCCTGCGCGTGGCCGACAGCCGCCAGGAGGACACGGTGTTGCCGGACTTGCGGGTGGGTATGCGGATCATCTCCCCGGAGAAGGCGGCGGCTCAAACGGCCCCGGCCATTCTGCTGGAAAGCCTGACGCCCACGAAACACGAGACCCAGCACCCCGCGCGCTACACCGAAGCCACGCTGGTGCGGCGCCTTGAGGAGGACGGCGTGGGCCGGCCGGCAACCTACGCCAGCATTATCAGCATCATCCAGAACCGGGGCTATGTGGAAAAACGGGGCAACGCGCTGGTGCCCACCTTCGTGGGCATCGCCGTCACCCAACTGTTGCGGGAGCACTTCGCGGAATACGTGGATCCGCGGTTCACGGCACGCATGGAGGAGGCCCTCGACGGTATCGCCCGGGGAGAGCAGGAATGGATCCAGTTTTTGCGCGCCTTTTACCGGGGACAAGGCGATTTCGGTCCCGGGCTTGAGACGAGTATCGAGGCGGAACTTCCCAAGATAGAGTATCCCGCCATCCCTGTCGGCAATGATCCGGAAAGCGGCGCCCCCATCGTGGTGCGCATTGGACGCGCCTTTCCCTTTCTCCAGCGCGGTGAAGGCGGGGAAGGCAACACGGCCACGGTCCCCGCCGACATCACCTTCGAGGAACTGACGGTCGAGAAAGCCCTTGAACTGATCGCCAGCGATGTCAAGGGCAACGAGGCCCTGGGCGAAGACCCCGAGACCGGCGAGAAAGTCTACTGCTTCCTGGGACCCTACGGCCCCTATGTCCAGCTCGGCGAAAAAACCAAGGAGAACAAGAAACCCAAACGGGCCAGCCTGCCCAAGGGAACCGCGCTTTCCGATGTGACGCTGAAGATGGCGCTGGATTATCTCAGTCTGCCGCGCACCCTTGGGGAGCACCCTGAAACCGGCAAGGAGATCAAGACGGCCATTGGCCGGTTCGGGCCGTACGTGGTATGCGACGGCGATTTTCGCAGTCTGGACAAAACGGACAGCGTCTTCACCATCGACCTGAAACGGGCGCTGGAATTGCTTGCCCAACCCAAGGGCCGACGGGGAAGCACCAAGAAGGTCCTCCGGTCGCTCGGGAAGGAAGCCGGAACCGAAGCGGAAATCCAGCTCTACGACGGACGTTACGGACCTTACGTGAGCAACGGCTCCGTCAACGCTTCGCTGCCCAAATCGGCGGACCCCGATACGTTTACCCTGGAGCAGGCCCTGGAATTGCTGGCCAACGCACCCAAGGCCAAGAAAAAGCGCCCCGCCAGGAAGAAAGCCGCCGCGAAGAAGACCGCAGCCAGGAAAAAGGCCGTGACGAGAAAGAAACCCGCCACGGATTGAGCACAAGGCCGCAGGGTTCCTGGTAAGCGCTCAAGAAGGGAACGACACGGCCGTGCCGCTGGATGGGACAAGCTCCCGCTAGTTGATGGCGGTGGGATTGGCCTCGAATACGCTGTAAATCGTTTGCTGCGATTCCACGTCGCGGGTGGAATACAACAGCCACGAGAGCAGGTAGTCCAAATCGTCCATGGAAACCTCCCCGTCAAACTGGTTCAAACGTTCGAGGAGCATTTCCCGTTCATGCGGTTCGATAAGCTCGTGCAGTTCGATTCGGACCAGCGCGTCCCGCGCTTCCGTCGAGAGCTTGCAGGCCTCGTAGCTGGAGAGATGGCGAATCGCGGAGGGCGTATGGCTGGCGTGCGTGACCGGGCGCGCAAAGCGCGGCGCCACAAGTGCAAGGGCCGCCTCGATGTCACGCTTGTTGTATCCTTTGTCCGCCAGCCAAACGCGCACCCCCTGTACCGACGGCGTCTTCTCGGCCCCCTCATCCAAGTGCTGAAGGATAACATTCACCAATTCCACAATCGCTGCTTTCATCCAAGTCTCCGTGTCGCCCAGCGCGCTTCGCGCCCCAATCACCATGCATAGTGTATCGGTGTCTTTCCGTGGCTGTCAAGGCCAGGCGCACAACGCCAGGGCCGCATAATTGGGGAAAGGGCGCGCGGCGGCTTTTCCGGGGGGACTGGAAGTTTCCCGGCCTCATGGCCATGGGGGGCGCCGAATCCTTAATACAGGGGCGCAGGTACGGCCCCCCCGCACTTGCACACCGTAAATCGTTTTCGCAATACTGCTTCGAGTCTATGCTGGAGGTAATATCCTTGGAAACCTTTCTGAACCTGAGTCCCGTTGTTCAGGCCTTGCTGGCCACGCTCTTCACCTGGTTCGTCACGGCCCTGGGCGCCGCCATGGTGTTTCTCACCAAGACGGTCAACCAAAAACTCTTCGATTTCCTGCTGGGAACGGCGGCCGGCGTCATGATCGCCGCCAGTTTCTGGTCGCTTCTTGCCCCCGCCATTGAACTCAGCGAAGAAATATGGGGGCAGGCCTGGATCCCCGCGACCATTGGTTTCCTGGCGGGCGGCGCCTTTCTCTGGGCTGTGGACAAGATCCTGCCCCACCTCCATCCCGGACTCAAGATGAGCGAGGCGGAAGGCGTGAAGACCTCGTGGCAGCGGAGCACTTTGCTGGTTCTCGCCATCACCTTGCACAACATCCCCGAAGGATTGGCGGTGGGCGTGGCCTTTGGCGCCGTGGCCGCCGGTATTCCCGGCGCCAGTATCGGCGCGGCCATTGCCCTGGCCCTCGGGATTGGCATACAGAACTTTCCGGAAGGCACGGCCGTATCCATGCCGCTCCGGCGCGAGGGCATGAGCCGTACCCGAAGCTTCTTTTACGGACAGGCCTCCGGCGTCGTAGAGCCCATCGCGGGCGTGTTTGGCGCGGCCGCCGTGGTTCTCATGCGCCCCCTGCTTCCCTTTGCCCTGGCCTTCGCCGCCGGCGCCATGATCTTCGTGGTGGCCGAGGAATTGATCCCCGAATCGCAGCGGAAAGGCGACACCGATCTCCCCACCCTCGGCGTCATGCTGGGCTTTGCCATCATGATGACCCTCGACGTGGCCCTTGGGTAGCGGATCGGCCTACAGGCCAAGTTGTTTCCTGGCGAAGCGGTGCTCCTGCGAGTTTTCCGGATAGTGCTCCATCATGCGCTGATAGGTCCACTGGACGTATTCCGTGTTCCCCAGGGCCTTATAGGATGAAGCCAGGTTCAGAAACACGGCCCGAATACCAACCCAGTCAGGGTACTCAAGGAGAATCTCTTCGTAACACTGAATGGCCTGGTTATGGTCGTTCAGCTTCTGGCGATAAAGGTTTCCCATGGCGTTAAGCAGGGCCGGGGCATCCGGGGATTCAGGGTCGGCCGCCAGCCGTTTCCGGTGCCGGGCGATAACTGCCCGCGCTTCCTTTTGCGGCGAAGCCGTCCGTGGCGCCTTGTTGCTTTCAAGAAGGCGGCGCAACTCGGCCTCACCGCGCTCGGGAACGTTGCCGGTCCCGGAAAGCCTGTCCGACGCCTCGGGCTGGGTCTCCACGACAACAAGAATGGCGAATACCACGCATGCGCCGGCAATGATGAGACCAAGAAGCCATAGATAAAACCGCCGTTGAGATTCCCTGTGTTTATTCTCGCGTTTGAGGGCTCGATCATGCCTGCTCATCCACCCAATTCCCTCCATGATTCGCGCGAGAAGGTGAGTATGGGATAATTGCCAATCATGCCCAGGGGCAAGTTATGCACCAGTTCGGGCACCTGGAAAATGTCGGGTACCTGGCTGCCCATATCGAACCAGGTGGCCACAAAGGAACCCATGACCAGGCTCTGCTTCTTACTGGTAATACTTCCTTGGGCGTAAAAGGCCCCCATCAGGTCCAATTGCGCGGAATCACCCATGCGCAGGTCCTGTTCCGCCATGATGCCGATGCAATTCTTTTGCGGAAAAGAGTTGACATAATCGTCGGGGTTGCCATCGTTGCAGGTAAAGAGGTCGGCATTGATGGCCACGTTACCGTGTGCCAGGATGGCCGCCCGGCCCGTGTAATAAATGGACGGCTCGGACGCGCCCTTCTTGCCCACCTTAATCTCGAAGTCACCGTCAATTTCGATTTGTCCGTTGATTTCAAGCACGTGGGTGGAAGAATCGTAGTACAGGTAATCATCCCCGGGCGTCAAGCTGGCCGGATCGGGACGTACTCGATGGTCCGGGTCCGGATCGCCTGGCCTGCTCAGGTTAAGATAAAAGTCCGTGTCGTTTTCAATGACAACATTGCCATTATAAGCCGCGCCGTCACTGAGGACATCGGAGAAGAATTCCCCGTGAAGGTAGTTGTCGCCGTCCGGGCTTGGCTCCGTGCTTCCCGGTGGCGGGTTGTACTCGTAGCCGAGTTCCCAATCGTTGAGCACACTTGGCCAGCGCCATACATCGGACAGCATGGGCATGGGCACCCTGTCCCCCAAGTCGTACACTTCGTCCCACCCGTTATCGCTGTACACCACCGAGGGATCCCCGCGGCCGCCGTCGTCGGCAACGCGCGTACCGTCCCATCCGTCGGTCACATACGTGCCGTCCATGGTTTCTTTCTGCGAATTGCCCGGGATGTTCTCTTCCCCCACCTCCGCGGCGGAATTGAGCGAAACCAGCCCGTGTTTCACGCGCAACGTGGCATTAAGCGTATCCACGAGTTCGCCATCAACCAGGGTCTGGGGCAGGGGAGGAACACTGTCACGAAGCCGGTCGGGCAGGGCGGGGCCGGGTCCCGGACCGATTCCGTAGTTGTTGTGAATGAGGCTGGCCCCCATCATGTCCAGCACCACCACCGCTTCGCCGCCTTCGACGATGTCATCACCGAGAATGTGTACCGAACCGTGGATGCTGCAATTGCCTTGCACGGCGCCCGCCACATGACCCGCCCCCGCGAAAATGGCATTGTTCCACACATTCATGTCGGCGGATGAATACACCGCTTCAAGGGAGCGGGACGCGGCCGGGGTTCGGGAAAAAGCATATACCGTGAAAAAGCCCCATTCCCCCGGCTCGTCCACCAGGCCATCGCCATTGTTGTCCCGTTGATCATCGCTCCAGTTCACCGCGTACGCCATGTACTCCACCTGTGGCATGGATGGGGAGGAAACTGGAGACACGGTATCACTGTCGAAGTCCGGGGCGACGATAGTACCATCATTATGATAGGTGGGGGGCCAGTCGGCGAGACCGACGGCGCCATCCTGTCCGTTCTCCAGCTCATGAACCGAAAGGGCAAGCGCCGCCTCCAAACCCTGGAAGCACCCTTTGTATCCCTCGTAATGTCCCACGACGTGGGTTTGTCCCACGAGCCGGATGGACAGCGCGCCCAGAACAACCAAGGCCAGGGTGATAAACAACAGCGCCGTGACAAGCGCCATGCCCCGTTCGGATGAAAAGACCCTATGACTCATAATCAGTTCCTCGGCGTCACGAATTCCGTCAATGCCGTGGTAATGGCATGACCTTTTCGTGATTCCCTTTCCGCCCCCACCGTGATAAGCAGGCCCGCCTCCAAAGGCTCCACCCAAAAACCACGGTCCAGGCGACCGTTTCCGTTGAGATCCTGTTCCGGCCCCAGAACGCCTTCCCCATCGACCGTTTCATTCACGAGCACCAAATCGTTGGCGAGTACCGTCGCCGTGGGCTGACCGGTCGCGGGATCGGTCGTCACCATGACCAACTGATCGCCGGCATGACCGTCCTCGTTCAGGTCGTCCAGGTCCCGCTGCACGGTTACCTCCGGCCCCAGCTCCAGGTTGCCGCCGCTGTCCACGGCCGTCCCATTCCCATCCAGGTCGGTCGCCATGCGAAAACGAAGCACTTCCCCGGGCAACTCATCCCAATTGATGGACATGCGGCCCGCCTGACGTACCAGCGGCACCAGGCGGCCCAACGCGCGCCGGGACTCGTCGGACGTGATGGCCTTGGCGTCCTGAACCACGGCGGTATCGCTGATGCCCAGCCAGAGACCGAAAAGAGCGCCCATGACGATGGCGAGGATCGCAATGGCCATCATCATCTCCAGCAGGGTGAACCCCGCGCGGGGTGCCTGCCCTCGTGCAAAGGGTTGACTGCGATGTATCATGCCTACCTCCCGACCAGGGTGGTTGCGCTTACCGAGTAAGGACGGCCGGTATCGCTCGCCCACACCATGGTGACCTTGACTTCCAGGGGGTTGGGAAAACTGGGCGTCACCCCCGTGTCCTCCGCCGCCTGCGCCATGGGCAGTTGAACGGCGCCACCGTCCTCGTCAAAACACTCCACGACGATGGCGCGTTCGACCCCCGGGCCACTCGGCAAATAAGGCAGCTCGTAGTTCAGCAAATCGTCAAAGTCCTGTGTCCTGATATGCTCCAGAACACTGGCCACTTGCGCCGTGGCAGTCGTCCGCTCTTCCGATATTTGCCCAAGGGCATTAATACTGATGAGCGCGCCAAAGAGCATCGCCAAACCCAGGGCCAACACACCCGAGGCAAACATCAACTCCAACAGGGTGAACCCCCCATTGTTGTGCCGTCGTTGTCTTTTCATGGCAACACCTCTTGTCCTGGCGTTAGAAAACGATTCTCCGCGAAACCACTAACATGGGAGAATCCAGGAGCAAACGCGGTCCGCGGACAACCCGCACATAATCCCCGGTTTCGCAATGGCTCCCCCGGATATTGATTACCAAAAATTCTTAAATATCCCGCACACGCCGCATGTCCTGTAATTCACGTATCAATCTTAACACATTTTCCCGGGTGCTGTGAAAAAGCAGGCAGCCCATACCAATCGTCCCGAAACAACAGGGGTTTCCAACAAGAGAGCAATGGCCATGCCAGGCAATCCGGCTCGACCATTGCCAGCGCTCCAGGTGTCGTCCAGCCGGCCGCCCGGATATGTAAAGCCTGTTTATATAAGGACTTATATTGTGAATTCGTTTGGGCGTCCGAAACCCGTGGGCGCTCATTTCACCGACTGTGGAGATTCGAGGCGGGGGAAATACGGCAAGTATTCGGCACCCTGACAGTTTTATCCCGTTCCGGGTTCGATGGCGGGTCAACCCCAAAAGGGCGCAACGGCCCTTTTCAGGATGAGAGGCGTGAACGCTTATCTTTTACGAAAGCGGCGAGGAGACGGCCCCCGTTTCCCCCGGGCCGCATTGGTCCCTTGCCCGTACCCTTCCGTACCAATGGTCACCATCAGGTCTTCCCCTCCCCTCGTCCTTGCGAAGGAGCCTGGTCCGGCCAAACCGCTTGGGGATTTATCCTGTGAACAGCGGTGCTCTACGCAACCGTCACCCGCACCGTGATGGGACTCTTTTCGATCTTGCCGTCCTTGTCCCCCTCCGCCGCGTCGTCGGCGGTGATGGAATGGGCGAGAACCTCTTTCGCGATGGTGTCGGCGTATTGAGCAATCACCGTTGCCAGGACGTTGTCCCTGGTGGAAAAGGCCACGTTAATGCGGGCGTCGTAGGCCAGCTCCTGCTCCTTCCGAATATCCTGCACGATGCGGATGAATTCGCGCACCCAGCCTTCGTGGCGGAGTTCCTCGGTGATTTCCGTGGCGAGCACCACCACCAGGTTCCGGCCCTGGGCGGCGGTGAAACCTTCCTTCGCCGTGAGGCGAACCTCCACTTCCTCCGCCGTCAGTTCCACCGCTTCCCCGTCCAGGTCGATGGTGATGGCCCCCGCCTGGAGTTGTGCGTGAAAGGCGGCGCCGTCGCCCGCGGCAAGGGCCTTGCGGATTTGCTGAACCTTCTTGCCGAAGCGGGGACCGAGTACCTTGAAGTTGGGTTTCACCTCGTAGGACACGTAATCCTCGGGCGAATCGCTGAAGGCCACGCGCTTGATGTTCAACTCTTCCATGATCAGGTCGAGGTGCTTCTCCAGCCCTTCGCGGAGGGAAGGGTTGCCCACCACGAGTTCGCACAGGCCCAGGGGCTGACGCACCTTGATGTTCTCGGCACGCCGCGCGCTGAGGCCCAGGGTCACCGCCTCGCGGGTGGCTTCCATCTGCGTGATCAGGGCCATGTCGATGGTCTCCGCCACGGCCTCGGGGTAGGTGGCCAGGTGAACGCTCTCCGCCGCGCCCGCGAGGGGTTTGGCGAGGGTCTGCCAGGTTACCTCGCTGAAGAAGGGCGCGAAGGGCGCGGCCAGGCGGGCCAGTTTCAGCAGGCACTCGTAAAGCGTCCAGTAGGCGTCTGCCTTGTCCTGTGTCCAGCCGCTGGCCCAGAAACGCGCCCGGCTCCGGCGCACGTACCAGTTGGACAAACTGTCGAGAAAGGCCGAAATGGCCCGCGCCGCCGGGTAGGTTTCGTAGTTCTCCATCGCCGTGGTCACGTCGAGCACGGTGCTGTCCAACGCGCTGAGTACCCAGCGATCCAGTTCGGTCCGTTCGCTGACAGGTGAATAGGCTGCGGGACCTTCCTCCGTGCCCGCCGTGATCGACGCCGGATCGACGGCCACGCCCTGAAGGAATTCGACCGGACCGTTGCACGGGTTGAATCCGTCGAGATTCGCGTAGATGACGAAGAAGCTGTACACGTTGTACCAGCGGATGAGCAGCTCCCGCTGGGCTTCCTCCACCACCTTCTCCGAGAGGCGCGTGCTGCTCGTGGGCGGGTTCTTCGCGATGAAGCTCCACCGCAGGGCATCGGCGCTGAACTTCTCGAACAGGATGGCCGGCTCACTGTAATTCTTCAGCCGCTTGGAGAGCTTCGTGCCGTCCTCGCCGAGAATGTGGCCCAGGCAGACGCAGTTCTTGAAAGGATGGGGCCACGGCGCGCGCTCCCGGCCGAAGGCGATGGTGCTGATGGTGAGCAGGGCGTTGAACCAGCCCCGCGTCTGGTCGATGGCCTCGCTGATGAAATCGGCGGGGAAGCGCTCCGCGAGTTTTTCCTCCGATCCTTCCACGTGGGGATAGCCCCACTGGGCGAAAGGCATGCTGCCCGCGTCGAACCACACGTCGATCACCTCGGTCACACGACGCATTCGCGCGCCGGGATCCTTCGGACTCTGGTAGGTAATGGCGTCGATGTAGGGCTTGTGAACCCGCAGGTGATCGCTCAGTTCGGGATTCGCCGCCTTCGCCTCCGCCCACACCTCCGTGCCTTCGACCCCCGGTTTGGCGAGGAGTTCGTCGTAAGACGCGATGCACTCCATGTGGCCTGTCTTCTCGCAGATCCACACCGGGAGCGGCGTGCCCCAGTAGCGCTCGCGCGAGAGCGCCCAGTCCACGTTGTTCTCCAGGAAATGGCCGAAGCGGCCGTCCCGGATATGCTCGGGCTGCCACTTGATTTCCCGGTTGTTCGCCACGAAGTCCGGCACGAAGTCCGACGTGCGGATAAACCAGCTCTTCCGGGCGTACTGGATGAGCGGGTCATCCTCCGCGCGGGGACAGAAGGGGTAGGAATGCCTGTACCGGTCGTGCTTGAAGATGGCGCCCCGCTCCTTGAGGAGGCGGATGATGCCCTTGTCGGCGGCCTTGCAGAACTGCCCCGCGATGGGGGTCCCCCCATAGGGGTCCACATCGGTCACGCGGGCATCGAAAGTGCCGTCGGGCTGAACGAAGCACAGGAACCCCAGCCCCTGTTCCTTGCAGACCCGGTAATCGTCCTCGCCGAAGGCGGGCGCCAGGTGGACGATGCCCGTGCCGGTTTCCAGTTCCACGAAGTCGCCCGCGATGATCACCCAGTGCTTGTCGGAGCTTCCCGTGCCGTCCATCTTTACCGGCGTGTCGTAGTGGAAGAGCGGCGTATAGCCCAGGCCCACCAGGTCGGCGCCCTTCACCGTCTTCACCACCGCCGCGCTCTCGCCGAAATACGGCTCCACCAGCGCGGCCGCAAGAATGAGGTATTCGGCGCCTCCCTCGCCCTCCGCCTTCACCACGGCATAGTCGATATCTTCGCCCACGCAGGCCGCGCAGTTGCTCGACAAGGTCCAGGGCGTCGTGGTCCACACCAGGAAACTCACCGTCTCACCCGCCAGGCCCAACGCCTCCTTGCCGGCATCGGTCAGACCGAGACGGACCGTGATGGCCGGGTCTTCCGTGTCGCGGTAGCCCTCGCCCACTTCGCCGGCCGAGAGGGCCGTGCCCCCCTGCGCCCACCACCACACCACTTTGTGTCCCTGGTAGAGCAAACCCCGGTCAAAAAACTTCTTGAGCACCCACCACACGCTCTCCACGTAGCTCTGGTGATAGGTGACGTACGCCTGGTCCAGGTCCACCCAGAAACCAATGCGGTCGGTGAGCTCCTCCCATTCCTTCTGATAACGGAAGACCGAATCAATGCACGCCCGGTTGAACTTCTCGATCCCGTATTCCTCGATGGCCGCCTTGCCCCCGTCGATGATGCCCAAATCCTTGCACACCTCGATCTCCACCGGCAGCCCGTGGGTATCCCAGCCCGCCTTTCGCTCGCAGCGGAAGCCCTTCATGGTCTTGAAGCGGGGGAAGATGTCCTTGATGGTCCGTGTGAGACAGTGCCCGGGATGGGGCAGGCCGTTTGCCGTGGGCGGGCCTTCATAAAACACGAAACGGGGTGCGTCCGCGCGCTGTTCGAGGCTCCGGTGATAGATCTGGCGCTCCTTCCAGAACCGGATGAGGTCTTTCTCCGCCCGGGAAAAGTTGAAAGGAGAGGGTACGGGCGCGAACACGGGATCACTCATGGCAAACAGTCCTCGAATGGCGGCATTGGCTTGCGGGTAAAAAAGGAGGAAGACGCGGATGTACCACGTCCAGGCCCAAATCATGGCCCTTTTGCCCCCTTTTTTTCAAGTTTTCCGTGGCTTTGGGCCTTTCCGGGGCGGCTTAATGTCCTTTTTCCTGACCCGGTGCAGCCGGAACCCGGAATCGTCTCCACGGAGAACCAGGGTGGGCCTTGGCCCACCAGGACTGAAACCTTGACGACGAAACCGTCTCCCTTGGAAGAACCGCCATGGTGGGCCAAGGCCCCCCTGTATTCAAACCCGAATTTTTTTCCCGTTCACTTTCTGCTACAGTGTAGACTTCCCGGTGGCACCTTATTAACAGGAGTTCCGACCATGTGCCGTTTTGTTTCCTTTGCCCTGCCCTTTGTGTTGTTGCTCCTTACGTCCGCCGTCCTGCCCGGTTGCCGTTCCGGAACCCCCGCCCCGAACAAGGATGACTTCCGAATCATGGACGGGCGGCTTTACCGCAACGACGATACGCTGCACACCATCCGCGCTTTTGAAACGCCGGGCCTGGGCGGCCACCTCACCGAATTGGACCGCATCGTCCCGGCCCTGTGCCGGGTGGCGAACGTGGGCGGCAATTCCATCTGCTTTGCCCTGGAAGGATTCAACGGCGATGCCTCCACGCTGGATCCCGGCCGGGTTCAGGCACTGCTGGACTTGGCGAAGCGCTGCAAGGACCAGCACATGCGGCTGATCCTGAAGGTGCTCGGCAGCGTGGGAGACGATCCCGCCCAATGCGAGCGGGCCACGCGCACCGCCGCAACCGCCCTCAATGACGGCCGCATTCTCTACTGGTTCACCGGGCCTCGAGGTCCGGCCATGGCGGCGCTTTTCAAGTCGCTCCGGCCCAACCTCGTCACCCTGGCGGAACAGGGAGGCGACCTGGCGGTGACGGAGGACCCCGCATCCGCGAAGAAAGACCCGCTCCGGGTGCTCCTGGGGGACTTCACCGCGGCGGATGGCGAGCAGGCCCACTTCATCCTGCCCGACGATCCCGCCCTGTACGCGAAGCTGGATAAGGCCCGCAGGCGGCCCGTGGAGTTGAAGCCGTGGGTTCCCGACAAGAGCGTGCTTTCCGAGGCGGAGCGTAAAGAGGGTTTCATCGCCTTGTTTAACGGCAGGGACCTGAGCGGCTGGGGCTTTCAGCACGGAGAAACGGAAGGCAGCTACGCCGCGCGGGACGGCATGCTGGTCTGCGACGGATCGGGCGGTCCGCCGCTTTACACTCGCGACCGCTATGATAACTTTGTGCTGCGCTTCGAATTTCGTATTGTCGAAGGTGGAAACAGCGGCATGTTCATCCGGGCGCCCCGCGATTGTCGTCAATCGAAGATTGGTTTCGAGTTTCAGATTCTCGGCGACTACGGCGAAGAGCCCAGCAAGACCAGCACCGGTTCGGTCTATGACCAGGTGGCGCCGCGCATCAACGCCGGAAAGCCCGCCGGGGAATGGAACACGGTGGAATTGACCTTGATCGGGCCGCGCTACAAGGCTATCCTGAACGGCGAGCTGATTCAAGACGTGAACTTCGACGACGTGCCGGAACTCAGGTACCGCCTGCGGAAAGGCTTTATCGCCGTGCAGGATCACAACCACGAGGTGGCTTTCCGAAACCTTCGAATCAAAAAGCTTTAGAGACAGGCCAACGAAAGGAACAACACCATGGGCAAGATAACACGCAGGGATTTCATCGCGGGTTCCGCCGCCATCGCGGGAACGGCCTTGGCGGCCGCTTCGCTTCGCGCCATGCCCGCCGGCCCCATGCTTGGCTGCCAGAGCTACAGCTTTCGTAACTTTGATCTTCCGGGCGCCATTGGCCAGTTGAAGAAACTGGACCTTTCCATAATGGAATTCTATTCGGGCCATTTCCCTCCGAACGCCATGGACCAGGGCTTTCCCTCCGTGATGAAGGCCCTGGGCCTGGCGCGGGTCAAGGTTTTGAGCTATGGCGTGGAAGGCTACAGCGGCGATTCCAAGGCCAATCGCACCAAGTTCGTGTTCGGCAAGGCCCTGGGCGTGCAGGTGCTCACCGCCGACCCCTCGCCCGATGCCTTCGACGATCTCGACAAGCTCACCGAGGAATTCGGCATTAAAATCGGCATACACAATCACGGGCCCAAGGCCCGGTATGACAAGGTGAAAAACACGCTGGATGCCGTGAAGGATCACAGCAAAATGATCGGCGCCTGTCTCGACACGGGCCACTGCATCCGCTCGAACGAGAAACCGCACGAGGTCGCCGAAGCCCTTGGAGACCGCCTCCATTCGCTCCACCTCAAGGACTGGGTCCACGGCGGCGGGGAACGGACCGTCGGCGAGGGCGACTTGGACCTGGTGGCCCTGGCCAAGGTACTTAAATCCATTAACTTCAGTGGCCCCCTCATGCTGGAATACGAGAATCACCCCGACAACCCCACCCCCCAAATGGCCGTGGGCATCGCAAACTGGCGCAAAGCATGGGAAGCCGCATAGGCGATGGGGGCCAAGGCCCCACCCTGTAAAAACTCAACGTAGAAGCGGCGTCATGCCGTCACCCCGGTGCCATTTGCAAAAAAGCGTTTTCCACCAGGACCAACGGAGACCCATGATGACAGGCGCCGCCTTGCTCACACTGGCCACGCTGGTTACGTCCTCCGCTTTTCCCGAAGGGCTTGTACCGGATGAGTCGGGTTTTAAGGGGGCGGTGAAGGTCGTCTCGGCCACGGAGGAGGACGGCTTCGCCATCGTTCTCGCGGAGGTGCCTTTTCTCGACGTGTACGGGAAAGACCAACTCGGCCTGGCACGGCTGGTGATTCAGCGTGAAGCGCTGGAAAAAAGCGGATCCCTGCCCGCTTTCTGCTTCGTTCATTACGAGATGGACGTGGCGGGCGCGCAGGGCATCGCGCGCGAGGGCTGGGTCCATTCCACGGCGGTATACGATGCGGCACATCCCATCGACACGTCCGTGGGAAACGGTAACAACCTGGCGCGGGCCATCCTCCAGTGGGTGCGGCGCCTGCCCTTCGTGGACCGCTCGCGTCTGCACATCGACGGTGGAAGCCAAGGGGGCTACATGGCCCTGGCCATGAGCGCCGACAACTTTCCCGTCACCTCGACCACGGCCGACGTGCCCGTGGTGAACTGGGCTTACAACTTCAGCTACTTCGTGAAGAACAAGCCCGCGACAAAGTATCCTGTCGCCTTCGAGGAATCGCCCCTGCCCATCATGTGCATGGTGACGGGCCTGGCCGACCAGTCCATGGCC
This sequence comes from Candidatus Hydrogenedentota bacterium, assembly GCA_024278275.1. Lineage (GTDB taxonomy): Bacteria > Hydrogenedentota > Hydrogenedentia > Hydrogenedentales > JAJRTN01 > JAJRTN01. The sequence goes on from JAJRTN010000098.1 coordinate 18,860, forward strand.
TATTTCGGGAACGACCTGGGCGCGGATGCCTGGTACTACCTCAGTCCCATTGCCTACCTCGACCGTATCGCCAATCCCGTGCTGGTTACCTCGGTGACGGGGGACATGCTGGTGCCCATGGAGCAGATGTCCCGGACCCATTTCGTGCCCCACGATCCGACGCGTTTTCCGGAGGGGTATGTCCGTGACTTCGATACCCTGACCGTATGCAAGAAGGCCCGGAAGGTCTTCGAGGAATGTATTCCGGCGGAGGAAACCTTCATCCACGTGGAACCCCTGCAGGAAAACAGCTTCGAGGTGACCTTCGACCTCTTTCAGCATCCCGAGAAGAAACCCGACAAGCGCCCCGAAGTCAAGCAGAAAACCTGGAGCAAGGACCATCAGTGGTCCCTGTCCTATGCCAATGAGGGCCCGCCCCTTCCCGGGGCCAGTCATGTCAGTTTCAAGTGGGCCATGGTGGGCAACAGCTTCTGGCAGTACTACCGCGACGCCGTTCCCGCGCCGGACATTCTGAATAAAGCCAAGCTGAAACGGCTCATGGAACGCTACGAAGGCCGGCTGTCCAACCTGCCGAAATTGAAAGACGGCACGCCGGTCCACCGCCTCAACTATCCGGCGCTGGAGCAGCGGGACGTGCTCATGGGCCTGGCGGACTACGCGACCCTGGGCGAGACGCACCGCGCGCGGCTCCTGGCCCTGTGCGAAGCGCTCAAAGCTCCCAAAGTGTTTCGCGAGGCGGCTTCCATGGCGGCGGCACCCTGATGCCTCCATCCGTCCGCGAAGTACGGGCGGCCATCATGGCCTGGTTTCGGCGCGAAGCGCGGGACCTGCCCTGGCGCACAACACGCGACCCCTACCGCATCTGGCTGTCGGAGGTCATTCTGCAGCAGACCCGCGTCGACCAGGGCTTGCCCTACTACGAGCGTTTCCTGGAGGCCTTCCCCACGGTGGAGGATCTGGCGGAAGCATCGGAAGACGAGGTGCTGAAGCGCTGGGAAGGGCTGGGCTACTACACCCGCGCGCGCAATCTGCACCGGGCCGCCCGGGTCGTGGCCGCGCAGCACGGCGGCCGCCTGCCCCAAAGCGCCGAGTTGCTCCAACTGCTGCCGGGCATTGGGAAATACACTGCCGGCGCCATCGCCAGCATTGCCTTCGGCGAGCGCGCGCCCGTGGTGGACGGCAACGTGAAGCGCGTGCTGACGCGCCTGTACGACATGGACGCGCCCATCGGGGAGACCGAGACGGAGCGCGACCTGTGGCGCCTCGCTGGCGCGCTGGTACCGTCGCGCCATCCCGGCGACTTCAACCAGGGCATCATGGAACTGGGCGCCCGCGTCTGCACCCCCAAAACGCCCGACTGCGCAGGGTGTCCCGTCACGTCCTGCTGCCTGTCCCGTGCCCGGGGAACCCAGGCCGAACGTCCTGTGCGCCGTCCCAAACGCACCGTGCCTCACCAGGAAATGGTGGTGGCCGTGATTGCGCGGGAAGGGCAATACCTCATCGGGCGCCGTCCCGCCCGGGGCTTGCTCGGGGGACTGTGGGAGTTCCCGGGCGGCAAGGTGGCACCGGGCGAAAGCCATGGGCAGGCGCTCGAAAGAGTATGCCGCGAGGAGTTGGGGATCGCCGTGGAGGTGCGCGGCCTGGTGGCGTCCGTGCGTCACGCCTACACCCACCTCAAGGTCACGCTGAACGTCTACCGGTGTGACATCATCAAAGGCGCGCCACAGCCGACCACTCATTCCGAATTACGCTGGGCGGCGCCCGCCGCCTTCGAGGACTACGCCTTCCCCAAGGCCAACCACAAGTTTCTCAATCTGCTCTGAGGCCGGGGCATACGGACCATCATTTACGTCCGTGCCGGTCCGTGAATGTCCGTGTCCGTCTCGTAGTCGCGTTATATCGAAGGCGCCCCACCCTACCGCCGGTAGAGCACCACCTTATCGCCGATATGCAGAACATGATTGCGCGGCCAATGGTTCCATTTGAAGAGGTCGCTCACCCGCACACCATAACGCCGTGCTATGGTCGTGGGATTCTGCCCCCGCGACACGGTATGCTCGATTCGTTTTCCCGCGAATTCAGCCTGGGATTCACGGGGGGAAGAAGAGGCCTCGGTCTGGGCTTTTGCCTGATGCACGACGTAACGCTTCCCCACGGGAAGAACGGAACGTGAAGTGAGTCCGTTCCAGGCGAGAAAGTCGCTGGTTTTCACCCCGTAACGCGCCGCGATGGTACTGGCCGTATCGCCTTTGACCACGGTGTGGAAAATCTTTTCCCTTTCCGCGGGAGGCCCGGCGGTCGGGGCCGGGCCGGGAGCCGCCCTCTTCACCTGGATTTTTTGTCCCACGCTCAGTTTGGAACGTTTAGTAAGGTTGTTCCAGGCCAATACGTCATCCAGGGGCACCTTGTAGCGTTTGGCGATTTTCCAGGCACTGTCCCCCTTGCGCACGGTATGCCAAACACCGCCCGGCGCCACCGCCCCGGAGGGGACCGTCTCGACGGAATGGCCCTTTTCGGGATCACTCAGATGGAGCTTTTGGCCGATTTGCAGGGACTTCCGTCCCAGGCCGTTCCAGGCCTGCAACTGGGCCACGGTGACATGGTTCGCACGGGCGATGTCATAGAGGGTGTCCCCCCGTTTCACCGTGTAGGTACCGCCCGCGGATGAGCTTTCGGATCGGCCGCCACGCCCGTTTCCAGGGATCTTGAGCGATTGTCCCGCCCGCAACTTACGGGGAGAACTGATGTTGTTCAGGCGCATGAGGTCGCGGGCGGAAACGCGGTAACGGGCGGCAATCCCGCTGACCGTTTCACCGCGCGCCACGCGATGGGTGCCGCCGCCGTAGATCAGCTTGCGTGTCTTGCGCAGGGCCAGGGTGAAGGCACGGCGGTCCTTCGCGGGTACCGTCACCGCGTGGGAGCCCGTCCAGGGAGTCATGCGATGAAGCAGGTCCGGGTTGTACTTCGCCAGGGTGCCCTTGGGATAACCCATGGCCTCGTCCAAATCCGCCAGCAGGTACGGCCCGGTGACTTCGATCCGAACGGTGTCCTCCGGGGGCTGTGGATTGACCTTGAAACCATAGCGCTCGGGATTACTCGTGACAATAAGCGTGGCCAGAAACTTGGGGTAATAACGTTTGGTTTCGAGGCGAATACGATTGGCCGCGGGCGGTGTTTCGAAAAGCCGCCACAGGTCGCGGTCTCCGCCATTGGCGGCGATAGCACGGGAAAGACCGCCCTCCCCCATGTTGTAGGCACTGATCGCCAGGGCCCAGTCGCCTTCGAAAATATCGTGGAGATCCTTCAGATACGCGATGGCCGCCCGCGTTTCACGCTGCCAATTACGCCGCTCATCCACCTCGCCGTCGATGCGCAGCCCATAGCGGCGTCCCGTCGCTTTAATGAACTGCCACATACCCACCGCCCCCGCGCGTGATCGAACGGTCGGATGAAATTGACTTTCAACCATGACCAGCATTTCCAACTCTTGCGGCAAGCCGGCCTTGGTCAACTCGGCGCGGATAAACGGCAGGTACCGGAAACTGCGGTCCAGCCCCGCCTGAAAGTTCTTCGGGTACTCGTTCTCGATGCGCTCGATTTCATCAAGCACCCGCTCCGGAAGCGGGAAAGGTACCTGGATCTCGCTGTAGCCCTCGATCGGTTGGAAATCCGACTCACCATAGTCCCGTGGCACGCGCCGTGCCATTACATCCGCCTGTTGCGCCGAAAGGTTCAAGATGGTGGCAAACTGGTCGCGCACCGAATAGAAAATCGCCGGATCCAGGTCGGCCTCCGCCAGCAACTCCAGCATGAGCGAGTAGTGACGGAGCGCCGCCGCCGAATCACCCGCTTCCTGCGCGGTATTGGCGGCCTGAAAGGCCTCCTGCGCATCCCGCAGCAAGTCGGTCACCGTGCGGGGCGCGACGGGTTCAAGCGGGGCTTCTCCCAGGCGTGCCTTGGGCAAAGGCTCGAACTGGGCGGTCCCCCCCCTGCCCGTCGTCGTGCAGCCCATGACGCTCAGCACGAGCACAACCATCATCAGACTTACGGACAGAAATCCAGACGCTCCACGCATGCAGGTATCCCCAATGGTTCGAATGAATACGTTTTTCGGCGGCGCCACGCGCCTTCTCCCAAGATGCGGGCCCGTGAAAGGTGTTACGCCATAACGGTCGCCAACCCCAATGGGATGACCTGTCCAAACCGACGGCATGGGCCACGAGAACATCACTTGCCGCATGTTGGTCCGTCCCAAACCTTCCCTAGTGTAGTCTACATATTGTGGGGTGTCAAGTTGAAGCCCTCTCATATTGTACCTGGAGAGGCCTTCCTGCTTAGTCCCTTACCCGTGAAGCCTTGTGCAAGTGGTCACGAAAACGTGTTTCTCCCTCCCTTTCGTCATTCCCGCGAACCCGGGGAGCCACGGTTCTCAGCGGAGACGATGCTTGGTTCCGGCTCGGCCGGGTTAGGAGATTATGGCACGGTTGGTACGGACTTGGTTGTGGGCAATGACAAGTACTTCGCAGGGGCATGCACAAGCACCGAAGAACCTCTTCGCAGAAACTTCTCGACACAAGCGCGGGGCTACAGGGCGATGGCGTAGTAGGCCAGTATGCCCGGGTTAAAATGCTCCAGTTCGATGTCGAGGTAGAGCGAGCGGCGCACGAAATAGATGCGGCCCACGAGACGGTCTTCGTGGTAGATACACCGGCGCTGGATTCGATAGAACGTTTCTTGCGGCTTGAGCAACCGCACATCGGTACGATCCGAGGTGAGACTGAAGCCGCGGGTGGTGACCCGGGCCAGTTCCACGTCGTCACGCGACACCATCAGGTTGCCGTTGGCGCTGCCGCCAAAGTAAAAACTCCTGGGGCCGCCGAGCAGGTGAACCTGGCAGACCGTTTCCCCCCCGGAAGTTTCGATGGTCCAGGCACGTCGTCCACGGCCCGGTATTTGCCGGACCCGGTATTCGGTTCCCGTGTCTTCCTCGGTGCAGGTAAAATAACTCCCCTGGTCGTCCCGTGGATGGCAAAGCAGGAGCCGGCCGGCGAAAGGATCGGGGAGATCGGAATCCACCGGGTCCGGCACGTTCCGGGCCTCGGCCAGTACCCGGCGCTGACGCAGGTCGTTCAGAAAGGTGCGCACGGTAAAGACCACCATGCCGAAGATAATCATGCCCACAAGACAGGCCGTCCCGGCGACGGTCCAAATCCGACTGCCGCTAAGCAGGCCGAAAAGGACCGCTCCCAGGGCTTCGGCGACGCAAAGGGTGTAGGCGACAATAAGGCCATAGGTCAGGGGCCGGGTGACGCGCGGAAGGGTGTAGTAGCAGACTGCCCGCTCATATTGGGTCAGGTGATCGCCCCGTGCCGGATCTTTCGCCATGGCTGTGTGCGCGTCGCGCCCTTCCGGTTACCGTCCCGCCGCGTCGGCCATAATTTCCGCGGCCACCTTCTCCACGCATTTCGAGAGCGCCCGAACCACCGCGCCCGGCGTGGCTGAATCGGCCGGGGTGACCACATCGTAGGTGCGCTCCAGGAGGGGCGGCTTCGTTCGTTTAACCGCGTCCTGGAGCGTTACGGCCAGTTTCATATGGGCCTCGGCGCCACCCGTCACATCCACCTGTTCGAAGGCCATGAGACGCCCCTTCAGCAAAAGCGTCCTGCCGGCGCCCGAGGCATCACCGAACTCTTCCCGGAGTTTGTCGGTCACGAGTTCTCCGAGACTGGCGGCCCACTGGGCCGTGGCATAGTATTCAACTTCGGTGGGACTCGTCTTGATCATGATGTCCTTGCGGGTCACCGCCTCCGCCACGCGCAGGTCTTCCACGACAATATGGGGAGACGAGGTCGCTTCGTTGGCGGGGGTCATGTCCAGCGTGAAGTACTGGATATTGGGCGCGGAAGCACAACCGGCCAGAATCAGCAGGATCAAACTCGCAATTGCCTTCGTTTTCATACACTCTCCCAACTTGCCCGGTTCGGGCAAAGCGGCCCGGGGGGACCGCCGGTTTACCATTTCCTAGCGTCCAACCGGCTTGGCGCCCCGCACGATGGCGCTGGGCTGCTCGGCCAGGACCCGTGAAAAGTCCTGCAGGTTCCGTACCGTGTCGCGCAGCGACTGGATGATATCTTCAATGTCGGGCCGGTTCGCCTGGAGGAAATCGTTTGCCGTGCCCGACAGGTCCCGGGCGTTGTCCAGGGTCTGTTGCAGGGTTTGTACCAGGCCGTCCAGGTCGGCGGCGACCCCATCGACAACGCTCCCCACCTTGCCCACGAGGCCGTCCACGTTCCGGAGGGTGCTGTTGATGAGGGGCCGGTTCTCGGCCAGTGCCGCGTTCAACTCGTCCACCATGGTCTGGGCGGAATCCTCGATGCCCTGCACCTTGGTGAGAATGGCGGTCAGGTTGGGGCGCTGTTCCTCAATCGTGGAGCGCAGATCCCCCACCATGCCCCGCGCGTCGCTCAAGGTGCCGTTCACGGTTCTCAACACACGGGTGATGCGGACGAAGTCGGCTTTACCGGCCTGCTCCTTTTTCTTGGCTTCATCGACCCCCAGCATCTCGATGAGGTCATCCACCAGTTTGTTGCCACTGTCCAGGGTGTTTTCAACACGGGCAATCACGCCGTTGAGATCGGGCAGCTCGATGAATCCATATCCCTTTGAAATCCCCTTGACCTCGCCCCCGGAGGCGATACGCGGGGCGTCATCGGCGCCGGTGGATATTTCAAGATGCCGCTCGGCGGTGAGGGATACCTGTTCGATGCTGGCCACGCTCATTTCGTTTACGGGAATGATGGGATCGACGGAGAAGGTGACCCGTATGAGGGATTGCTTTTCCGGGTCCGGCGCGATGGACTCGACCTTGCCGCACTTGAGCCCGCCCCAGTATACGGCGGCATTGGTGCCCAGTCCGTTGGTGCCCCTGAACCGGGCGTGGTAGGTGTGAACCTCCTGCGGCGGTTGCCAGCCCTGGAGCATGGCGATAAAACCCACCAGCACCAGAACGCTGAAGATAACCATCAGTCCCGCGACAATCTCCGTCCGCGTGAAGTCATGCTTCTTCTCGGCCATTCAATCCTCGCTTTCGCAAATGCCTCTCCCGTCAACAGGGCGTGCGCCGCCGTACCATTACTCTCCCGTCAACGATTCCAGGTAAGCCGCCTCGTTGCTGTTCTCCTCGTCGGGTCTGCGGGCGAAAAACCGCTCGACGAAGGGGTGGTCGGATGCCCGCAATTCTTCCAGCGTCCCAAGACCGATAACACGCCCCTGGTGCAGCATGACCACGCGGTCGGCGATAAGCTTGACACTCTCCATCTCGTGGGTGACCACGACGCTGGTGAGGTTGAAGGTGCTCTGCATCTTCCGAATCAGCATATCAAGACCGGCCCCGACGATGGGGTCCAGCCCGGCGGACGGTTCATCGTAAAAAATGACCTGCGGGTCCATGGCCATCGCCCGGGCCAGGCCGGCGCGCTTCTTCATGCCGCCGCTCAGTTCGGAAGGCATGTAGCCTTCAAAGCCCCCCAGTCCCACCAGTTCAAGCTTGATCTTCGTCATGATCTCGATGGTCGATTCCGGTAATTGGGTGTGCTCCCGAAGGGGCAGGGCCACGTTGTCCCCCACGGTCATGGAGTTGAAAAGGGCCGATCCCTGGAAGCACATGCCCATGCGCTTGCGCAGATCGGAGCGTTCCTCGTCGTTCATGGCGGTGAAGTCCAGCCCGTCAAACAGGATTTGCCCGGAATAAGGCCGCATGAGACCGACCAGGTTGCGGAGCAGGGTGCTTTTGCCGCAGCCGCTGCCGCCCAGGATCACGAAAACCTCCCCACGCTTCACCGTGAGATTGATACCGTCAAGCACGGTTCGGTCACCGTACTTGACGACGAGATCCTTGACCTCGATCAGGTTGTCTTTCGTGTCCGTCATGTTTCGGAGCGTTCATCCTCGGGCGATCAGCCGTCCGTGAAGAAGAGCCAGGTCCAAATCATATCGAGAACAATAATCAGGAAAATCGAAAGCACCACCGACGCGGTGGTCTGGCGTCCCACGCCTTCCGCGCCGCCCTCCACTTTGAAACCCCGGTAGATGCCCACCCAGGCAATGACCAGGGCGAAAAAAACACTCTTCACCAATCCGGTCAGCAGGTCGAAAGGTTCCAGCCCCCGGGCCGTGTAGTCATAGTAGACGGCGGGTTCAATGCCCAGCAAGGTGACGGAGAGGGCGAAGCCGCCGAGGATCATGATCGCCATGGCCAGCACGGTAACGCAGGGCACGGCGATGAGCATGGCCAGGAACTTGGGCACCACGAGAAACTTGGTGGGATTCAGCCCCATCACTTCGAGGGCGTCGATTTCCTCGGCCACCTTCATGGTGCCAATCTCGGCGGTGATGGCCGCGCCGCACCGGCCGGTGATGATGATGCCGGTCATGAGGGGGGCCAACTCGCGCACGGCGGACACCCCCACGAGCATGGCCACGAGTTCGAGCATGCCGAAACTGCGCAGGGAGTGGGCCGACTGCATGGCCAGGATGATGCCGATGAGGAAGCAGATGAGACCGACTATCGGCAGGGACCGCGCGCCATATTCGACGAAGTTTCCAATGGTGCTCTTGAGGCGCAGGCCCTTGCCGCGCAGCGGCTGCCACAGGAGCCAGTTGACCGTATCCACCATGAGCACGCACACCCGGGACGCGGCATAAAGCCCGTTCAGGGTAATGCGGCCGGTATGTCCAATCACGCTGATCATACCGCGCTACAAGGCATCCCGGATATCAAACAGGGTGTCCAGGCGTGATAGTTGAAGAACTTTCATCACCGACTGGGAAGGGGCCACGAGGACAAACTTGCCCGCGCCGCCTGCGGCTTTCAGGCCCTCGACCAGGGTGGCCACACCCGAGGAATCCATGTAGGCCACGGCGCCGAGGTCCACCCCTAACGCGGTAGCGCCGCTCTTGGCGCCCTTGAGGATGGCGTCACGCAGCGCCGGGGAAGAGTAGAGATCCACCTCGCCTTTCGCCACTATCAAACACTTACCGTCCTGTTCCCGTATGTCCAGCTCCAACGCCATAGGCTGCTTTCCTGTCCGGCGATTGTCCCGCGCGGGCTTACGTCCCGGGTCGGTCCAAACGCATGATTACCGTGTTCCCCTAGTGCTCGCCGGGGGTAAACGTTACCTTGTCGAAGACACTATACATGAGTTGTATGCCCAAACCGCCCGGTGTGAGATCTTCCAGGCTGGGAGGCTTCACTTCCTTCCGGTCAATCACCTCCCAGGGGGCGGGACGGCCCTTGTCGCGGAGTTCCACTTCCAGGGCCACGTCGTTCGAGCGCAGCACCAGGTCCAGGGTGCGGTCCGTGGCGCCGCCGTAGGCATGGCGAATGGAGTTCGTGCAGGCCTCGTCCACGGCAAGCACGATTTCATCACACCGCTCGTCGCTGAAACCCTGATCGGCCACGTAGCAACGCACCAGCCCCCGAATACCGCGAAGCAGCTTCGGGGCCGACCGCAATTCCACTTTAATATCGTCATGCATGGCGCGTGTACCGTAATGCGGCCATCGTACAGTCATCGTGGGGGGGCTCGGGCGCGCAGTAACGGCGGACATCTTCCTGGACCGCCGCCACCAGCGTCCGCGGCGCCGCGCCGTATTGGGTTGCCGCCAACAGGCAAAGCCCTTCCAGGCCGTACTCCTGCGGGGCGGCACTCTCGGCGTTGCTGATGAGCGTCACCGCGCGCCGTGCCTCGACGATGCCATCCGTATATAACAGCAGGGCATCCCCCGGATCAATGATCTGCCGCGTATCCTCCCATTCCAGACCGGCCAACACCCCCGCCGGCGGCCCGGAGGCGTCCCCGAAAGTCGATACGCCCGCCCGCCCGATACGCACCACGGGCGGGTGCCCCGCGTTGGCGCAGATCACCTCGCCCGTTTCCAGGTTCAGGCGCAGGTAGCAGAGCGTGCAGAACAGGCCGCGCCGGCTTCGTTTCACCAGGTTCTCGTTCAACGCCCGCATGACTTCCGCCGGAGAATCATAGTCCCGCGCGTGAAGCCGGAACTCCGCCAGCGACTGGGCCATGGTCAGCGCCGCGGGAACGCCCTTGCCGCTCACGTCGCCAATCAGCAGCCCCACGGTGTTCTCATCCAGGCGGACGTAATCATAGAAATCGCCCCCCACGGTCTTGGCCGGACGGGTCTCGCCGTAGACCTCGAAACGGGGCTCGTCCTCGGGCCAATCCTTGACGAGAAAGCCCTCCTGGATGGTCCAGGCCGTTTCGATCTCCTGTTCCATGCGCTGCTTCTCAAGCAACTGGTGGTGCATCTGGGCGTTCTCAAGGGCGAGGCCCGCGCTGTTGCCCACCGCCGCGGCGAGCAGCATATCCTCCTGGGTGTACTGCTTGCCCTTGCGATCCGTGTCAATATAAAGGATGCCCATGTTGCCGTGCTTCGCGCGAAGGGGCACGCAGACGATGGACCGGATATGGAGCGCCAGGATACTCTCCGCCTGGTCGAAGTCCTTGTCCTTGTCCGTGTCCTGGTACAACACGCACTCGCCATCCTGCAAGACCCGGTGGGCCACCGTGCTGCTGATACTGATCTCACCGGCCTCGGCGTGGGTCAGCACGCCGTCGCGCATGCGGTGAACCTGGTGGCACACGGGACAGGGCCCCAGTCGCAGATCGGGGCCCGCCAGGAACACCGCTCCCCGATGCGCGCCGATGGCCCCCAGCGTGGTTTCAAGAATGCGATCCAGGAGACTGCACGTCTCGTAATTGGTGGCGATTTCATGGATCACCTGGTACACCGCGTCGAGCAGCCCCGTGGTGCGCTCGGCGGTCTCGCCCCGAACCCCCAGGCCGGCCGACTCCATGATCGTGTCGTGGAAATAACCGCCCTTGGAATCCGAAGGACCCTCCGGCACCTCCTCCGTCTCGAAGCGCAACACCGAATCCCCGATCTGAATGCGATCCCCGTGCTTCAATTCACCCGCAAGCATGCGGTTCCCATTGAGGAGCGTGCCGTTCGTGCTGCCCAGGTCACGCCATACAAACGCGTCGCCCCGGGCCGACACCTCGATGTGCTTACGCGACGCCGCGGAATCGTCCACCGTGAGATCCGCCTCCGTGGCACGGCCCACCACGACGGTCCCGCGAACCTCCATCCGCTGACCATCCCGCTCCGCTATGAGAATACCTCGCTTCAAGTCCGGCCCCTTTCCAAGAGCGAATTGTACCGGACGCGTCTTCAAAAGGAAAGGTGCCGGACCGCGTCCTCTGTGAAACACTGGAACCGAACGCGATATCACGGATGCCGCGCAAAGCGTCCCTTCCTTTCGCCCATCTCCGGACGGGCGTGGCGCCACCCTTTCACTTCAGCGCCATGCCGCCTTGTTCTTGTCCCACAGGTCCCATCGCTTGTTCCCACGCAGAGCGTGGGAACGAGAGGCGAAGGTGGCGGGCCGTCTGAACCGTGCCCAACGAAGGCTTTGTTTGATTTCCCGCGTCACGGCTTCTATCATCTTATTCATGCTCATCTTCGGACTCCTTGTTGGGGTAGGCTTAAACCTAAAAACGGCAGTTAAGAGGGTGTTTGCAAAGTGTAGTTTAGGCTAACCCTCTGCCGCAAGAGACTGCCACCCCTTTCATCTGCCCGGCTTTGCCGGGCTTTCTTCTTGACTTTTAAGTATAGCGTATATAACATATGCTATACTTAATGCGAA
>JAJRTN010000099.1 GCA_024278275.1 Candidatus Hydrogenedentota bacterium
ATCAGAGTGACACGTCGTCGAAGCAACCGTCCTCGTCCGCCTTCTTCAGGCTCCCCTTCAAGCCACCTCCATAGAAATCAATCAATCAATAAAATCGGCTTTGGAATAAGGGGTTGAAAAGGTCGGTCCATATCAGGGTGCCTTCAGGGCACCGGCGGTGGTTATCCGCGCCCTCGTCGCGCTTTACCCGGCGGATGGGCCGGCAGTCCTCCGAATGCCGAAGGGCACCCCGTGGGTCACGGTGGTGCGCACGTCCTCCAGCGTTTTCGCGGCGTGCCGCGCGGCCTCGTGGGAAAGACACAGGCCGAACACGGTCGGACCGCTGCCGCTGACCAGGGCGGCCACGCAACCGCCCCGGAGAAGCCGCACGCGAAGACGGGCCAACTCCGGGTAATCCACCATCAAGGGTTCCACCAGGCGGTTGAAGCACAGGCGGGGCAGGTCGCCGTCGGCCAGGGCGCGAAGGGCGATCCGGAAATCCCGGGTTCGCCCGGCAAAACGGGGCCGTGTGTTGCGGGTGAGGGCCGGGTGGCCATAGGCCGCCCCCGCGCTGATTGCCAGGTCGGGATGGGCCAGGACGTACCACACGCCGCGAAGGCGCGAGAGGGGCGTCAGGCGTTCGCCCCGGCCCGTGGCCGCCATGGTGCCCCCACGCAGACAGTAGGGGACGTCGGACCCCAGCCGCAGGGCCAAACGGGCCAGTTTCGCCGGGGCGAGGTTCAACTTCCACAGGGTGTCGAGGGCGACCAGCGTGGCGGCGGCGTTGCCCGACCCGCCCGCCAGGCCGGCGGCCAGGGGGATGCGTTTTTCGAGGTGGATGGCCACCCCTTTCGTCGTGTCCGTCTCCCGCTGAAGCAGCCGCGCCGCGCGAACGACCAGGTTGTCCTCCCCTGTGGGGAGACGCGGGTCGGAACAGGTAAGTGAAATACCCTTTTCCGCCGGGGTGAAGCGGAGATCATCATGGAGGCCCACGGTCTGAAAAATGGTCTCAATATGGTGGATCCCATCGCGCCGACGGTTGAGGACGTCAAGGTAGAGGTTGATCTTGGCGTAGGATCGATAGCGCAGGGTCACCGTGGGTACCTCAGAACTTTCGCGACCACAGGATGGAGATGACGAGGAACGATCCCAGCAGGGCGGCGAAAACGTAGCCCGCCATGCCGAGGTGGGTCATGGAGGATTCGGTGGTAATGAGCAGGCTGGAGCCCACGATGAGGGAACCCACGATCATGCCCACCGTGTTGCGGCTGCTGGAGCGGTCGATGGTTTTGGCTAGGTTTTCCAGGTGTTCGTGGTGGATCATGAAACGCATGTTGCCGCGCCGTAATTGCTTGAGCAGGTACGAGAGATCCCCCGGCATCTGGCGGCCCAGCTTCATCAGGGCGTTCGCGTTCACCCGCGCTTCCTTGAGCAGTTCCACCGGCTGAAAACGCGCGGCAATGAGTTTTTCCACGTAGGGCCGGATGATGGGCACCATGTCCAACTTGGGATTCAGTTGATGGCCCACGATTTCGATGGTGGTCAGGGCTTTCAGCAAGAGCGAGAAACGGGGGGCCAGTTCCAGATCGAAACGCCGAATGATCTGGGTCGCCCGCTCGATACCCTTCGCCACCTGGCCCCCGCCGACAATGGCGCCGGCTTCGAAGGCCATGAACTCGGCTATCTCCCGCTCCAGCTTGGCCATGTCTTCGGGTTCGGATCGCGTGGTGAGGGTCAGGATGGCATTCGTACACTCCCGCGAGTCCTGGTGGAAAATGGCCAGTAACACATCGGCGATGGCCGCCACGTCGGTGCGCTCCAGGTGGCCCGCCATGCCCAGGTCCAGGAAAGCCAACTGGTTGTCGTAGGTGATAAAGATGTTCCCCGGGTGCGGGTCGGCATGGAACAATCGGTTCTCGAAAACCATTCGGCAGAGAATGTCGCAACCCAGTGCGGCGATTACGTCGGGCTCGCAACGCCGCTCCGCGTAGGCGTCCAACTTGTCCACGCGGACACCATCCACCCAGTCCATGGTGAGAACGTGGCGCCCCGAGTGCTCCCGGTACACCCTGGGCACAAAGACCTCTTCGATGTCGGCCATGTTTTCGCGGAATCGCTCGATGACGCGCGCCTCGATATTGAGGTCCAACTCCCGGTGTACGGACCGCGCGAATTCATCCACCATGCCCGCGGGATCCAGCCACTTCATATCTTCCGTGTGATCCCCGGCCCACGAGGCAAGCTGGCGCATCAGGCTCAAGTCGGATTCGATGACCTTTTCGATCCCGGGCCGCATGATTTTCACCGCCACGTCCTGGCCGTCCCGCAGGCGCGCGCGATAGACCTGGCTGATCGAAGCGGAAGCTATCGGCGTGGGCTCCAGGGTATCAAAAAACTCTTCGACCGCCCCCCCCAGTTCCTCTTCCAGCACACCGCGCATCGTGTCGAAGGGAAGCGTATCGACCTCGTCCTGGAGCTGGCTCAGATCCTGTGCCACCTCGGGCGTCACCAGGTCCGGCCGGGTGCTGAGGATCTGGCCGAACTTGACATAGGTCGGACCTAGTTGCGTGAAGGCGGCGCACAATCGTTTGCCGAAACTGGCCTGGATCCCCGTGGGGGCGTCCATCAGCTTCAAACCTCGCAGCATGCGGGCCGGCAGGCTGTCAAAAAAGCCCGCCCGGCGCATCAGGTCGGCAAAGCCATGGCGCGCCAGCACCTGCAATACCTCCGCCAGGCGCACCGCGTTGACCGTATGTTTTCCGAGCTTCGTGTAGTGCAAAGGTCGCAATTCCTTCCGCGGGGACCTGCTTCGACGGCACTGTTTTCCCATGGGGTGACCTGCCGATCCTTCCCGGTATCATCATAACAGGATAGCCTTGGCGCCGACATTCTGCAAACGCCACTTCACCAAGGGCTGCGACTCTTTGATAGTGTATCCGCGGATTGCGCAGATGAACGCCGATTCTCCCGTTTCCACGCAGGGCGCGGCGGGTAGGGACAGGCTCCCGCATGTCCGTTGTGACCGAAGCGGGCCGCGCTTCACCACGGAGCGCCCTGTTGGCGCGGGGCCGTGATTGTTGGCGTCTCGCGTGCTATGCTCTTCCAGAATAAACACGCCGCGCATTGTGGCATGGGGAAACCATCCGGTGTGGACCGGAAGAGGAACGGGATGATGCGTAAGAAGCTGCGGGTCGGTATCGTGGGATGTGGAAAGATCGCCAACGTGGATCACGTGCCGGGTTACCTGAGAGTTCCGGACGTGGAGGTGGTGTCGCTCATGGACATCAAGCCGGCACAAATGAAAAAGCTCAATCAGAATCATGGTTTTAACGCCAGGCCTTACCGGGATCTCGCCATGTTCCTCACCTCCGGCCTCGATGCGGTTTCCATCTGCACGCCCAACCGTTTCCATTACGAGCAGACCCTCGCCGCCCTCAAGGCCGGCCTTCACGTGCTCTGTGAGAAGCCCATGGCGGCCTCGGTGCGTGAGGCCACGCGCATGGTCAATGCGGCCAAGACGGCCGGAAAGGTTCTCCAGATCAACCAGAGCCTTCACTATCATCCGACCTACGTTAAGCTGGCGGACCTGGTCCACCAGGGTAAAATCGGCCAGCCCATTCACGTGCGTTGTCTTCGTTCCGGCGGCACAACGCCCGACATCGGCTGGTCGGTCGGGGCGAAATGGTTCGTTTCAAAGGCCTTCCAGGGCGGCGTGGTGCTCGATATTGGTGTACACATGGCCGAGCTGATGCAGTGGGTCGCCGGGGAAATCACCGAAGTGGCGGCCTTCGTGGACACACGCCTCAAGCACATCGACGTGCCCGACAACGCCGCGGTCCTCATGCGTTTCGCCAACGGCGCCACGGGGACGCTGACCCTCAGTTGGACCACCCCCGTCGGCGGAGGCTATTTCGAGGTTTACGGCACGGAGGGCACCATTCGCCAGGGCTTTGGCCCGGAACCGATGGAAATGATCCGGACCGGTGGAAAGGGCGGTCGCGCCCGGACGACCCATCCCAAGCCCGGAACCCAGCGCAAACACAGCCAGCGGAGTTTTGTGGACGCCATCCTGGGGAAAGCCCCGTCCATCACCCCCGGCGAGTTGGGCCGGGAAGCCGTCGCTCTCTGCGCCGCCATTCAGGATTCCTCCGACAAGGGGCGTTTCGTGAAGGTGAAGCGATTTTAATTTCCTGGAGTGCGGCGGCTTGCCGCCGCTTTTATTACTGGCCGCTTGCTGCTGTTTGTACCGCAGGCGTCCCGTCTGCATCCCAACATTGCCCGGGCGTGGACCCAGTGGACGAAGGTGCCGGCCCACTTGGTCCACCATGTCCGCTAAGTCCACAAAGCTGAGGACACCCGCGATACAGGAGACCGTATCATGTCGCTGAGAATTGGAATGATCGCCTTGTCGGCCCTCGCCTTGGCCGCCGGCTCCGTGGCGGACACGCTGGAGGACACCTTCCTCCACCCGACACCACAAGCGCGGGAACTGCTTGGCCCACTCTTCTGGCTTCATGGCGACGAGTCGCCCGATCTGCTTCGCCGGTACGTGGACATCGTCGCGGAAAGCGGCAACGGCTGCCTCACGGCGGAGTCGCGTCCGCACGTGGACTGGCTTGAAAAGGGCTGGTTCCGCGATCTGGCGATCCTGCTGGACCAGGCGAAGAAACACGATATGAAGCTGTGGATTTTCGACGAGAAATGGTGGCCCAGCGGCGAGGTGGGGGGCAGGGTTCCCGAGAAGTACGCGAGCAAATACCTGAAGGTGGCGGTCCGTGAAGCCAACGGCACGGGAGATGCCATCATACACGGCGGTAAACACCATGTGGCCACCCTGTTGGGCAAGCGTACCCCCGAGGGCATCGACGGAGATTCGCTGGTCAGCGTCTCCTGGTCGGGGGGACGCTTCCAACCCAAGAGCGGCGATTGGACGGTGATGAACTTTACCTGGGAATACGGCCACTATCATGGCGCTTCGGAATACCTGGTCGATGGCGCGAGCCGGGATGCCGTGGCGTGGTATATCAACACGGTGTATCAGCCGCACTACGACGCCTTTCCCGAGGACTTCGGCAAGACCATCCAGGGCTATTTTTACGATGAGCCGGAGACTATCGGCGATTGGGGCACGGAAGTGATCCCCATGCTGAAAGAGCGCGGCGTGGACTGGAAAAAGGCGTTGGTGGCGTGGAAAGTCGGCTTGGCGGGCGAGGAACAGGTGGCGGCGAAGTACGCCTACCAGGATGCCTTCGCCGAGGCGTGGGGCCGCACCATGTATGGTGGGATCAGCGACTGGTGCGCCGAACACGGGGTAACCTCCATCGGCCATTGGCTGGAACACAGTTGGGAGTACCTGCGTCCCGACCGTTGCGCGGGCAACATGTTCCAGGTGCAGAAGTACACGGACATGGGCGGCATTGATGCCGTGTTCAAGCAGTTTGTATGGGGTCGGCGCGACATGGGGATCTTCTACACACCGAAACTTGGCAGTTCCATCACCCACGCCTACGGAAAGAAAGACGACTTGGCGATGGTGGAGATCTACGGCGCACGCGGTCAGGATATCTCCTACCCCGAGATGAAATGGTGGCTCGATCACATGCAGGTTTCGGGCATCAATTTCATCATCCCCCATTCCTTCAATCCCCGATCACCCCGGGACCGGGATTGTCCACCCTATTTTTTCAATGGCGGCTATGAACCACGCTATCCCCTTTACAAGGTGTGGGCCGATTACAGCGTGCGCCTGAGCCACATGCTTTACGGTGGGAAACATGTGTGTCCCGTGGCCTTTCTTTTCCTCGGCAACAGCCACCATGTGGGGGAGAGCGTCCCCCCGGAACAGATGACGGGGGCGTTGCAGGACGCCTTGTTCGATTGCGACTGGATTCCCTACGAGGTGCTTGAGAAGGACATGACCATTGTGGATCGCACCCTCGCCCTCCGCGACGAACGCTACCGCGTGCTTGTCGTGCCGCCGGTCGAGGTGATTCCCTTCGAAACGCTTGTCCGGGTCAAGGCATTCTACGACGCGGGCGGCGTTGTCGCGGGCTACGGTTTCCTTCCCGTGAAATCCGCCACGCTCGGGTATGACTCGCAGGACATCGCCGCCTTGCGCGAAGCCATTTGGGGCGTACCCCGTGGCCCGTCCCTGGCGGCGTGCAACACCAACGCCGCCGGTGGCCGCGCCTACCTGCTGCCGAAGGAACCCGCGCCCGACCAGGTGTGGAAGGCTCTCGCCGGCGACGCGCGGGTCCGGCCCACGGTGGAAGTGCTCGACGGTGAGACCAATCGTTGGCTTCATGTGCTGCATCGCGTGAAGGAAGATCGTGACGTGTTCTTCATCACCAACCAGAACATAGACGGCGGCCCGCGCATCTTTCGACTGAAGGTACGGGCCGGGGGAACGCCCGAATGCTGGGATCCCATGCGCGGGGAAGTGCGCGCGGTCGAACACCAGGCCACGCCCGACGGAACGATCCTGTCCCTGACACTGGAGGAGAACGAAGGCGTGCTCCTGGTTTTTGGAGAGAAGGACCGCGACCTGCCCATGCGGGATGTGTTGAATGTCCGTGCCACGTTGCCTGTGGAGCGTTACCCGTCGCTGCCCTCCTCATCCCCCGATATCGATGCGTTGTTGAAGGGTGCCGGCGAAGAACCGCTGTGGGGCGCGTCGTGGATTTGGCACGCCGCCGATGGTGCGATGCCGCCCCCCGGCACGCGCTACTTTCACCGCGTCCTGAAACTGCCGGTCCATGCCGTGATCGCGGAGGCCCGCTTCAAGCTCTCGGCTGACAATTCCTGTGTCCTTTTCGTGAATGGTCGCGAGGCGGGTTCCGGCTCCCGGTGGGATCGGCCGGTTGAACTGGACATCACCGCTGATCTGAAACCGGGGGTGAACCACATTACTATCAGGGCCACGAATGGCGCAACGTATCCCAACCCCGCCGGCGTCATCGGGCGCCTGACCGTTCGGCTTGAAGACGGCGGCACGCTGGAGCTCACCACCGACGCCTCCTGGAAAACCGCCGAGTCCGGCGACACCCATGAAGCTTCGTGGGCGCCGGCCGTCGTGCTGGGCGATTTCGGCATTCCCCCCTGGGGCAACATCAGCAACACGGGCCTGACGCTGCCGCCGGTGAGGATGGCCGATCCCTTCGATGGGATGGTGACCGTTCCCGAAGCGTGGCTGGGCACCGGTCGCGTGCATGTGGCCGTCGGCGCCATGTCCCCCGAAGAGGGTGCGCGTATCACGGTGAACGGCGTCTACGCGGGCGGTTTCATCGGCAAGCCCTATCGCCTCGACGTGACCGATTTCCTGAAACCCGGCGAGAACGACATCCGGGTAGAGCCCTTCGCGCCCGAGTCGGTGGCGCTCGTGTGGGAGCAGCCGTGACGCGCGCTCCCTTGGGAGCGCCAATCTCCCGATTGGCATTTTCCAGGCCCCCATTGGCCCCCTCTCGCCATGCCATGGCATGATTCAGGCCACCGCGGAAGGAAACCATGCGTCAGGACCACACCATCGCCGTCATTATTCCCGTCCTCAACGAGGAAGCCTCCATCGGGCGTGTGCTGGATGATATCCCCGCCTGGGTGGACGATATCGTGGTGGCGGACAACGGGTCCACCGACGGCACGGCGGCGGTGGCCCGCGATCACGGCGCGCGCGTGGTCCATGAGCCGCGCCGGGGCTACGGGTCCGCCTGCCTGCGGGGCATGGCCCACCTGGAAAACCCGGACATCGTGGTTTTCCTCGATGGCGATTATAGCGACTACCCCGAGGACATGGACACGCTCGTTGCCCCCATACTTACCGGCGAGGTGGACCTGGTCATCGGGTCGCGGGTGCTGGGGGACAACGAACCAGGCGCGCTCACGCCGCAGGCCGCCTTTGGCAACTGGCTGGCCACGCGCCTCATGCGCCTTTTCTGGGGCGTGCGCTACACCGACCTTGGGCCCTTCCGCGCCATTCGTTATCGCACGCTGCTCGAATTGGGCATGGCCGACCCCGATTACGGCTGGACCGTGGAGATGCAGATTCGCGCCGCGCTCCAGGGCGTGCCCCACGATGAGGTGACCGTTCGATACCGCAAGCGCATCGGCCTTTCCAAGGTCTCCGGCACCGTGCGTGGTGTTGTGGGCGCCGGCACCAAGATTCTCGGCACCATTTTCCTCGCCCTCGTGGCCTGGCCCCGCACGCGCAAGACGCGGGCCCTCGTCGTCTTCAGCCGATACCCCGTGCCCGGAGCGACCAAGACGCGCCTCATCCCCGCGCTGGGGGCCGAGGGCGCGGCGGCGCAACAGCGCGCCATGACCGAACACACGCTCCAAACCGCCCTGCCCTTCGGACTGGAAACGCTGACCCAGGTCCGCTACACCGGCGGCTCCCGTCACGAAATGCGTGATTGGCTGGGGCCGCGCTTTGAGTACGTGGAACAGGGCGGCGGCGACCTGGGCGAGCGCATGCTGCGCGCCTTCACCGAGAACTTCGCGCAGGCCTGCGGCAAGGTCGTCATTATCGGTACCGACTGCCCCGCGCTGGATGCCTGCGTGACCCACCGGGCCTTTCTCGCGCTGGACGATCACGACCTCGTCATCGGTCCCGCGTCGGACGGCGGTTACTATCTCATCGGTCTGCGCATCCATGCCGCCGGCGACGAATTGTCCGGGCTCTTCCAGCAAATCGAATGGGGCGGGGAGCACGTGCGCCGCGACACCCTGGCCAACGCGAAGCGTCTCGGCCTGTCCGTGGGGCAGCTTGACGTGCTGGATGATATTGATTATGCCGAGGATCTGCCCGCGTGGGACCGGGTTCGCGAGGTCCAACGTATTTCGGTGATTATTCCGGCGCTGAACGAGGCCGGGAACCTGCCCGCCGTGCTTGAACGTCTGGCCGGGGCGGACAACCTGGAGGTTATCGTGGTGGACGGGGGGAGTGACGACGGCACGCCCGAGGTGGCCGGGAGCCATGGCGCCAAGGTCATTGGGGCGCCCCGGGGCCGTGCCCGTCAGATGAATGCGGGGGCGCGCGTGGCCACCGGAGGCATCCTCCTGTTTCTCCACGCCGACACCTTGCCGCCGGAAGACTTTGACGGCCTTGCACGGCGGCTCCTGTCCGACCCCGCCGTGGCCCTCGGCGCGTTCCGCCTGTGCATCAACGCACGGGGCCTCGGCTACCGCTTCATCGAGGCTGCGGTCAGCCTCCGAAATCGCTTGGCGTCCATGCCGTATGGAGACCAGGCCTACTTCCTTCGGCGGGAGCTTTTCGAGGCCGTGGGCGGGTTTCCCGAAGAGCCCGCCATGGAAGACTATTTACTGGTGAAACGTCTTCGGCGCCGGGGCGTGATTGTTACCCTGCCCGCCTGCGTTTTCACCTCCCCCCGCCGCTGGCAGCGTGAAGGTCTCCTCCGCACGACGATCCGAAACGTGGTGGCCTATTGGGCCTATCCGCTGGGGGTTTCGCCCGCCCGCATCGCCCGCTGGCTGGGACGGGGCTGACCGGGGAAAACACGGACAGGCACGGGCAAACACGGACGGCCACGGACCAGCACGGACCGGATGCCTCCCTCGTGGTCCGTGTCCGTCCGTGGCCTTGTATTGCGCGGCCGCCCTGCAATCCACTATCGTGCCCCCTGGTGGAGGAATACCCCATGCCAGGACAACACGGCGTCAGCCGCCGCACGTTTCTTGAAAGGACCGGACTCATGGGCGCATTCGCGGGATACTCTCTGATCATCAACGCCAGCGGCGGTGCCGTTTCCGGGGAGCCTCCCGCGCCTTCCCCCGGTGACCGCATGGATGCCCTGTCGCCACCCGACCAGGAGACCCGTCTCGCGGGCGAACCCCACATGCGGCGTGTCGATCTGTCTTGCGATTTCCTGGTGGCCGGCGGCGGCATGGCCGGCGTGTGCGCCGCCCTGGCCGCGGCCCGCAACGGCGCGTCCGTGGTTCTCGTGCAAGACCGATCCCGTCTCGGCGGCAACGCGAGCAGCGAAGTGCGCATGCACATCGTGGGTGCCGATCACCACGGCAGCCGTCCCGGCTGGCGCGAGGGCGGTCTCATCGAGGAGCTTCGCCTCGACGACGCGGTCAACAACCCCCACTGGTCCTGGGAGCTCTGGGATTTTCTCCTCTATGACAAGGTGGTCTCCGAAGCAAACATTACGCTCCTTCTTGACAGCACGCTTTATTCCGCCCACATGCGGGACGGCCAAATCGAAAGCGTGCTGGTTCGCTGCGACAAGACCGAGCATATCTACCGCGTCACCGCCAGGCTCTATGCCGACTGCACCGGCGACTGCCGACTCGGGCTGGAAGCGGGTGCCACCATCCGCACGGGCCAGGAGGCGCGCGGCACTTTCGACGAGTCCCTCGCACCGGAAGAACCGAGTAGCGGCACCCTGGGCAGCAGCATCCTCTTCACATCGAAAGACTATGGCCGCCCCATCGCCTTCCGCCCCCCGGCCTGGGCGCGGAAGATCACGGCGGACCAACTCCGGCACCGGCCCATCGGCAGTTGGGAATACGGCTACTGGTGGATCGAATGGGGGGGGGGACCGGGACCTTATTCACGACAACGCGCGCATCCGCCACGAGCTGCTTGCCATTGTCATGGGCGTGTGGGACTACATCAAGAATTCCGGCGACCACCCCGACAGCGCGAACTGGGGAATGGACTGGGTGGGCATGATCCCGGGAAAACGGTCGAGCCGTCGCCTCGAAGGCCCCTATATTCTGCGGCAGAATGACCTGACCGAAGGCCGTATTTTCGATGATGCCGTGGCCATCGGCGGTTGGCCCATCGACATTCATCCGCCCACGGGAATCGACGACCCGAGCCTTCCGCCCTATGTTTCAACCAACCTTCTCGACGTGTACACCATCCCCCTGCGGTCGCTCTTCTCGGTGAATATCCCCAACCTTTTCATGGCGGGCCGCAATATCAGCACGTCCCACGTGGCCTTCGGTTCCACCCGCGTCATGGCCACCTGCGCCGTCGAGGGCCAGGCCATCGGCACCGCCGCGGCGCTCTGTGCGCGGGAAGGCCTCACCCCCGGCGGCATCGTCGCCGACCCGCGCCGGATCCGGGCGCTGCAACAGTGCCTGCTGCGCGACGACCAGACCATCAAGGGCGTTTCCAACGCCGATCCCGGTGACCTGGCGCGGCAAGCCACCGTGACGGCTTCCCATACCGTCGATGGCTGCGACCCCGCCAACGTGATCGACGGTTTCGTCCGCGACATGCCGGGCGGTTGGCGGCATCGTTGGGGCGGCTCCATGGAGAAAGGGGAAGCGTGGATCGAGTTGCAGTGGAATACGCCCCAAACCATCCGCGACGTTCAGCTCTGTTTCGATACCGGCTTCTCACGGGGTCAGCTCACCTTGACCGAGCAAGTCTCCCAGCGCCGCCGGCAAGTGCGTGGTCCCCAGCCCGAGACCATCAGCGATTACACGCTGAGTTACCGGGCCGAACCCGGTGGCCCCCTTGAACCTCTGGTCGAAATCACGGGGAACTACCAGCGTCTCCGCCGCCACGCCGTCGGGCCCGTGCGGGTCCGCGCCCTGCGGCTCACCTTCACCAGGACCCACGGCGGTGAAGAAGCCCGTCTCTACGAAATCCGCTGCTACGGGTGAGCGCCGCGAAGCACGGACGAACAGGGACAGACATGGACTATCACGGACAAGCCATAAAGCATACGTCGTCCGTGTGAGTCCTCCCCGGGCGCGACGGTCCGCCGCTTGAACCCAATACGCCCACTTGTCATACTGGGCGAACACGTATCTTACGGATTCAACGAAGGAGTAGACCCATGGCCGACCTTTGCTGTCTTGGCGCGCAGAGTTTCAGTTTTCGCAATTTCGACCTGGAGGGCGCGTTGCGCTGTCTTCGCGACCTGGGGTTGCGCAACATGGAGTTTTGTGCCGTTCACTTTCCGCCCGACGCGACGGACCCCGGTTTCGAGACCGTGCGGGAAACCATTGCCCGTGCCGCGGTTTCCGTGCCCAGCTTCGGGGTCGAAGGTTTTGGCGCCGATGTCGCCGCCAACCGTCAGCGTTTCGAGTTTGCCAAAGCCCTGGGCGCCGACATTCTCAGCGCGGATCCCGCGCCGGAGGCCTTCGATAACCTGGAGGAACTCTGCGAGGAGTTTCAGATTAAGATCGCCATTCACAACCACGGCCCCGGCGCCCGTTACGACAAGGTGGCCGACACCCTCAAAGCGGTCGAAGGGCGTCACCCCTTTATTGGCGCCTGCGTGGACACGGGGCACTACCTGCGATCCTCGGAAGCGCCCCATGAGGCGCTGGAAGCCCTGGGCGACCGGGTGCATTCCGTCCATCTGAAGGACTGGGTCGTGGGCGGAGACGAGAAGATCGTCGGCGAGGGCGACATGGATTTGGCGAAGGTTGCCGCGGCCCTGAAGGCCATCGACTTCGACGGCCCCATCGCTTTCGAATACGAGCTCAGTCCCGATGCCCCGGTGGAGGACATGCTCCAGGGACTCACCAACTGGCGTGCCGTGCAATAGGGAGCTGAACACCATGAGCGGGCGCTACGTGTTGGCCCTCGACCAGGGCACCACCAGTTCGCGCAGCATCCTTTTTGATGTGGGCGGGCGCATCGTCGCCACGGCACAGCGGGAAATTCGGCCCATCTACCCGCAGGCCGGGTGGGTTGAACATGACCCCGTGGAAATCTGGAATACCCAGCGCGATACCGCCATGGAAGCCATGGACCTGGCCGGGGTGGTGCCAAACGATATCGCCGCCGTCGGCATCGCCAATCAGCGCGAAACGACCCTCCTGTGGGACCGGAGGACCGGCGAACCGTTACACAACGCCATTGTGTGGCAGTGCCGCCGAACGGCCCCGCTCTGCGAGCAGCTTCGGGCCGATGGTTTGGAATCCCTTTTCCGTGAACGCACGGGCCTGGTCCTTGACGCCTATTTCTCCGGTACCAAGCTGCGATGGCTGTTGGAGCACATCGACGGCGCGCGGGAGCGCGCGGCCCGGGGCGAACTCTGCTTCGGCACGGTGGATTCCTGGTTGCTCTACAGGCTCACCGGCCATCACGCCACCGATCTCAGCAACGCCTCGCGCACCCTTATGTTCAACATTCATGACCGCGTCTGGGACCCGGAATTGCTCGACATCCTCGGCATACCGTCGGAGGTGCTGCCCGAAGTGTGCCCCACCAGTCACGTCTACGGGAACACCGCCACCTTTGGTGGCGACATTCCCGTGGCTTCTCTCGTGGGTGATCAACAGGCCGCCTTGTTCGGCCAGGCCGCTTTCACCCCCGGTGACAGCAAGAACACTTACGGCACCGGCTGCTTTCTGCTTATGAACACGGGTACAACCCCCGTGATGTCTAGGCACGGTCTGTTGACCACCATCGCCTGGGGACTGGGGGACCGCGTGGAGTACGCCCTGGAAGGCAGTGTTTTCGTGGGTGGCGCGGTGATCCAATGGCTCCGTGACGAACTGGGGCTTATCCCTTCCGCCGGGGAAAGCGCGACCATCGCCGCCACCGTTCCGGACACCCATGGCGTCTACATCGTGCCCGCCTTTGTCGGACTGGGCGCGCCCCACTGGGCCATGAAAGCTTCCGGCATCATTACGGGCCTCACGCGAGGCGCCAATCGCGCCCACATCGTTCGTGCCGCGTTGGAGAGCATTGCCTATCAGTCCGCCGACCTGGTCCGCTGCATGGCCTCCGACACGGGCGCCGCGATTCGCCTGCTGCGGGTGGATGGCGGCGCGGCGGC
This sequence comes from Candidatus Hydrogenedentota bacterium, assembly GCA_024278275.1. GTDB lineage: Bacteria > Hydrogenedentota > Hydrogenedentia > Hydrogenedentales > JAJRTN01 > JAJRTN01. Next base: position 13,746 of record JAJRTN010000099.1, read on the forward strand.
CAACAACCTGCTCATGCAGCACCAGGCCGATATACTCGACATCCCCGTTTCGAGGGGTAAAATCCTCGAAACCACCGCCTTGGGCGCGGCCTATCTCGCCGGCCTGGCCGTGGACTTCTGGTCCGGACAAGAAGCGCTCCGGGATATTTGGCGGGAAGATCGTCGTTTTGTCCCCAAGTGGGACGAGAAACAGCGGGAGACGGGGGTGAAAGCATGGGGCGAAGCCGTGCGTAAAGCATTGTTATAGAAGACTTTAAGAATCCTTACAAGAATTGCATGGATTATTTGCCCGGTGACGGATTCCATGGTACAATTCTTGTGGTCAGCGCCACATGTGGCGTTTCTCCTTCCGCGGAGGCCTGGTGCGCACGGCGTGTCAGGCCTCTTCTCTTGTTGGAGTGCGGAAGCTTGCTTCCGCTTTCATTACCGGCAGCTTGCTGCCGCATTTTCTTTGTCCTGCCAGCGACCATTCCAGGTGTGCCCCATGGAACGTGTCAACCTAACCCGGCCAAGCCGGAACCAAGAATCGTTACAGCCGTCCATGCCACGACCAACCGTCATCCCCGCGAAAGCGGCAGCAAGCTGCCGCACTCCAAAACGGGCGGATCCCGCAGGAATTCGTGGGCTGATGCGCCACATTACTTGCCGATGCAGAAGGAGGAGAAGACCATTTCCAGGATATCATCCGGCGTGGTTTCTCCCGTGATTTCGCCCAGTGCCCGCAATGCGTCTTGCAGATCCGCCGCAAGAAACTCGGGTGACAAATGCGTGTTTTCCAGGAGCCGCCCCACGCTGTCGGCGGCCCGGCGCAGGCTTTCTTTCTGGTGGAGGCGGGTGAGCATCACCTGGCCCGCCGAGGCCTGAAGGCCCCCCAGTAACAGGTCGCCAAGGCATTGTTCCAGGTCGTCCAGGCCCGTACCTTCCGTGGCCGACAGGGCAACGCATCCCTGCGTCGCGGGCAGGGCATCGCCCGGTGGCGGCGCAGCGAGGTCAATCTTGTTCCATGCCACCACGACGGGCAGGTCTTGCGCCGCCAGCTCTGCAGCCAGGTCGCGGTCCTCCGGGGTCACCCCCGTGGTGGCGTCCAATACCAGGAGCACGAGATTGGCGCCGCGAAAGGCCGCTCGTGCCTGCTCCACGCCGATGCGTTCCACCTCGTCCACCGTATCCCGAAGACCCGCCGTGTCGATGAGTTTCACGGGAACCCCGGCGAGGGTGATGTATTCTTCGAGGCGGTCGCGGGTGGTTCCCGGCCGTGCCGTCACGATGGCGCGTGCATCGCGGAGCAAGGCGTTGAAAAGGCTCGACTTGCCCACGTTGGGCCGCCCGGCGATGGCCACCGTCACCCCCTCGCGGTACAGGCGTCCCGCCTCGCACGTGTCCAGGAGCGCGACCATCTCCCCGTGGGCCGTCCGCAGGCCGTCGATCAGGGCCGTGTCGATGAGTTCCGGCAGGTCGTCCTCCGGGAAATCGACGGCGGCTTCCACCCGCGCGAGGGCGCCGGCCAGGCGCTCCCGCATGCCGTGGATGGCGTTTGACAGGGCGCCACCCGCGGCGGCGTTGGCCGCCTGAAGACCGGCGCGCGTGCGGGCGCGAATCTGATCGATCACGGCCTCCGCCTGCACCAGGTCGATGCGGCCATTGAGGAAAGCGCGTTGCGTGAACTCGCCGGGGCGCGCCGGCCGCGCCCCCTGGCGCAGCACCTCTTCGAGAATGGCGTTGAGCGGCCCCGCGCCCCCGTGCCCGTTGATCTCGGCCACGTCCTCGCGGGTATAGCTGTGAGGCGCCCGCATGAGATGGAGAAGCACCTCATCAACGGGATGCCCCGCGCCATCCAGTATATGGCCGTGAAAGACCCGTTGGGCGCCGGTCCGGATATCCCGTCCGTGTCCCGAGCGGAAAACCCTGGCCGCGATCTCCACGGCCCGGGGCCCGCTAATGCGGACAATCCCCACGCCGCCTTCGCCGGGCGGGGTGGAGATTGCCGCAATGGTGTCAGTCGCCGAAGGTGCCGGCATCGGGATCCGAATCCTGTTGACGGGCGTTGCCGCCACCATTGCGCCCGCGCCCGCCACGGCCCCGCCGTCCGCGGCCCCCGCGTCCGCCGCGCTCCTGGGGAGGACGGTCGTTCTTGGCATCCTTGGGGCTGATGATGACGCTCCGGTAGAGGGATTCGCCCAGGCTGTAGGTGCGCAGGTCGGGGTCGTTCTCCAAGGTGACGTGGATGATGCGTCGTTCCTGCGGACTGAGCGGTTTCAGGCGCATGTTGCGCCCCGTGGACTTCGCTTTCTCGGCGAAGGTTTTTGCCATGTCCTCCAGCGAGGCGCGGCGCCGGTCCACGTAGCCCTCCACGTCCACCACCAGCCGTTCCGTGTTCTCCGCCGTGTCATTGCGGGAGATGATACGGTTGATGAGATACTGCATGGCGCTCAGGTTGCGGCCTTTGCGGCCAATGAGAATGGCGCTGTCTTCCGACGCGACGTTCAGGCGCGAGCTGCCGTCCTCCATGCGGGCGAATTCCACCGTGCCCGCGAGGCCCATCTTGGCGATAATCTCCTGAAGCAGGATGGCCGCTTCCAGCCCCTGCTCATCCGTGATCTGGAGGTCCAGGTCTTCCTCGGGACGTTCCCGGCGTGCCTTTGGCGGAGTGTTGACCGGACGTTGCTCCGTGCGTGCGGGCTTGGAGCGGTTCTGATCGCCACGCCGGGCGTCCCCTTTGTCCGCGCCCTGCCGTTCACCACGCTGGCCCCGCCCCCGGCCTTTGCCCGGGCGGCTCTTCTGCTCCGCCCGTGCCGGGCGTTCGCCGTCCTTATCCGTCCGCGGCGATTGCCCCGGCCGCCCCCCCCGCGACTTGCGTTCCTGGCGCCGGTTTTCAGGGCGCCGGCCCCGGTCCCCCGAAGAGCGTTCCCGGCGCTCCCCTTCGCCCACGCGGCGCCGGGGTTCAGCGGGAAGGTTCTCCACGATGACTTTTACCTGGACGGGGCGCGCGCCGAATCCGAAGAGGCCCTTGCTGCCCTCGTCCACGATTTCGATCTTATCTACTTCGTACATTTCGACGCCCAGTTCCCCGAGCGCTTTTTTAATGGCTTCCTCGCGCGTTTTCGCGCTTGCATTTACCGAACGCATCGATTCATATCTCCTTGATGCCGCCTGCCCATACGGGGCGGGGCACATGCTGAGGTCACTGTTTCTTGCCTCGGCCCGTTTTCTTGACGGAGCCGTCGGTTGCCCTCGGGTGAGGGCGTTTCTTGCGGCGCATTTCCTTGGCCGCTTCCCGCTTGCGGGCCTGGGCCGCCGTGTAGAAATTGCCGTATTTCTTGGCGCCCGCCTTTTTCTTCGGCGCCACATCCACATCGATGTCGCTGATGTGGACAATGTAGTTCTGGGCGATTCCCAGCAGGGTGCTGGTGAGGATATACAGGTTCAGACCCGACGCCATGTTGTAGCAGATAACGCTGAAGAAGATGGGCATGATCCGCATCATAATTTTCTGCTGCGGGTTCTGCACCGTGGCCGAACTGGGCTGGAACTTCATGCTGAGCACCATGGCGAACCCCATCAGGATCGGCAGCAGGTTCACGCTGCTGATGGGATTGGGAGAGAGTGGAATGGGGATGTTGAAAGGCAATTCCATCATCCGGTCCGGCTCCGACAGATCCGTGATCCAGAAAAAGAAAGGCGCCCGGCGCAGTTCAAACGCCATGGCCAACATCCGGTACAGCGCGATGAACACCGGCATTTGCAGCAGCAGCGGAAAGCAACCGCCCAGTGGGTTTACACCCCGCTCGCGCCACATCTCCATGGTGCGCCGCTGCAACTCCTCCTTGTCATCGCCCACCTCTTCCTTCAGCTTCTCAATCTCGGGCGCCAGCTTCTGCATTTTCTTCATGCTCTTCATGCCCTTGAGCGTGAGCGGAAGCATGATGACGCGCACCAGGACCGTGAGGAATATGATCGCCAGGCCATAATTGGCGATCACATGGGCATGGAACCAGTTGAGAACGCTGAGAAGGAACTTCGCGAACTGGTCCATGAATCTCACGGAAATGATGAACTGGAGGGCATCATCCAGCCCGTCCCAACCGGCTTTCAGGCTGGCGAGATTGGTTGGACCGAGATAGACCTGGAACCGGTACGTCAGCGTTTGCCCGGGCGCCACTTCGGTGCGCGGCACGCCGATCCCCACCTCGAAGTGTTTCGTGCTGCCCTGGTAATAACCCAGGCAATCGGGCGAACCCTTTTCCCCCTCCTGTGCCGGTTCCAGTTTCAAGGCCGCCAGGAAATAGGCGCTTTTGATACCCACGAATTCCGGGTCGTGGACCTGCCCCTGGTCGCCTTCCTTGAACTTGGAGGTGTAGTGGTACTCGTTCTTACCGTTCACGCGCCACAGCACGGCCTGATGCGCCATCCGGTTGTTCTCGTCCCCCGAGGTCACGTTCGGCGCCCAACCCAGTTTCAGGGCGGGTTCCTTCATATCCATCCCGAGGCGGCGCGTTTCCGTCCCGAGATTCGTGTAGGCCACCTCCACCTCGAAAACGTGGGGATGCCCGTTGCGCCGGAAGGTCTTGGTGAGACGCGCCCGGCCCGGCCACTCGAACTGAAAGCGCGCTTCATTGTCCCCCCGGGACGGCAAAACCTCCCAACGGCGACTGTTCGCCTTATCCCCCAGCGCCCCGCTTACCCACACCCCCAACGGGTACGCATCCTCCGCGTCAATGCCCGTCTCGCCTTCGGGCACCAACTGAACCGAATCATCCCCGTTGTCTCCCAGGAGCACCGTGGCCTGCTTCAAACGCGCGCCCACCCGCGTAAAACGCAGGTCGAGCAGATCGCCTTGCAGCACCACCTCGTCGTCCGCCGCGTCGGCGGGCGCCGCGGCGACGGGGGGAAGCCCCGACACTTCCTCGGGCAGGGCGCGGTCATGTTCCGCGGTGTTCGTTTCGGCGGGAACCGTGCCGGGTGTTTCCGCTGTCTCGCGGGTTACGGCGGTGTCTGGCGCCACCGGCTGCCGGGGGGGCTGGGGCGGCATGGCGAAATAGCTCCACGCCACCAGCAGACCCGTCATCAACACGATCCCGATGATCTGGTTCCGCTGTAACGAGCGGTCTCTTTCGTTATCACCCAGCACGATAGACTTCTCCTAATGGAACCCTTGGCCCCATGGCGGACGCGGTGTTTCCGTCACGAGTGCGATTGCCTCTGGCGGCGGGGGCGTCGTTCCGGAACCGGGTCGAAACCGCCGGCGCAGAACGGCTGACAGCGCAGAATACGCCACAGGGCGTACCCCGTGCCCGCGATGATTCCGTGGATGCGGAGGGCTTCAATGGCGTACTGCGAACAGGAAGGATGGAATCGGCAGTTTTGACCCAGCAGGGGCGAGATCAGTTTCTGGTAGAGGCGGATACACGCTATCAGTATCCTGGACATCAGATGAGTCCACCTCGTTTCAACAGCTTTCCAAACTCCGCGGCGCACCCGGCGTAATCCAGTTGCGCGGCCGAGGGTCGTGCAACCATCACCAGGTACGCCTCCTTCAAGAGCGTCGGCCGGCGCATGCGGTAGTATTCCCGCAGGTAACGCTTCACGCGGTTTCGGACCACCGCGTTGCCGACCTTGCGCGACACGGCCAGCCCCAGCTTGCCGCCCGGCCTGTCCCGCTCCACCCAGTAACAGATGAAATACCTGCCTGGAATGCGATGGCCACTCTTGAACGTCAGGGCGAAATCCGCCTTGCGAACGAGCCGTGCATCGCGGGGAAATCCAAAGCGCTTCATCACCTTACGGAACGCGGCAAGCCTACAGGGCCAGACGCTTACGTCCCTTGCGCCGGCGATTGGCGATCACCCGGCGGCCCCCCTTGGTGGCCATGCGGGCTCGGAATCCATGGGTCCGCTTGCGGCGGATATTCGACGGTTGAAACGTCCGTTTCACGGCAATCTCCTCTCAAAAGTCGTGTTGATTCTTGGTGCGCGGGAAGTGGCGCGGGGGATGGGAGAACCCCGGATTGAACAACAGCGCCCGGCTGTCCTGCCCCGTGCAAGTGCGGTAGTCTACGACACTTACACCCGGCCAGTCAAACTATTCGCCTATCGAGCGAAGTCTTCGGGCAGCCGCCGGCAGGGTTCTTGTTCGACCTTATGCAACCCGGTAGATCAGCGCATCCTCGATGAAATGCCCATTGATGACATTCTTCGAGAATCGAACATAAGCAATACCGGCACCGGTTTTCTGCATGGTTTTTAGAAGTTTGACGAGTTCGGCATTCTCGTCGAGCAGCCGAATCACGGAAAGTGGTATCGCGGATGCCTTGGGACCCAATTGTTTCAAGGCATCACGGATCGTTTTATACACTTCACGGGGCCCCTTTTCAGACACCTCTGGCGACGCAAACAAGAGGCACCACTCGTTGATTTCGGGAATGAACAACCACAGTGCCGCCTCGGTGCGCAGTCCGGCTTCGTCGAGTTTTCGAGTTAACTCGGCTCCGGCCTCGACCATCGCATCCGTAAGCTGGTCTTTCACCACTGTGTCCTCAGCCATGAAAGTACTCCCGAGGACGGATCGACAATAGCTTCGAGCATGTCACGGGCCATTGCTTCCGTCGTTGAATGATCATAACGCGACGTTTCATTCCAATCACGAATGGCGTTCCAGTTCAACTCGAATCGTTGATCTTTCTTGGCTTGTGCCTCCAGAGCGCTCTTTACGCCGGAGATATTGAGAAGTTGGTCGAGCCGGTGTGTGTAGAAGTCCCTCACGATGGTCTTGTCAGGCACCTCATGTTCACGGAACTGCTTTGAAGCACACGCCTTCAAGGCGCATTCAACCGCGTAGCCGAGCAGGTAATACGCGGCGGCCCAGCGCCCTTGTCGCAGGAGCGCCTCGGCATCCGCGACACGCATTTCGGCCAGTATATGCAAGTCGGCTCGATCCATCAATACCACGCATCGAATAGGGCAACCGAAGATACCGACAGTCAGTCACTATTCATTCCGTCAAGTTTGATTGCCGCGGCGGTTTTCAGCAATGGCACCGGGTTAGTTTAGCACTTTTCCCACGGTGTGTATACGGCGAGAAGCGACAAGTGTCATACTGAACGGTTCCGTTTCAAAACGCTATGGCGTCAATGCCGGGGATACAGGAATCCAGCGGCACGGTCTCGATGCCGGTGGCGCCCAGCCTGGCCAGTTCATAGCGGGCCCTGGCGAAGGCCAGGGTTTTGTCCCGCGTGTCCATCTGCACGCTGAATTCCGTGTAGGCTTGGCCCGCGTTGCTGGTGGGCTCGTCCGCGTAAAGCCGGTTTTCCCGAAGATAGTCCAGGATTACGGGCACCTTCTCATTGGGCACATTGAAGAGTACCAGCACCTTGTTGGCCGCCGAGATGGAACCATGGAGATTCAGCAGAAACATGCGGGCCAATTCATATTTTTCCGGGTCCTTTTTGACCTTGGGATTGACCCAGATGCCCGTCTCGGACCGCATGATTTCTTCGCCGATCTGCAAGCCGTAATTGCGGATGGCGCTTCCGGTCTGGGTGATCTCCAAGCCGAAATCGGCGGCGCCGTGTACCACCTTCGCCTCCGTTTTACCCCAGGTTTCATAGATAACGATGCCCTGTTTGATACGGGGGGGCGTCTTGAATTTCTGTATCGAGTAGTCCCCGTGGCTTTCGCCGAAACCCTGGGCCTTGGCCTTGGCCCGGAACCACTCCAGCGCGAGATAGGGCATCTCGGAAACCATCGTAATCAACGGTTTTTCCGACAGGAGGGCCTTGAACCAGTCGTCATAGCCTGCTCCGTCGTCAATCCTGTTGTTGATGGTGACGATACGGACATGACCGCGCTGCAACGAAAGCACCTTCTCCAGCTCAATCGTTTCGCCGTACTCGTAGCGGTATTCGAGAATACGCTCGCGAACCCAGTCATCACCCGCGATGGCGATATCCAATTCACCCAGCGCCAACTGCGCCCCGAATTCCTGGGGGCGCCCGTCCCAACCCACGAGGGCGGCGTTGAAGGGAAAGTTCGTGGGACCGCCCTGATCATACCCCTTGGTCTGAAAGCCCGCATGTTCAAGCAGGCTGATGAGGTTGCCCCCGCGGTTCGGGTCGGCCAGCGATCCGGCCGGCATGCCAATAACAAGTTTCGCATCGTTCATCATTCGTGTTCCTGTCAGGCTGGGTTGGCGCCGGCGTGCAAGAGGGGACGTCAGGAAACCGCTTGGGAAAGCGGAGTCCTGGTACACCAGGGGTGGGACACGAGAGGGCCGGCCGGCTCATTTTCCTCACCCAATAACGGGTGATAGTATACGGGCCTGCCGCGGTGTCTTTCCACCTGCCCTTGCAGGGTTTTCAGGAGGCGATTCGCGGTCTGGTAAATGGCCGCCCCGGGTGGTAGGCTTCCCCTTTCAGGCCGGGGCGCGTCCCCGGTCCGTTCCGCAACGCTGAAAAACCCTTTGGAGTATCCTTTCCATGCGCCTCTTGCCGGTTCTACTGCTGATTTCCTGCGCCGCCACGGCCGGGGAAATGCCCCGCTTCTCCATGGGCCATGACCATATGGCGCGGCTCGGGGCGGCCGGGTGTGACTGGTCTTTCGTGCAGGACAACCTCGCTGTCTGCCAACTCCAGATCAATGCGGTGGCCTATCTTTCACCGCAAGAAGAACTTCGGGGGCTGGTGAAGATTCTCAGGAGGAAGAACATTGCCATTGCCGTGGAGTGCGCCTATTTTGACCGGCGCAGCACGATGGAGGACTTCTCGGGACCCAACCCGAAGGGCATCCATGACGTGCCGCGGAAAGTGCTTGAACCGGGCGTGGGCCGGGAAACGGCGCGCCTGGAAATCGCCAAGCTCGCCCCATTGTTCGCGGCGGGCGGCACACCGGACCGAATCGTGATGGACGGTCCTTTCCGCCGCCTCATGGAACCCAACGGCGACCGGGCGGCGGGCATTCCGCTGACGGACGCGGTGAAAGAAATCATCGCCTACATGCGGACCTGGCTGGAGACCTATCCCGAGATCAAGTTTACGTGCATCACCAACTTCCCCAATTGGGCCTGGAAAGACTACCCCGCCTACCGCGCCGACAAGAAAGGACACGGCGACTGGTACCCGTGCATCCGCCCATTGGTGGCGGCAACCAAGGCGGCGCAGCTCCCCCTCACCGCCATCCGCGCGGACAACCCCTACGAATACGCCCAGGGGATGATTCCCGTGCCGTGGAACGCGAAAGGCGTGGACTGGATGGCACGGCTCCGGGATCTCGAACGGTATGCCGAGGGCGAGGGTCTGGATTTCGAGATGACCCTCAACTCTTCATACGGCGGGATGGCCTCGGCGCAAGGCTTCTATCGGGATACGCTGAAGTTCCTGGGCGCGTACCGCGAATCCGGCGGCACGCCGTCGCTCTACATGATTCACACGTGGTACCCTTTTCCGAAGAAGCTCTGTCCCGAGGATGAACCCTATACCATGACCAACCTCGTGAAAGCGGTCATGGAGGACTGCCGGGGTGAGGTCGGCGCGGCCCTGGCGCGGGAACTTGCCCGGCCCCGGCCGAAGGTGGCCCACTCCGTGCTCGACATGGCGCCGCCCACGGGGGAAGGGGGCAATCGTCACCCCGATTTCCCCGGCACGGGAACGTGGTCGTATTGGACCGCGACCGGCGTGGACAGCCCCGTCGAACTTGGTCCCGGAAAAGTGCGCTACCGGCCCATGGCGTGGAACGGGAAAACGGTCCCGGGCCGGGGCTACGAGGGAAAGGGCACGCGGATTACCCTGGATCACGTGGAGCGCACCGAGATGGTCCCCCAACGGGGCGGCACGCCCGTGTTGCGCTGGACCAGCGGCATCACCGGGACCGTCCGCGTGTCGGGCACCTGGTGGATGTCCGCTCCCGGCAACATGAATCTCGTCATTTTCGCGAAGGGCAAGCCCATCGTGGAACGCCGGAACTACACCGAGACGAGAAACCCCGGCTTCGCCTTCGACGAAGCGGTCGAGGTAGAGCCCGGCGACACCATCGAATTCTGGGCCGACGCCAACACCGATCCGCGTCACGACGCCGCCCGGCTGCGGGCGACGATTGCCGAATGGTAACGGACAGACACGGACGGCACGTCATTTCCGCCTCACGGTGCTGGTTCGTGTTCGTCCGTGTTTTCTTCTACGGGAGCGCGCCCGCTCGGACCGTGCCGGAGGGGGCTTCCAGCCGCATGGGCTTGGTGATGCGAAGGGCTTCCGCCGTGTTGCCGGATTTCACGTAAACGGTCCCCGCCGGGGTGACGAAATCCGTTCCTTCCGCGAGGGTGTTGAAAGGACTGGTTTCGCTGCCTTCCTCCGGTCCCCCGTGGGCGAAATCGACCCACAGGGGGTCCGTGAAGCCCGCGGCAGGATCCACGCCGTTGCCGGTGAGGATGACACTGGCGGGGGAGTCGTCCGGGTCGTCCGACGCGACCGACAGCGCGGCAGTCTTGTTGCCTTCGGCGGCAGGGTTGAACTGGAGCGTCACCGTGCGCGATGCGCCAACGGCGAGTGCCGTCTCGCCGGTGTCACCCGCGATGGCAAAATCCGCCGCGTTTGCGCCGGTGATGTGGACACTTGCAATGTTGAGCGTGCTTTCGCCCGTGTTGCCGATGGAGACGGATTGGGAAGCCGTCGGCCCGGCGGTAACGCTCTGGTATCCGAAATCGAGACTTGTGGGGGAGAGGACGATATTCGGCGCGCCTTCGGCCACGCCCCAGAGATAGATGCCCACCGAGGGATCCGCCGGGTCGTTGGATTCGACGGTCACGTAAGCGACCTTGTCGCCCGGTGTGAGCGGGTTGAAGGCCACTTGTACCGTTCGTGTCGTGCCGGCGGCGAGGGTGGTTTCGCCCGTATCGCCGGTAATTGCATAGTCCACGGCCGCGTCGCCCGTGAGCCCCACGCTCGTGATGCGCAAGTCGTCGGGACCCGCGTTGCCGATGGTGAAGGCCACGGAAGCCGTCGGGCCGGCGCCCGCCACGCGATTCGGGAACAGGTAATAGGTGGGTGAAACATTGATATCGTTATCCGCGGCGAAGGTGCCGCACACACCAACATTGTCGATCATGAGCAGGAAATCGTCGTAGGAATTGTTTCGGAAGGCGATATGGACCGCCTGGTTGGCATAGCCCGCCGCGGCGAGGTCCACCTCCCGCGTGGTCCACACCGCGTTTTCGGACGGCGTGGTGAAGAGCGGCGCGTTCGCCAGGAATGCGGACATGCCCGGCCCCGCGGCGGAAATGCGCACCTCGTAGCCGTCGGAAAATGTCGGGTCCAGCGCGGCGGCGTCCCACTGGAGGGTGCTGCCCGCGTCGAGGGTGATAGCCGGGGTGATGAGCCAGTCATCCGCCGCGCCCACCGGGTTGTACCAGGAGGTACTGACCGCCTCCGTATCCGTGTCGCTTTCGAGCCCCGTCATGGCAATCCAGGCCGCCGTAAAGTCCTGAAGCACCGGGGTGCGCCCGTCGTTGTCGATGAGGGTCCAGGTGGGCGGGATGCCGTTCGAGAAATCCTCGTGGAGCAGCACCTTCTCGCAAGCCCCGTCGCCGGAAGCCGTGGAGATGCGCAGACTGTAGGCGCCAACGGCGCTGCCGAAGCCGGCGAGTCGAACGAGGTAGGGCGTGCCCGCCGTAAGATCCAGGATTACCTCGGATTGGACACTGCATGTGTCGTCATTGCAGCCGAGGCTGGTCAGGTTGCCGCAGGTGCCGCTGAAGACCGACAGGGTGGTGTCGAAGTCACTGCCGCAGGCCGAGATGATATGGCTCTCCGTGGTGATGGGGGTGAAGCGGAACCACACGTCACGGTAGTCCTCAAGGTCCATATTGTTGCACGTCACGTGCCCCACGCCCGTGGCGGTGACGGTGGATCCCGTGTAATACCGGTCCGCCACGATGTCCATGGCGTTCTCGCAGTCATTGTTGTCCGGCGGCGGCTGGCAGGAAGTTTCCGGCGTGATGGCCACGGCCTTGCAGGCGTTCGCGATGTTGGCCCGTTGCGCCGCGGAGAGGCCCAGATTGATGGCGGCCTGGGTGAGGGCGTTGTAGAGGTCCACGAAATCCGCGGCCTGGGTGAGCAGGTTCACCTGGCATTCATAAAACAGGTCCGCCACCAGGGAGATGCCCATGCCGCTGATGGTGTAGCCGCGGAAGGAGGCGCCATCGGTAAGCAGGTAGCACAGCTTATTGGGTACGCCGGAGTTGATGTGAACCCCGCCGTTGTCGGAGCCCACCTCCCACCAGTAAGGGCTGCACGTGCTGTCCGGCTGTCCGCTGTTGACGGGGTTTTTCATGTCGCGAATGGCGCCGTTGGGCAAGTCTTCCCCCATGAGCCAGCGGACCCCGGCCGCGTCGTTCCCCGCGCCGTTGGTGAGATCGATGAACTCTCCCCAGATATCGGAGAAAGACTCATTCATCGCCCCGGAAAGGCCGAAGTAAATAAGGCTGGACGTGTGTTGCGTCACGCCATGGGTCAACTCATGGCCCACCACGTCGTCCGCCCCGGCGAAGCCTTCGCCGAAATACATGCGCGCCCCGTTCCAAAAGGCGTTGGCCATGGGACACGGCGAGGGCGATCCGGGGCAAAAGCGTACCGTGCCACTGATCACCATGCCGTTGCCGTCGATGCTGTCCCGGCCGTGCTCGTTCCAATAGAAGTCATAGGTGTCGCCGAAAAAGTCATAGGCGTCATCGGCATCGGGGACCGCCACGCCGTTGGTGCGCGTATTGTTGGGGTCCGAGGTCGCCGGTTCGCCTTCCGTGCGCACCAGATTGCCGGGGTCCGACGTGCTGTTCGCCGCGTCATGCACCTCCCGGGCGAGCGCCTCCTGGATGAGCGAGAAGTGAAGAAAAACTTCCCCCGTCCGGGCATCCACGAACACGCGCTCCTTCACCCAGGGCGCATCGACGCCCGCCCGGACCATGGACCACGCCAGCCGGTTCACGCCGCCGAGCCCCAGCACCTCGGGCGCGAAGATAAGCAACTCCGGGCCTTCCACGACCACCGTCGCCACCCCCGGCGCGCCCCGCACCACCAGTTGCTCCGCCCGGGACACGGCTTCGGCCGCGTCCACGGCGGGTGTGAGGGGAATTTTGCCCGTGTCCAGGCCCGCGGTATTGCGCATGACATCGCTCACGGCGCTCTCGATGCCCCGCTTCCGGTGTACCTGGACGATGGCCTCCGCGCCGAAAACGGGCAAGCCGCCGTAGGTCTGGCGCATGCGCACCGACGTGCGGAGTCCCGTAACCGTGGCGCGCGTTGTTTCAAGAGCCGTCGCGGGGCTGTCGAGGCCGAAGGCCGTGGCACGCTCCATCATGAACCGCCGGGCGGCGGCCTCGGGTGTCGTCCCCGGGGGCGACAAACTTCCTGACGGCGGCGCGCCCAGGAAACGCAGACTGCCGTCTTCGGCATGGGTGGTGCGCGCCGGTTCCGCGCCCGACCCAAGATGAACGCCTTCGGTCAATCGGCGGGCGGCCTTGGCGCGCGGCGAGGAGGGACCGTCTTCGTTGAACACCGGCCCCGCGAAAGCGGATGCGGAAAGAGCCGTCACTGCAAGGAAAAACACCGGGCACAAACGTCTTCGGTATGCGGCTACCTGCATAACGCACCCCTTAAGTGGCAAATGTCACAACACCATGATCACATAACGTCAATGCCCGGTGGCCGTCAAGTGTTTACGCTCCACCATTTTCAATTCAGTATTACACTACAGGGGCACCTTTATTCTGTCAATGAGCCATTTTCGAATGGGTATCCCGAATGTGGGCACGATCTGCCCTGGAATGGAAACCATTGCCGAGACATGAAGAATGGGAATGACAGGCGGGGCGTCCAAGCCTTCCGCCAGTCCCGCAGGCGGGGAAATCCACGGGAAAGGCCAGGTGTTGCCCGCTTTCGCGGGGATGACGGTTGGTCGTGGCCCGGGCGGCTGTTGTGATTCCGGGTGTCGTCAAGCCGGGTTAACCGACTACCCCCATTTCAGGGAGGCCATCCTTTGACCCGCCGGGAGCAGGAAGTTGAAACGGGTGGAGCCGTCTCGGGCCGGGCGCACAGGTCCATCTACGTGTTTTTCCCCTACGACTTTTTTGCAAATGCCGTGTTTTTCACCGATGTGTATTTTGGAATTCCATCCTATAATTTCAACATGCGTACCGTGGAATATAACCGAGAATCGCGAAAACATGCCCGAAGCATGGTGGACTTGGGCGATGTGCTGTCGCTGGCGGCTTTCTGCCTCCTCGCCACGTTGTTCGCGATACTTATCCTTGGGAATGTTGTGCCCGCTTAGGGATGGCTGGGAGCCAACCAGCTTGCGGGATACGTGACGGGTTCCCGGGTGCCCGTGATCCTGTCCGGGCAAGAGGCTGAACACGCCGGCGCGGGTTAAAAAAGGGGTTGTACGATGAACAAGGGTGTGATGGCTGGGGTGGCCGCCGTGGCCGTGGTGTTTTTCGCTTCATCCGGCAAGGTGACGGGGGAGATTCGCGAGTCCCATCACGACTTCAGTACGGCGGGCTGGAGCGGTGGCGAGATTTGCATTGTATGTCATACCCCGCATGGTGCGAATACCACGGTGGCGGACGCGCCTTTATGGAATCACGAAGTCACAAATGCGGCATATACAGTCTATACTAGCCTGTCCCTTGACGCGCTCCCGAGCCAACCGAGCGGGGATTCCAAGTTGTGCCTGTCGTGTCACGACGGGACGGTCGCCGTGGACAGTTTCGGGGGAAATACGGGAAGCTGGACGGCGGGTTTTGGGAACCTGGGGACCGACCTGACGCGCCACCACCCCATTTCGTTTGTTTATGATGACGCCCTGGCACAAACGGACGGCGAGTTATACGCTCCATCAAGCCAGTCTTCCGGGCTTGGTAGCACCATCGACGCGGACCTGCTTCGGGGGGGGCGGATGGAATGTACCTCTTGCCATGACGTTCACATTTCCCGGAACAGCGCGGGTTGCGCCGGTTGCCACTTCGTGGGCGGCGTGACAACCAAAACACTTTCTCTTTGGAAATCCAACGACGGCAGTGCGCTCTGCCTCACGTGTCACAACAAGTAAGCCCGATCTGGCCGGAAAAGAGGCGAAATGCTGTCATCCATGCATCATCAAGCCGTGGTTTCATTGGCCTTTCTCGCACTTGCGTTTTGCGGTTTCTCCCCGGCCGCGGAACCATTGTCCATGCCCTCCTTCGTAAGAAGTCAACCCCTTGTCTCCGGACTGGGCGCGCCAACCGCCGTCGCGTCGGATGTACGGGGCCAGGTGTACGTGGTCGAGTCCGGGAAAAACAGGCTTTCCGTCTTTTTCGAGGGCCGGGTGGTGGGCGAAATCAGCCAATTGCATCGCCCTATCAGCGTCGCGGTTGACAGGGAACAGCAGATTTACGTGGGCAACGCGGACACCGGCAGCGTTGACGTATACGGCGAAGACTTGCGGTTCATTCGCAAGCTGGGCGCGGGTGACGGCGCGTTTCTCCATCCCGCGGGCATCGCCGTTCGCGAGAACGGAACGGTATACGTGGCAGACAGCAAGAAAAACGAGGTCCACGTGTTTGACGCGGAGGGCGCATTCCAGTTTGCCATAGGATCTCCGGGCAGTAATGCCGGGGAGTTCACGTTCCCCGTTTCGCTGGCTTTGGACGAATCCGCAGACCGCCTCTTCGTGACCGACCTTCAACTGGTTCCCACCTTTGAACACGGATTGAGCGGGGGGGAAGGGGTGCAGCAGGGGGCGCGAATCCAGGTGTTTGGTCTTGACGGGACCTTTCAAAGTGCTTTCGCGCCCCATGGCCGTGGCGAAGGACGCCTTGTCCGCCCGCTCGGTGTTGCCGTGGACCCGGCTGGCCGGCTGTACGTGAGCGACGCCTATCAGAACGTGGTTCAGGTGTATTCCAGCGCGGGGGCAAGCCTGGGCGCGCTTTATGATTTGGCGTCCCCCTTTCAAACGCCTTTGGGCATCGCCTTCGGCAAGGCCGGCAACACCCTGTTCGTGGTGTCGCAAAACGCCGGATTGGTGGAGACCTTCGATCTGTTCTTCACCGGCGAGGGTGAGGGTGAAGGCGAAGTTGGGGAAGAAACAGGTAACACCCTGGGCTGCATGGCGTCGCAAGACCGGGGTTCTTTTGTCGGCGCCATGGCGGATTTGACGCTGCTGATCATTGCCTTGGCCGTATTGGGTTGGAAGGCGAAGCCCGGAAGAACTCCATCCGCCTCATGAGACTTCGGGGATCCCGGAGTCGGGTGGAAATGATTATGAGGCATGTGCATTCGATGAAAAGACGAGCGTTGACAATAGCCGCGAGCTTGGCGATGGTCTTGGGGTGTGCCTGTGTTTTCGCGCAAGATTACCCGCACACGGAAGCCAACAACGGTATTACCTGCGATACCTGTCATTTTATTTTTCATAGCGAAGAAAACCTGTTGGTGGAATGGATCACACAGGACGCCCCCCAGGACATAGACGACACGCCCACGAACCGGCTTTGCCGCAGTTGTCACAACGATTTGGTTGCCCCGCGGATGGAAACCCATTCCAGCCTCACGACGAGCACGGCCTACGGAGACTGGTCCGTGGAATGCAGCACCTGCCATGATCCGCATTTGCAGCAGCAGATCTGGGCCGCTGACAGTTCAGCGTTTATCTATGAGGGGATCTCGACAAGTATCAGTGCCACCGCGTTGAGCCAGGCGGGGGCCGGGTGGACGCCGGACGCCTTTGCGGGCATGGTTCTGGTGCCGAATCTGCTCAATCGCGAGTACAGCTACAAGATTACAGCCAACACCACCGATACCTTGTCGGTACAGGGACCCATCAACCTGGACGCCGCGTCGCCGGGGGACGCTTTTGCCATCGTTTACGGCAAGCTTATTCGCGACTTGGTGCCCCTTCCCGGGGGCGGGAGCGGGGTGGTGAAGTTTTATGCGCCAACGGGGCTGAACTCCTTCGCCGACGGCGTCGGCGCGTTCGACGGCATTTGTGAAGCATGCCACACGCAAACCTATCATTTCCGGCGCAATGGAAGCGGTCCGGGCCAGAATCATGGGGGTAAAGCGGGTGAAAACTGCACCACGTGCCACGATCACTTGAACGGTTTCGCGCCGTCCGGCACCTGTGTTGACTGTCACGCGGTCCCGAAGGGTTCCCGGCGCGCCGTGGTGGGCGAATTCCCCTCGAATGATGTCCATGGGCACTACGGCGCCGAACTGGACCCCGAGGATTGCCTGGTCTGTCACAGTGTGGCCACCCACATGAACGGGTACGTGGAACTGGTTGACCCGGACACGGGAAGTCTCTACACCTTTCAGCAGCCGACCGATTTAACGGCCAGTCCCGATCTCTCCGATTTCTGTTCCGCATGTCATGATGCCGATGGCGCCAGCCGGCTTCCCACCCCCTTTGATCCCTTTGGCAATGGCAACGCGGCGCCCAACGTGGCCGACCGCTTCAAGGGAACGCTTCAATGGTCCGAATGGTACGGTGACTTTTGTTTCGGCGAGGAAGGGACGCAGCGCGCGGTCAACAGTCATCATGATATCGGGGATGGGGACCAGGCGTTCAGTGGCGCCAAGCTGGAATGCCTGAATTGTCACGGCGCGCACACCGCTTCTGCGTCGCAGCCGTTGGCCGATCCCTACGACACGGTCAAGGCCTGG
This sequence comes from Candidatus Hydrogenedentota bacterium, assembly GCA_024278275.1. Classification (GTDB taxonomy): domain Bacteria; phylum Hydrogenedentota; class Hydrogenedentia; order Hydrogenedentales; family JAJRTN01; genus JAJRTN01. Next base: position 31,423 of record JAJRTN010000099.1, read on the forward strand.
ACGGGCACGGACAACGGGTTCTGCCTGTCGTGCCATAATGGCGGCAACGGCCCCGCCGACCCGGGGTTCCCCCCCACCGTCACCGGCCCCACCGTGGCCCTGCGCGGTCTGGACACCTGCGATTACACCGTGGCCCCCTGGCATGTGGATTACACCTGGACCAATTCCGCGCACGGGGGGGATTCCAAACGGGGCTGGGCGGGTTACTCGGGCGCCCCCGGCGCGGAGGTGGCCTGCATGTCGTGCCATGATCCTCATGGCTCCTACACGCCCGCCAATCCCGCGGGCAACCCCTACATGATCCGGGACTTCGTGGACGGCACGCCGTATGTCGATGACGGCGTTCGCCCCGGCGCGCAATGGAACGGGCCGCCGTGGGAAACGTTCGGAACCCAAAAGGCAGTGGTGATCCCCATCACGGGCGTGGAAGTGGGCATGGACAATCTTTGCGTGACGTGCCATGCGGACTGGGTGCAGGCCTACAGCTGGCACACGAGCTGCAACGGTTGCCTGACCTGTCATGGCCACGGCCAAACCTGGGGCAACTATGATTGGGGTCCCGGAAATGACGACGGGGCGCCTTGCCCGCCGGTGAAGAGCCAGCCCAAGATAAATCTTGGGTTGGAGACGCCCCCGCTTCATTCCTACTTTCTCCCCGACGACGAGGACGGAAAGTAAGAGCGCGTTCTTCCACCGATGGAGATGGGTTCCGGCGTGGTCGTTTCAGGACCGGGCCATGGTGTTCCCCGGCGGGGATCCTGTTGGGCACGAGCGACCGGGGGGGCTTCCGAAGGAGCCGCCGCTAATGTAGAAGAGGCTTCCAGCCTCTTCAAAGCGGCTGGAAGCCGCTTCTACGTTACCGTCATCCCCGCGTTCGCGGGGGTACAACTACAGCGGCCGTTATCGTGGCGTGGAAGGCGCGGGTTTAGTCCTTTCCCAACAGTCCGTTGTCGAGGGCGAAGCGGACCAACTCGGCCCGGTTTTTCATGTCCAGCTTCGTCATGATGTTGGTACGATGGGTTTCCACCGTTCGGACGGAAACATTCAGTTTCTCGGCGATCTCGACGTTGGTGTAACCGTGGGCGACATGGGTGCAAATGTCCCGTTCCCGGGGGGTAAGGATCTCCAGGCGGGTAGGTTTCTGCTTCATGGGCTTTCCCACGTAGGGTGAGATCACCAACTTGGCCAGGGCGGGATCGACAAAGTTATCGCCCCGGTACGCCGCGTGAATCGCCTGCACAAGCTCGGTGCTGGTCGATTTCTTGAGCACGTAGCCCCGCGCGCCGATACGAAAGAACTCCTGCAGATAGTACTCATCCTGGTGCATGGACAAGACGATGATGGCAAGATTGGGCTTCAGTTCAAGAATCGCCTCGGCGGCCTTCACGCTGGGAATGCCCGGCATGCTGATGTCGAGAATCAGCACATCGAAATCCAGGCGACCGGCGAGTTCGATGGCCTTCTCGCCCCTGTCGGCTTCGCCGACCACTTCGATGTCCTCTTCTTTCTCCATGAGTGAACGCAGACCACTCCTGAACACGGCATGATCGTCGGTGATCACGATTCGAATCATTGTCATTCTCCCTCTTCCACCAGGGGAACCATGATGCGAACGATGGTTCCCGTGCCGATCTGCGACTCGATGTCGAGCTGGCCGCCGATGAGTAGCGCGCGCTCTTCCATCCCCATTAAACCCAGCGACGAGCCGTCGGTTTTCGACAAGCTGGACGTGTCGAACCCCCGGCCATTATCCTCGATAACCAACACGACGGCTCCGTCACGTTCCACTTCCGTTATACTGACTTCGCTGGCCTGGGCATGACGCAACACGTTGGTAACCGCCTCCTGGGCCACGCGGTAAAGGGTCACCTCTATTCTTCCGGGCAAACGCCTTCCCTCGGGCACGGTGGATTGAAAAGCGACATGCACACCGGTGCGTTGTGATATTTCCTGGGCATAACGGTCCAGCGCGGATTCGAGTCCATAATCATCCAAAATAGAAGGCCTCAAATCCCAGGCAAGCTGTCGAACCTCTTCGATCAACTCCCGAAGCTCCTCAACCACCGCGGTACAGTCATCCCCCGCGCATCCACAGCGTTTTCGCATGGTTTGAAAGGACATGAGGGTTTTCAAGAGAGACTGACCCAATTGATCGTGCAATTCGCGCGAGATATTCTTGCGTTCGTCTTCCTGGGCCTGGACGATCCTGTCCAGGAGGTTTTTTTGCGCGGCGCTCTTTTGCCGCACTTCCTCACGGTACTCCTGAACCGTTTCGGCCATGTCATTGAACGTGGAGGCAAGGGCCCCGATTTCATCCATGGAAAAAACTTCCGCGCGGGCGTCAAAGTCACCATTTCGCGTCCGATTTGTCGCCTTGAGCAGATCCCGGAGAGGATGAATCAGGACGTAGGACAGACATGCCGACAGAAACAACGCCACGATACAGGAAACGGCGAAACCACGTACCAGGGCGCTGTTGATCGAGGCGGCTTCCCGCGTGATCATCTCATCGGAAACGCCCAGCAGAACGGAGCCCGCGCCGGATTCGCCGATAGGCGCCTGTGCCTCGATGATGGCCCCCCCGTCCCGTGCGTAAAACTTGAAATGACCATTGGCCAAAGATGAACTCCTGGCAAGCTTGGGCAAATCCCTCGCAACCGTGAGGGTATCGGGAAGGGTGTGGCAGGACTCGCAAATACGGGGCCGTATCCTTGTCGCCACCGCGGATGTTTCCTTCGAGAAGGCAAACTGATGCGCCACCAGCTTCCCCTGGGCGTCCAGTACCACGACATAACGTGCGTCCGGCAGAATCCGGAAGAGGTCATCCAGGTTTTTTTGGATAGCCGGTATATCGCCGTCTCTCATGGGCGGCTCCAGTTGGGCCGCCAGGGAGTGGACACTGAAATGGATCGCCCGAATGTGATGCTCGTAATAGGTTCCACCCCGCGTCCCCCATTGCACTTCCAAGTACGTGACGGTACAAAACACGACGGTTACCAACAGGACGATTCCAAAAACCTTCACCGAAACGGGCACGGAAAGGATATGCCAGAACAAGCGATGTCCCCGATGTTCAGAATCCACCATTTCATCCCTCGGAACGCTTCAGGTATCGAATGCCACGAAACGGTACCATTGCGGCGACAGTCGGGCAATTGCCCATCCCTCTTGTTGGGCATGATCCGTTATACCCGCTTTCGCCCTTCGACGTGGGTTCCCGGAGGGGCCATCATTCCCGTGCACTCCCAAGAGAGATGGGACGCCAATGAATTACTTCCCATGCCAAAACACAGGGTTTCGACAGATCCGCCGGGTCATCCCTTGGCCGCCTTTCAGCACTTGGGCAAGTGCCTGTCGGCGTGCTGGATTCCGCTCCCACGAAACCAGCTTCCATTCAACCCGACCCCATCACGTTACGCGACAAGGGTTTCCATATTCAACCCAGCCATCCGTTTGTTTGCCCCGGTATGGACAAAACCTGCTATCATGCCTTGGATGATGAATGATGAGACGACAAACGCCCGCGGTCAAGGCCGGGGCATGACAATGGCATTTGCGGAGTAGAGAATCTTTTTCGTGCAATCCGTGAGAACGTGTTCGGTCCCGGTGTTTCGTATGGGGCGGTTTTGCTGATAATCGCCTTTTCGCAAATGGCATATGACAGGGAGGCGCAGTATGTTGGACGGGGGTGACATGGAGCAGTTGCAGGAAGATGCTTCGGGCGAAGCCTGTTCGACCAGCGAACTGGTTGATCAGCTTGAGGTGGGGAGTCCCGCGTTTCTTGATCTTAACCCCAATGGAGACCTTGATCAGCGCTTTCGGACGGTGTTTCAGGGGTGGGAGCTGGGGAAGTACATCGTGCTCAAGCGCCCCGAAGCCTGCAAAGCCCTCACCATGGCCAAGGGTCGCCTGTGCGCGGTTCGCTTCATCTCCAATGGCGATGTATGGGGTTTTTTCGCCTCTCTCCGCAGTGAACTGCGCCCGTTCACCGAAGACCACACGATCCTGGTTACATGGCCCAAGGGCGCGCGGCGGCTTCGGGTTCGACGCTACGAACGCATCTCGCTCGGCATCCCCTGCGAGGTTTCGTTCCAGAATGGGGGGACGGAACCCGGCAAAATCGAGGATTTGAGTGCGGGGGGGTGTCGGGTCCGTGTCAGCCGGGCGCTTGAACTGGGTGACGTGGCCGAGCTTACTTTTGAAATGCCTCAGACGGGCGAGGCCATGCGCCGCACCGTTCTTATAAGAAACCGTAGCGCGGGCACCGACGGCATCATGCAATATGGTTGTCAGTTTCAGGAGGAAGCGGACGACGCGCAATGTGGTATTGAATACTACGTGGCCCGGGCCTTGGCGGACAGCCGCGGCGAGGAACCGCCCCATCCCCCGGTCTTTGTGTTGTCCAGTGACAAGGGAGATGCGGTGCAAGTGCGTCATGCGCTGCGGAATACAGGGTACGATATCATTGCCGCCGGCAGCGTGCTCAACCTTGGCGCGAGGATGGAACACGCCAAACCGGTGGGGCTGCTAATCAGCGGCGCCTTACCCGATATCGAAGCCACCGCCGCATGCCGCCTGGTGCGTCGGACCGAGGGTTACGCCGACCTGCCTGTGGTCATTTTTGGCGGGGATCCCTCGCTTGAGCGCAAAGCGATTGCTGCCGGGGCCAGCGCTTGGATAAAAGGACCGGAGGAGGCGGCTTCCATATCGCATTTTTTCAAGTGCGACGAACTCGATGAGGATAACGGTGCGGTTTGAGAGCACCGATGGAATGGGGGGATGGGGGGAACCGTTCATGGCGTGATCCATGGTCGGCCACGCGGCACCCAACACCGCCGGCAACGCCATGCCCGCCCGGGAAGTCGGGAACCTGTGTCGCGGGCCGGTGCTTTCCCGGTGTGGCATGGCATCCCCGGATGTTGCGTTGTCTTGTGCCCATGCCGGGCTTTCGGATGCTGGATCATGGCGGCCCTGAGTAGCCATAATACGTCGGATCCTGTTCAGGTGACGTTGACGGCTTTTTTTCCCAACCCGCGTCCCCGTGGCGGTTCGTTCGCCCGTTTTGCCCTGGTCGTGGAGGAGGATGAATCATGCCCAACCTCTTGCTGGAGAGTGTCAGGACGCTTGTTCTGCTCGGCCTTTTTCTTTACCTTTGGAGCGCGGGAAAAGGGCGGTCCCGAATCGAACAAGAAGGGTGGCGGCTCATCCTGGCCGGCTTCTTCCTTCTTTTTGCCGGGAGCCTGGTGGGGCTCACCGGCTATATGGACGCACTGAATCGTTTCACGCTCATCCCGAATGTGGGAAATCTGGTGTTTTTGGGGGAGAGGCTCCTTTTTCTGGGCGGGGTCGCGGTCTTGGCGTTCGGGGTGCTTCACCGGATGCAGCCGAATACGAAAACATGCAAGACGGCATGGAGCGTGGGGAGTCCGCAAGATCATAAGCACGCCGCGGCCGATTATGAACTGCTCATGCTGGCCATCGAGCAGGCGAAGGAAACCATTGTCATCACCGACGCTGACGGCGGGATCCAGTACGCGAATCCCGCATTTGAGACCACCACGGGCTACACCCGTGAAGAGGCTGTCGGTCAGAATCCGCGCATTCTCAAAAGTGGAAAGCACGATGCCGCTTTCTATAAAGCCATGTGGGATACGCTCGCCGGGGGTGAAACATGGAGCGGTGAGATAATCAACCGGAAAAGGACGGTACGCTGTATACGGAAGAGGCCACGATTTCGCCCGTCCGCAATTCCGCGGGGGAAACGGTGAGCTACGTTGCCGTCAAGCACGATATCACCGAGCGAAGGCGGGTGGAGGAAGAATTCCGCGGAATAAACGAGGTCCTGGAGCAACAAACCGCCTTGGCCAATTCGATGGCCGCCGCCGCGGAAATGGCCAGCGCGGCCAAGAGCGAGTTTTTGGCCAACATGAGCCATGAGATACGCACTCCCATGAACGGGGTGATCGGCATGATTGGCTTGCTCTTGGATACGGATCTCAGCGATGAGCAGCGAAGCTATGCCGGAACGGTAAAGAGCTGTGCCGATTCGCTCCTGACGCTGATCAACGATATCCTGGACTTCTCCAAAATCGAGGCGGGCAAGTTGGAGATGGAGACGATTGATTTTGATCTGTATTCCCTGATGGATGATTTTTCGGAGATGATGGCCATCAGGGCTCAACAAAAGGGGCTTGAATTTCTCTGCGCCGCCGCGCCTGAGATCCCCCCTCTCCTCCAGGGCGATCCGGGTCGTCTTCGGCAGGTGTTGACCAACCTGACGGGCAATGCCATCAAGTTCACCGACAAGGGCGAGGTGGCGGTGCGCGCCCGCCTGGAATCGGAGACGGAGACGGCGGTAGTACTGCGCTTCTCAGTTCGGGACACCGGCATCGGCATACCCGCCAACCGTCAGGCACACCTCTTTCAGCAGTTTACCCAAGTGGACGCCTCCACCACGCGCAAGTATGGCGGCACGGGCCTGGGCCTGGCCATTTCCAAGCAATTGGCCGAGGCCATGGGGGGTGAGATCGGTATCCACTCGGAAGAGGGGAAGGGCTCGGAGTTTTGGTTTACGGCCCGTTTTCTCAAACAGCCCTGCGGCTCCAAGAATCTCGAACCGCAGACCGATTTGCGTGGTGTTCGCATCCTGGTGGTGGACGATAACGCGACGAATCGTGAAATCCTCCTGACACGCCTGGGTGCTTGGGAAATGCGGCCGGAAGAGGCCGCCGAGGGTGAAGATGCGCTTAATATGTTGCGCGAGGCGGCAGCCGGGGGAGACGCTTTCCCAATGGCCATTCTCGATATGCAGATGCCGGGGATGAGCGGGGAAGAACTGGGCAAAGCCATCAAGGCGGACCCCGGACTTGCTGATACGCGCCTTGTGATGATGACCGCCCTTGGGCGGCGGGGAGATACCAAGCGCCTCAAAGAGATCGGTTTTGCCGCGTATCTCACCAAACCCCTGCGCCAATCTGACCTGTATGACACCTTGGCCGCAGTGCTGAACGGGGAATCGAATACGGCTGAACGTTCCTTGATCACGCGCCACTCGATCCGCGAGGCACGGCGCGGCAAAGCCCGTATTTTGCTCGCCGAGGACAACCCGGTCAACCGAAAGGTCGCCTTGGCCGTCCTCAGAAAGCTGGGTTTGGCGGTCGACGCCGCGGTAAACGGAGCCGAGGCCGTCAAAGCGCTGGAAACACTGTCCTACGACTTGGTGCTGATGGACTGCCAGATGCCTGAAATGGACGGCTACGAGGCAACGGCCGCGATTCGCAATCCCCAATCCAAAGTCCGCAACCACGACATCCCGATTGTCGCCATGACCGCCCACGCCATGCAGGGCGATCACCAGAAATGCCTGGATGCGGGCATGAACGACTACCTTTCCAAACCCGTTGACCCCGATGCTTTGGTGGAGATGCTTGAAAAATGGTTACCTCGGTGGAAAGACGAAGGTTCATCAAAGGAAATGGCGGGGCATGGCTCCACGGGTTGAGGCCGCCTTCGCGGGGAAATGTAGGGTGGCCTTGGCCCACCAAGACAGAAACCTTGACGACGAAAGAGCCCCCCTTCGCGACACGCGGCCTTTTCCGTCGGCGCGAAGCATTCCGCGTCAACGGTTATGCCACAGCATGAAAAGTTTCGCTTTTTATATGGCCTTCTTGAGAGTAAGGCACTAATACGATTGCGCGGCGATCACCCGGCCCTTACAGGGTTTTCCGCTGATCATACAGGGACCTTCCTCGGCCTTCTCCGCTTCATCCAGGTCGAAGGGGATGCACCGCACGGTGGATTTGGTGTCTTCCTGCATGCGCGCTTCCACCTCCGGGTTCGCCACGTCGAGGAAGACTTTGTAGAACCCGCCCTGGCCGACGCGCTCCTTGTATTCCTCATAGCAATCGACCACGTGGGTGTTGGCGTCCATGCGTTCCCTGGCGGCGGCGAAGAGATCCTGCTGCATGGTGTCGAGCAGGGTTTCAAGTTTTTCACGCAGTCCTTCCATGGGCAGCGTCATTTTTTCGCTCGTGTCCCGCCGCGCCACGACCACCTGGTTGTTCTCCACGTCGCGCGGACCGATCTCCACGCGGAGCGGAATGCCCTTCAACTCCCACTCGGCGAACTTGTAACCGGGCTTATACTGGTCGCGGTCGTCGATCCTGTAGAAGAGAGGATCCCAGTCCCGCGTAATCTCACGGGCCTTGTCGAGCACGGCGTTCCGTTGTTCCTCGCCACGCCAGATGGGTACGAAAACCACCGGCAGGGAGGCCATGTTCGGTGGGAGCACCAGCCCTTTGTCGTCGCCATGGGTCATGATGAGACCGCCCACGAGCCGCGTGGAAACGCCCCAGCTCGTGCCGTGAACATACTTCAACACGCCGTCCTTGTCCTGGAACTTCACGTCGAAGGCCTTGGCGAAGTTCTGGCCCAGGTTATGCGACGTGCCCGCCTGGAGGGCCTTCCCGTCCTGCATCATGCCCTCGATACAGTAGGTATGCAGCGCACCCGCGAACTTCTCGCTCTCCGTTTTCCGGCCCACGTAGACCGGCATGGCCATGAAATCCTCGGCGAAGCGCTGGTAGACCCGCACCATGCGCAGGGTCTCTTCCTCGGCCTCCTCGTGGGTGGCGTGGGCCGTGTGCCCCTCCTGCCAGAGGAACTCCGTGGTGCGCAGGAAGAGGCGCGTGCGCATCTCCCAGCGGCACACGTTGGCCCACTGGTTGATGAGCAGGGGCAGGTCCCGGTGCGAACTGATCCAGTCCTTGTAGGCCGACCAAATGATGGTTTCCGACGTGGGCCGGATCACCAGGTTCTCCTCCAGCTTTTTCCCCCCCGCGTGGGTGACCACCGCGCACTCCGGCGCGAAACCCTCCACGTGCTCCGCTTCCTTCTGGAGGAAACTCTCGGGCACGAAAAGCGGAAAATAGGCGTTCACGTGGCCCGTCTCCTTGAACATGCGATCCAGGGCCTGCTGCATCTTCTCCCACACACCGTAGCCCGTGGGCTTGATGACCATGCAGCCGCGCACGGGTGAGTAGTCGGCCATCTCCGCCTTGCGGACCAAGTCCACGTACCACTGTGAATAATCCACGGAGCGCTTGGTGATGCCCTTCGCCATGGGTGACAACGCCTTTCTCTTGGTTTTTCCGGGGGGTGGTCCAGATGATAGCACAGGCGCTCCGGACCGCGCACGCGCGCCGGACGCGTCGGGATTTTCATTGACAGGAGAAAATAAAAATGATACTACTATCGTAACCGTTCAGGCCACTTGAGCCAGGATTTCGGTGGACACGGGCAGTAGCGATGAAGCAGGACGACCGTGAAGACGCGCGACGCAGGCCCGTGTGATGTATTCCGTGACGTTGCGGTCGTGCTGTTTGCAGGTGGCGG
>JAJRTN010000100.1 GCA_024278275.1 Candidatus Hydrogenedentota bacterium
AAAGGGGACCCAGTATAGTCCATATGACCTCACCACCGAAAAGCCGGTTACGGATGCTTCTCCTGGAGACCCTTTGGAAGCCCCGCGCCCGTGAAGTGACGGGTTGGGGCGTGATATCGGGGCGGCCATGGATGCTTACGGGGAGGCCCCATGACCCTGCTCTTGATACTGCTCTCGGTGTTCGCCTTCGGACGTTTGCCGGCGCCCGCTTCGTGGCGTTTGCCCGCCCTGGAAGCCGGGCTCTACCGCTTCCTTCTTGGCGCGGCCGCCAGCGCTCTCGTGGCCATGACCGTGGGCGGCGTCTCCCTCACCGCGGCGCAGGTGCTCCTGGCCTGTGCCGGCGCGGCGGAACTCTTACGCTGGAAGGTTACGCGGTGTATACCGGACGCGCCTTCCCTCGAAGTCGCGCGCGAAGCACTGATGCCCTTCGAGTGGGTGTGCCTCCTGGCGACGGCTGCGGCCCTGGGATTCACCTTCATCGGTGCATTGGCGCCGGTGACGGGCTGGGACGCCACGGTGGCCCATCTTGCCCTGCCTTCCGACTACGCCCGGGAGGGCCGGATCTTCTTTCATCCGGGCAACGTCTATTCCGGCTATCCCCACCTGATGCACTGCCTCTACGCCGCCGTGTACCATCATGGTGGCGCCCTGCCCACGGCGATCCTGAGTTGGCTTTTCGCCGTGGCGGCCTGCGTGTCCGTATACCTGCTGGGCCGGCGGATCGAGGACCGCCGGGTGGGTCTCATCGCGGCGGCGCTCTTCGCCACCGCCCCCATCTTCATGGACCAGGGGGGCACGGTATCCATCGACCTGGCCTTTACCGCCTTTGCCACCGCCGCACTCACCGCCGTGGTGGCCTGGTTCGACGAGAAGCACCGGCATTGGCTGGTGCTGGCGGGGCTGCTGGCGGGCGCGTCCTGCGGCGTGCGGCACACGGGCTATATCGTCTGCGCTTTCCTGGCGGTGGCCGTGCTTTGCGGCCGGTCGCCCCGGCGCTTCCGGGCCGCGGCTTACTTCGGGTTGGCGGCATGGGTAGCCGCCCTGCCCTGGCTCCTGCGCAGCGCCGTGCTCACGGGAAACCCCGTGTTCCCCCTGCTGGCCGGCTGGTTTCCCGGCGCCGCCATCGACCATATCGCCGTGGGCGGGGCGGGGGTACATGAGAGCATCACCCGGTCCGGCGGGATAAGCTTCGTGGGCCTGCTGCGTTTTCCCTGGGACATCATCATGCGCCCCGGCCGGTTTGATGGCTGGACCAAGTCGCCCGGCGGCATGGTGCTGATTCTCGGCCTGCCGGGTTTGCTGCTGTGTTCGTGGCGGGTGCGGGCCATCGGCCTTTACGGCGTGGCGGGAAGCGCCGTGTTCTACTTCTTCCAGCGCTTCGCCCGCTACATGCTGCCCTTCTTCACCCCCCTGATGGTGGTGGCCGCCGCCGCGTCCATGCGGATGGGACCGTTGCGGAAGGGCGTGATGGCCGTGATCACCATGGCCTTCCTCTTCGGCCTGTCCCTCCACGCCGCCGCCATCAGCTTCAAGGTGCCCGTGGTGCTGGGGCTTCAGTCGCGCACCGCCTACCTCGCCTCCCGCGTGGAACGGTACGGGGCCTTTCAATACGCGAACGAACACCTCCGCGGCGGGACCGTGCTCACCATCGACCAGCGGAGCTATTTCATCAACGGCCCCACCTACCAGAACCACTGGGCGCTCAAGCGCATCGCACGCCTGCCCCTGGACGAACAGGTAGCCTGGCTGCACGGCCAGAACATCCGCTATGTCATACTGCCCCTCGACTATATTGAAGAATCCGGCGCCCTGCGCGAGGACGTGGGGGCTATGGTGAAGACGTGGCGCCAGGCGCGGGCGTTTTTCGAGCCCCTGTGCCCCCCCCTGGACCTGCCCCGGCCCAGGGGCGGCCTGGACCGCGTGGAAATCTATCGCGTGAAATGACAGCCCGGAAAGACGTGAAGGGCTGCCGATTTGTAATGTACGGGAAACCAGCGAATATCCATGTCCGTAAGAAAGACCATAGCCTACAACACGGTGTTCAACGCCCTGGGGCGTATCTGGGAGGCCCTGGTGGGGCTGGTCCTCACCGTGTACATCGTCCACCGCCTGGGTTTCCACGGCTACGGGCTTTGGTCCATCGTCGCCGTGTTCACCGGCTATGCCGCGCTCCTCGATTTCGGCGTGAGCAGCGCCTTCACCAAGTACATCGCCCAGCACGCCGCGCGAAACGACGCACGCGCCCTGTCGGCCGTGGTGAGCACGGGACTCCTGTTCTACCTCCTGCTCGGCGCGGTGCTGGTGGCCGTGGGCTGGCCCGCCATCGACTTCTTTATCAACCTGGTGGCGCGGTGGCTCGCCTTTCTCTACCCGGACCGGGCCGCTTTCTACAACAACGCCGCCGGACTGGCCACGGTACGCACCCTTTTCCGGGGCGCGCTCCTGCTCTTCGCCCTCACCAATTGCATCGCGCCCTTTTCGTCGGTGCCCACGGGGCTCCAGCGCATGGGCGTGACCAACCTGCTCAGCGTGGCGGCATCGGTACTGAAACTGGTCGCCACGGTCCTCTTTCTCGAAGCGGGCTTCGGCGTGCTGGGGCTTCTCTACACCAATGCCGTGGTGCTGACGGCCTTTGCCCTGTCCAGCGTGGTCATCGCCTTCCGGCTGCACCCGGCCCTGCGGGTAGGACCCCGGCAGGTGACGTGGATCGCCCTGGGCGACCTCTTCCGTTTCGGATGGCGCGCACAGATCGCCAAACTCTCCAACCTCATCAACTTCCAGACCGACCGGGTGGTGGTGCTGGCCGTGTTCGGCAACCTCTCGCTCGTGGGTCTCTACCGCGCGGGGGAGGAACTGGCCTCAAAGGTGCGTCAACTGCCTGCCCTCGTGGTGAGCGCCATGATTCCCGCGGCCTCCGACCTCGATACCCGCGACGAACAGGCCCGTCTCGCGGAATTGTACCTGCGCTCCACGAAGTACATCGCCGTCATCGCCGTGCCCCTCACCTTCTACGCCATGGCCACGGCGGACCTGCTGGTACGGGCGCTCTTCGCCGGGCAGGAGGGCCTGGGCGAGGCGGCGTGGGTCGCCCGGCTCTTGCTGGTGGGCTACCTGGCTAACCTGCTGCCCGGCCCCGGCATGAGCATTGCCCTGGGCAAGGGCCGCGCCGAGATGGCCATGTACGCCGGCCTCATCTCCACGGGCTGCAACCTGGGCCTCACGGTGATCTTCGTGCTTTTCGCCCGCGCCATCGGCCTGGGCCAGACAGCGACCCTTTACCTCATCGCCGCGGCCACCGCGCTGGCCCTCCTCCTCAGCACCACCTGGTTCTTCCTCGCCTTGCGCCGTCACGTGGCCGTGCCGCCGGGCAAGCTCCTGCGCCTTTCCCTGGGCTGGCCCGCCGTGGCCTCCCTGCCCGGCGCCGCCGCCGGTATCGCCGTCGCATGGTGGCTCCTGCCCGTGGACGGACGCCTGGAGAACCTGGCCGGGGCCGTGGGGGTGGCCGCCGTTTTCGGGCCGGCCTACGGCTTCATCCTTCGCGCCGCGCCCTACCTTGACGCCTTCGACGTGACTTTTCTCGAACACACCCTCCACCTGGGTCGGCTGCCCGGTTTCCGGTGGCTCGTGGGGGGGAAACACCATGGCTAAGGGCCTCATGGCGCGGTTGCGCGCCTTCGCCGAAAAGGACGGCCGGGGCTATCCCGATTGGGCCGTGCGCTACAGGCCCGTGGTGCGTGTTCTGCGCCGCCGTGGCCTCCTCGGACCGGCGCGGCTGGAGGTGGGCGCCAACGCCAACGGCCTCGCCCGCTTCGCACCGGGACCGGTGGTCTGCGCGGACCTGTCGGTAGCCCATTTGCGCGAGGTCCGCGCCCTGCCGGACACGCGGCCCGTGGCCGCCGACATCACCGCCCTGCCCTTCCGAGACAGCACCTTCGACACGGTGATCTCCATGGACACCTTCGAACACATTCCTGCGGCGTCGCGGGGGCGGGCGGTGGCGGAACTGATGCGCGTGACGCGCCAGGGGGGCGCCGCCGTGGTGGCCTTTCCCGCGGGCGAGGCGGCGTTCCGGGCGGAGCGGCGCGTGCGGACCGCCTACGCGCGGCTTACCGGCGGGTCCATCCGCTGGCTGGACGAACACGCCGCCATGGGCCTGCCCGACGCCGATGCCACGCGGGCCTGTTTCGCCGAACAAGCCGGGGCGTGCCGCGAAGTCCGCCTCACCGGCAACGCCTGGCTGCCCGCGTGGACCTGGATGTGGCGCGTGCTCATGTGTAACTGGCCCGGCCGGGGCAACGCCCTGTTCCAGCTCCTGCTGCGCGCCTCCGTGCCCCTGCTTACCCGCCTCCACTTCGGACGCTGCTACCGTGCCATCGTTTGGATCTTCCCCAAAGCCCCGTAGCCTCCCCCACCGAAAAACGGACTGACCCGGGAAAATCCGCTTCCAGGGCGATCCGGACCAGGCGGGTTCCCGTGCCCTAAACCCCGCATGACGCCCCAAAAGCCGGTGTACTCAGGGGGCCACGACCGGCGGTACGGCGGGTTCTTCGCCTAACACGGTGTTCATCATGGCCTGGACCATCTCCGATTGGAGCAGCATGGTCCGTTGGAGAGAGGACAGGCCCTGCGAATCTGCCTGGTTCCAGGCGAACGTTTCGGGTTCACGTGTTGCACTGCTTGTCATGGCGCCATCTCCATGGGACTGTTGCCATCAAGTGCCTTTGTCGAAAAAACTGTATGATCGGAACAAAAGAGACGTAGCCACAATCGTGCCAGAATCGTGAAAGTAGCGGTAACCTATAGAAATTAAAGGGGTTACAAAAGAAATACTCGTGGAGCGTGTACTACACACTTACCTCGCCATTCTCAAGGGTAGGCAATTTTGACAACATTGTGTCTGTCGCGGAGTACGCGTCGCCCACGGTCATGCTGGCACGGTTACTCCCTGGTGTTGACCTTGTCGATCAGCTTGTTTCGACTGGGCAGGTACAGCTTGAAGCCCCGTTCCCGGTCGTAGGTCAGCGTGCCCTCGTGCAGCGTCGCGATTTGGCGGGCCGCGTGCAGGCCAAAGCCCAGGTGATAACCGTTTTTGGTGCTGCGGAAAGGCTCGAAGGCCTTTGCCGCCGCTTCTTCCTCCAGGGCGGGTCCGGAATCCCACACCTCGAAGGCCACCCCTTCCCCTTCTCGGTATGCACGAAAACGCACCTGTTTGTTATCGACGGCGGCGACGGATTCCTGGGCGTTCATGAAGAGGTAGACGAGGGCGAGAAGCACCTTGGGTGTATCGGCCACGATGGTGGGCAGGTCATCGGCCACATCCGTTTCCAGGCGCACCCGGTCCACCCGCAGGGCATAATCCCGCAACCGAAGTATGTCGGCGGCTATCTTATCCGGCTCCGCGATATTGGCGCTGATCTTGTCTTCCCGCGCGATGGAGGTCAGCGTGCCGATAAGGTCGGTGCAGCGGAGTACGCCGTTGACGACCTCTTCCAGCATGCTCCGGGTTCGGTCGTCGAGCTTGGCTTCAAGCCCCATCAATTCCGCGTTGGCCATGATGACGCCAAGAATGTTGTTGATGTCATGGGTGACGCCATTGACACAGCGCCCCACCTGGGCATAGCGAAACAGCGCGCCAAACCGCTCTTCCCACGTAGCATCGCCGAATTGAATGGTCTTCATTTCCACCGCCTGTTCGTTGTGAACTCCAGTCCCCAACCGGGCACGCATTCTCTCACGTTGGCCACGTTCATTCAAGGACGTGACCCGGACGGGGGAGATCCCGTGGGTCCCCACAATGGAACGCGGCCCCACGTGGTGGACGTGGGGCCGCGGAATGAAACGAACTGTCGGCTAGAATCAGTTGAGGTTTTCCACCACGGCCTTGGCGAACTCGCTGCATTTAAGCAAGGTGGCGCCTTCCATGAGCCGGTGGAAATCGTAGGTAACGGTCTTTTCCTGGTAGGTTTTCGTCATGGCCGCCGTGATGGCGTCGGCCACTTCCTGCCAGCCGAGATACTCGAACATCATGACGCCCGAGAGGATGAGACTGCTGGGATTGACCTTGTCCAGGTTGGCGTATTTCGGCGCGGTGCCGTGGGTGGCCTCGAAACAGGCGACCCCCGTTTCGTAGTTGATGTTGGCGCCCGGGGCGATGCCGATGCCCCCGACCTGCGCGGCGAGGGCGTCGCTCATGTAGTCGCCGTTGAGGTTCATGGTGGCGATGACCTCGAACTCCTTGGGCCGGGTGAGGATCTGCTGGAGGAAGATGTCCGCGATGGTGTCTTTCACCAGGATTTTGTCGCCCGGATCACCGCCACAGTCCTCCCAGCCGACGGCCACGTCGGAAAACTCTTCGCGCACCAGTTCATAGCCCCACTTCATGAAGGCGCCTTCGGTGAACTTCATAATGTTGCCCTTGTGAACCAGCGTGACCGACTTGCACTTGTGCTCGATGGCATGGTTGATGGCAGCACGCACGAGGCGCTTGGTGCCCTGGGCGCTGATGGGTTTGATGCCCACGCCCGAGTCGGGCCGGATATCCCAGCCGAAAGTCTCTTTACAGAAGGCGATGAGCTTCTCCACCTCGGGCGTGCCCGATTCAAGCTCAAGCCCGGAATACACATCTTCCGTGTTTTCACGGAAGATGACCATGTTCACATTCTCCGGCGCCACCACCGGCGAGGGCACGCCGGGGAAGTGCCGCACGGGGCGGACGCAGGCGAAGAGGTCGAGCTTTTGGCGAATGCTTACGTTCAGGCTGCGGAAACCGCCGCCAATGGGCGTGGTGAGGGGACCCTTGATGGCCACCTCGTACTCCCGGAGGGCGTCAAGCGTCTCGTCGGGCAAATAGGACCCGCAAACCTGGTTTCCTTTCTCGCCCGCGTAGACTTCCATCCACGCGATCTCGCGCTTGCCGCCATAGGTATGTTTCACGGCGGCATCAAAGAGATACTTGGAAGCGCGCCAGATGTCCGGTCCCGTGCCGTCGCCTTCAATAAAACCCAAAATGGGCCGGTCCGGGGTCACGACTTTGCCGTCTTTCACAACCAGCTTGTCACCATCGGGTACTTGGATATGGGGATACTTGCTCATGGTTACTCCATTCGGTTTCAGGTTTCGGGGAAGACTGTTTCAGTTCGGGCCTATTCGGTCGCGGGCAGGGGCACCAGCCGCGCCTCATTCACATGGGGCACTTGCCGACAGGCTTCGAGGACCTCCTCACTCAAGGGTTGATCCAGGTTCAACACGGTGAGGGCGCGCCCGCCACGAGCATCACGGCCCAGCATGAGGCTGGCGATATTGACGCCCGCATCACCGATGTGCGTGCAGAGACGACCGATAATCAGCGGCTTGTCCTCGTTCATGGTCACCAGCATGTCGCCCTCCGGCCGGGCATCGACGCGCATGTCGTCAATACTGCAAATACGGGGGTCTTTCCCGTGAAAAAGTGTGCCCTTCACCGTGTGGGTCTCTTCGTCGGTCACGACAGTGACGCCGATTTCGAAGGCATAGTTGGAGGGGGCCGCGACACGCTTTTCGCTGGCGCAGATACCCCGCTCGTTGAGCTGCACCGGCGCGCTCACCATGTTCACGCTCTCCACCGACGGCTTGAGGAAACCGCAGAGGATCGCGGTGGTGATGGGATAGGTATCGGCAACACCCATGTCTCCCGCATAGGAAATCTCGATGCTCTCCGGGCGGCCCTTCATGAAACCCGCCATGAACAGCCCCAGCCGGTCGGCCAGGTAGAGCTGGGGCTGGATCTGCGCCCGCATCTCGCTGTCCAGGCTGGGCACGTTCACCGCGTTGATGATGGCCCCCGTCTTCAGGTAGGCCGACATCTGTTTGGCCACGTCCACCGCGACCGACAGTTGCGCCTCGCCCGTGCTGGCCGCCAGGTGGGGTGTCGTCACGATATTGTCAAGTCCGATAAAGGGATTGTCCGTGAAGGGCTCGGAGGTGTAGACATCCAGCGCCGCCCCGGCGATGACGCCTTCCTTCAGCGCCTGGGCCAGATCCTGCTCGTTGACGATACCGCCCCGCGCGCAATTGATGATGCGGCAGGTGGGCTTCATCTTCTTCATTTGCTCCAGGCGGATCATGTTGTTGGTCTTGTCCGACTTCGGCGCGTGAATGGTAATGATGTCGGAACGCTCCATCAGGGCATCCAGGGAAACCAGCTCGACCCCGAGCGCGTCGGCCTTTAACTCCGTGAGGATGGGATCGAAAGCCAACACCTTCATCTCGAAGGCCTGTGCGCGCTTGGCCACTTCGGCCCCGATACGCCCCATGCCCACGATACCGATGGTCTTGCCGCATACCTCCGTGCCCATGAACTTCTTGCGGTCCCAGCGTCCTTCCTGCATGGACTGGTGCGCCGCGGGAACGTTGCGGAGGAGCGCGAACATGAGCGCGAAGGTGTGTTCGCACGTGGAGAGCGTATTCCCCCCCGGCGTGTTCATGACCACCACGCCCTTCTGCGTGGCCGCGTCCTTGTCGATATTATCGGTGCCCACGCCCGCGCGGCCGATCACCTTGAGCTTGCCCGATTGCTCGAAAATCTCCGCCGTCACCTTGGTGGCGCTGCGCACCACCAGCCCGTCATATTCGCCAATCATGGCGGCCAGGGCATCCGGCTTCTGCGGCGGCTTCACGTCCACCTCGAAGCCCTCCGCGCGGAAAACCGACACCCCTTCCTCGCTCAAACCATCCAGAACCAGGATTTTCGGCATGGGTATTTCCTCCCGTGAAGCACTCGATACAGTCCGTCCACGCGGAACCACCGCACCAAATGCTTTCCAAACATTGCGCGCGTCCGGTCTCCCGGCCCTGGCGCTTGCGGCAACCATCGATACCAAGACAAACGGCGATTGGCACGAACCAGGGGACTTCCCGGGCCCCAATAACCTTCAAGAAGCCGCCTTGAAAACAGCGGACAATACCGCCGCCCGCCACGTATTCACGCCCGCGCTCAACCCCTTTTTCCCCTCAATACAGTCCCGGATCGGGCCTTGTAAAGAAGGCGTATGCTAACAGGCGCCCCAGCCGCAAGTCAAATACCGGCCGGTGTTTGGGCCTGCGTCACCAAAGTGAGTTTTTCGATTTTTCTTTTGTTTTTGGGCAGTAGCATGTAGTATATATACTACATGGTCGTTGATTACAACCACAGGAGGATTGAGTATGACCCGGCTCCAACAATTGGAAGCACAA
>JAJRTN010000101.1 GCA_024278275.1 Candidatus Hydrogenedentota bacterium
AACGAACAGGTTGAGGGAGTCCGCGGCGTTGGTGAAAGGCAAGTGGCCGATCTGGACAATGCGGAGCAGGAACGTGACGAGAATCAGAACCGTGCCCAGCAGCGTAACGCGCCAGGCCAGGTTAAGGGTCCAATTCTCGAATGACTCCCAAAGGTAGGCCAGGGCCATCAACGCGCCTACAAGCAGACTGGCCAGGCCAACGAAAAAAACAATGTAGGTCAGGGTCACCAAAGGAACCATCCTCCGATCAGTCGTTGCGTGCCAAGCGCCGCACCCTGGCACGCTACACGCCCCTAGGATACGAAAAAGGACCGGGTCCACGCCAGAAAAAACGAAAAACAAACAGCCCTCCCTTTTTTTACCGGGAGCCATATCCTATCCACAACAGGTTCGTTTCATGGTGTTCCGTAGCGGGAAATAATGGCTCTCCCTCCTGGTTGGGGCCGGTCGGCCCCATCATCCACGATGGCACGGAACATGGTGAACGGTTATTCCACCCTTCCAATCCCGTGCTGAAAACCTGGAACCGGCAAAGACGCCACTCAATGGCAAACATCCAAGCCACAGTGGTCGGTGTGGTAGCCAGGCCAGGGTACGCTTCGACGCTGGGCCGTGGTGTCGTTTTGCGCGGGAACCGTAAGTAATTCACCATCCTTGACTGCCTCGCTGCCCCGTGCCTGGAGGCGACGGATCATCTCGGCCCTGAGGCGGGCCATCTCCTCCCTTTTCTCCCCCGAAAGCGCGAGGTCGTGCAACTCCCGGGGATCGTTCTCCAGGTCGAAAAACTGCTCGCCCGCTCCCTCGGGATAATACATGTACTTCCAACGGCCATCGGTGATGCCGTAATACATGCCGTTTATCGCCGTGGACTCAAAATAGTCGCGGCCCTCGGTTTGGCCTTGTACAAGGGCCAGGAGGTCGATGCCTTCCACTTCGGAAGGCACTTTGCCTCCCGCGGCGGACAGGAAGGTGGGCAGAATATCGGCGTGTGTCACCAGGCCGTCACAGGTGGCGCCGGGTTCACTTTCCTTCCACGAGCGGGGCGGGCGCAGCACGAAGGGCACGTGGGCGGAGGCTTCGTGGAAGGTGAATTTCCCGCCCGAATGATGATCACCCAGCAACTCACCATGATCCGAGGTATAAAGGATGAGGGTCTCTCCGAAAAGGTTGGCATCCTGCAGGGCGGCGAAGACCCGCCCCACGTTGTAGTCGATCTGGGTGATGAGGCCGTAGTACGCCGCGCGGGCCGCGCGAATGACCTCCGGCGGCACGAGGTCGCAACTCCAGGATTCCCGGTGCCGGACGAAGGGGATGGGGCATCGTGCATCCTCGCTCCAGTCACCGAAGACCGGCTCGGGAATGGCCGCGTCGCGGTACATGGAGTAATAGGGTTCGGGCGGATCGAGGGGCGGGTGGGGCTTGCTGAAGGAGCACCAGAGAAAAAAGGGCACGTTGGGGTCGCGCCGGTCACGGATGTAGGACACGCATTGCTCGGCAATCCAGTTCGTCAGGGTCAGGCTTTCCGGCACCGTGGCCATTCCGGGGTACAGCTCGTTCTGGCCCAGGCCGTGCCGCATGGGTTGCACGTCGATGCCCGAACGCCGCATTTCCCGGTAATAGTCGTCGGGAAGAATCATCTCGTCGAAGCCATGACGTGAACGCATGGGCCAGAAGTGCATTTTGCCGATGGCCGCCGTCTGGTAGCCGCACGCGCGAAGACGGCTCGGGAGGGTTTCCTCCCGCCGCAGCACCTCCGTGGTGCTTCCGTTCGTGTCCATTCCGTGACCGAAGACCGTCTTCCCCGTCATGATGGATACGCGGGACGGCACGCAGATGGGACAATCGGCCCGGGCCTGCGGGAATCGGATGCCTTCCCGGCACAGGTTGTCGAAATGGGGCGTGCGCAGAAACGACGGTGCCGCCCCTCCGGCCGCGTCGTAGCGTTGCTGGTCGGTGGTGATCAGGAGAATGTTCGGCTGGCTTCGTTCAATCATGGCATCAGGTTCCTTTCGCAAATGGCATCCATCAAGACCATCTCGATTTGCCTGGAGAATGCGGAACGCTCCGGAAGAAGGGTAGCCTCAGTGTGCCATTTGCTAAAAGGTGATTTTCAGCGAGACCGCCCCATGATCCTGTATGTTGCGGCTCTCTTAGCCACAACATGTAAAAAGATCCTCGATTTCGAAAATGCATCTCAGTACAGCGACAGCGGGACATGTTGCGCGAGAAGCGTGAAATGTTTATCGCGA
Organism: Candidatus Hydrogenedentota bacterium; assembly: GCA_024278275.1. Classification (GTDB taxonomy): domain Bacteria; phylum Hydrogenedentota; class Hydrogenedentia; order Hydrogenedentales; family JAJRTN01; genus JAJRTN01. The sequence continues at coordinate 2,250 of JAJRTN010000101.1, forward strand.
GAATATAGTTCAAGGTGGTTTTGCACCGCGTGCTGCGCGATCATCAGGTCGGGAAGACCCATCTTGTTGATGCCGTGGCGGAGACATGCAACCTGCATTTGAATCAGGTCTTCCCAATCTATCGTGATTGGAGGGCAATGGATCTCTCGCATCAAGGCGATCAGTTTGGGCCGACGCTGAAGATGCAACGCGGGAATGATTTCCGCCAGGATAAGGTCATTGACAACGACCAGGTTTTCATCGATCAAAAAGTCAAGTCTTGCCGTGCTTCGTGAACCACGGAAGTAATCGATCCAGACCGAAGTATCAACGAGTACGCTCATCGGCGTTTTCGCAAGCTCTTGAGATCGATGTGCAAGTCCAGTTTTCCCCGGTACCCTTTGATCCCCTGGATTCGGTTCTTCCGAACAAGTTCTTCGAGGGCCGTTACAATAACGGCCGTCTTGGTGCGCTGGTGGGATATCTTCATGGCTTCAGTGATGAGAGATTCGGGCAGATCCACGGTTGTCTTCATGCCTTGCTCCATGCAGAATAGGTGACGTCATCATGCACATTTATTATGTCACAGTGCGGCGTGCCGGCAGCAATCAAAGGGTGTCATTTGCGAAAAGACCATTCTCCGCATGAGCGCCCCATAATCCTCTATGTTGCGACCATCTTCAACATACAGGATGGACATAATTAAGATCCTCCATTTCGCAAATGCCTCAAAAGGCATGTGAATTGTTGCCGTCACTGGGTTATTGCGCGCGCAGCAGGCCCTCCAGCTCTTTGTCGAGTTGCTTCCCCATTTGCGATGAATAACCCACATGCACGGCCTCGATGACGCCGTTCCTGCCAATGATTACCGTCTGGGGGATACCATCGACCCCGTAGGCTTCCGCCACGGCGCCGTCGGTGTCCAGGCCCACGGGGATGTCCAGACCCGCCCTTTTTACGTACCCACCGGCCTCCTCCCTGCTTTCCCCCACATTCACGGCACAGAAGACAACACCCCGGTCCGCGTGTTTTGCCGCGGCGACGCTCACCTTGGGCAGCGCTTCGCGGCAGGGCGGGCACCAGGACGCCCAGAAGTCCAGGAGAACAACGTCCTTTCCGAGGTGCTTGCCCAGGTCGAAGGAACCGCCCTCCACGAGGGGAAGCGTGAAGGCGGGCGCTTTCCTGCCCAACATGGGATGGGGACCGCCCGAAGCGCACCCCGGGATAATCCCGAATCCGACAACCAGCAAGAAGACGAAAAAGATTTGGGCAAATGGTTTCATGGCTTGCGCCCCTTTCCTGTCCGTGACCGTTAACACCGTGATATGCCCGACCAAGAGGAACGCTCCCAGTATAGCCGGGCGCGGGGGCGAAGACCAACGGACGGAAATTGGTCAACCGGGAGCGTGGCGTTCCCCGGGAATCCCTGGCGCGGACGCCGTTCCAAGTGGCCGTTTCACCGTTGTTTGAGTGCTTCCGGGGATTCGCGGTACAATCCACTCCCCGGCGTTTTGGTGGAAAGCCGGAATCCCCATGCCGGTGAGGAGTATCCCCCCATGCCCCAACAAGGCTATATCGATTATTTTTCCGTACTCGACCTGGAGCCCAACTGTAAACCGGGCGAGGTGCGCAAGAATTACCGCAAAAAGATGAAGCACCTCCTCATTGAAATCGGGCGGGCCGAGCTTACCCCGGAACGGCGCGACGCCTATTTGCTCGACCTGGCGCGCCACAATGCCGCGTATTATATCCTGCGGGACAACGACCGGCGGCAACGCTACATGGCCGACCGGGAGGAGGTTATCAGGCTGGAGGATGCTTGGCGCGCCTTGGACGGTCGTGAAGGGCCGGAATTGGACCAGGCGCGACGCGCTTATGATGGCGCCTTACGGCATTTTCTCTCGACCTATCTCGAGGAACTCATGCTCGAGGCGGGCCGCGACCCGGAATGCGTCGAGGCCAGCCACTGGGACCTGGCCCATGAACGGCATGCGGGGCGTATCCTTCGCCACCACCGGCAGCGTCTCTACCACGACATCCACCAGCGGCTGCCCTATGCGCTGGTCACCAAACCCGAGGTAGACTGGGACGAGCGCAAGCGCTTCGCGGCGGCCATCGTGGCCTGGAAAGGAAACTGACGGGATGGCACGCAGAAAATCCCGGGAAAAAGCGCCCGTCACGCAGGACACCATCGACCGTTGCGTGGCCAAGGCCGTGGCCGAAGGGGATATTGTCAATTTCCGCTTCCTCTTCTTCCCCTATTCCCCCTTGCGAAATGACTCCTCCGAGGAAATCGATACGGACAAATATGCCTACCTCTTGCCCGAAGCGGAGGACGAGGAAAACGAGGCCTACCGCGCGGCCTTGGCGAAGGCACGGGAGAGCGCCGTCCAGGCCCATGTCCGCGCCCAGCTCGAAAAAAACGGTCCGGCCCAACTGCACGCGGACCTGGTGCTCATGCTGGCGGACAATGCCGTCCGCCTGGAGAAATACGGCGCGGCCGCGCAGGCCTACGAGTTGCTGCGCATCCGCGCGAAGATGTGCGAAACGATTCTCGACGCGAGCGACGCCGCGCTGGACGCGGGGGATATCCCGCGGGCGGTGCGGGGGTACACGGTGGCATCGGGCCTGGAATATAACTACGCCGCCTTCCCCGAACCCCTGCCGGCCGTACCCAACTACCAGACCAAGTGCCTCATGCTCCACGCGGTATACCCGCGCAACCCGGAGGATTCGGTGGCCCTTCAGCCCCCGGAGGTCCACGTGCAAACGGCGTTGGCCTACCTCCTTCGCGAAAACACCTTGGCGGAACGCCTGTCCCGGCGACCCCTGGATACGCAAGTGGCCTTCCTGACGAGTTTGGTTCGGGCCACCGACCCGGAATGGGACACCTTCGCGGAGCGTTACAGAAGCGCTTGCGCTTTGGTGAAGTCCCTGTCCGAGCGCCTGCGCAACCGGGATGCGGCGGCGGACGATGGCGAGAGCCTGGCCAGTGAAATTGACCAGCAGCAGGGCGACGACGCCTTCATGGAGATTCCCGCTGTTTTGCTTGGCCGTGCAATCGAGAAAGGGGAATGGTGGCAGTATCTGAAAGAACTCGCCTACCTCCATCCCGCCGCGCCCCTTTTCGTAACCCGCCAAACCGTGACGAAACAGCTCGAAATCATCATGCCCCGGTATGTGCAGGACTCACCGCTCATCCGTGCCCTGGGACTGGAAGCCGTGTGACCGGATTACCGCGCCGTTAAGGCTCCCGTGCAATTAACGGGGAATGTTTTTTGGGGTCCCTTACCCGTGAAGTTCTGTACAAATTATTGCGAAAACGTGTTTGCCCCTCCCTTCCGTCATTCCCGCGAACGCGGGAATCCACGGAAAAGGTCAAGGTGCTGTCCCCCATCGTGGGTCTCCGCTTTCGCGTGGATGAGGGTTGGTCGTGGCATGAACGGCTGTAGTGATGCTTGGTTCCGGTTCGGCCGGGTCAGGTGGCACAGCCGCCCCCGGCTGTGGGCCGACGCTTTCGCTCATGGATAGAGAGACTTTTGCAGAATCGAGGATCCTTTCGCGTGCCATCCCCAGGGCCGCGTTCGGCCCCGGCATGCTGTCTGTGGCGGCGGAGAAAACCGCAACTTCCAGGAACATGTGGCGGTTCTCGCTGAAAATGGTCCTTTCGCAAATGGCACGTGGAAGGTAACGGTGGAAATCGGAGAGGTAACGATTGAGCATTCTTATAGACATCCACCTTCACACGGAAAAGCATTCCGAGTGCAGTCGCATCGACGCGTCGAAACTGGTGGAACGGGCCGTCAAAGCGGGACTCCATGGGGTCATCATCACCGAGCACCACTACCAGTGGAGCCTGGACGAATTGGAGGAACTGAACGCCGAGGCACGGGAACCGGGCTTCCTGCTGCTGGCGGGCTTTGAATACAGCGCGCGCCAGGGTGATATCCTGGTTTACGGCCTTGAAGCCGTCCAAAGTGAGCGTTTTGCTCCCGGCGAGGATGCGCGGGAAGTGCTTTCCGCCTTCCAGGGCGACGGGGCACTGTGCGTGGCGGCGCACCCGACACGGGCCGGGCTGAGCTACGACGAAAACATCGGCGAGTTGGGCTTCGACGCACTCGAGGTGCGAAGCGTCAACTTGAAGCCTCACGAGCAGCGTTTGGCGGCGGGGCTGGCCACAACGCTGGGCCTGCCGGCCCTGGCGGCCAGCGACGCTCACCGCTTGGAGGACGTGGGCGCCCACGCCCTGTCGTTTGACGCCCCGATCCAGTCTATGGCAGACTTTCTAAGAGCGGTACGGGAAGGCCGGTGTCAACCGGTGACCCGCAACGCCTGAGGAGCACGTTACGTTGGAACAGGAAACACAGCCGATAACCCCGTCCGCAAAGGCTTCCCCAAAACAGGAAGTAAAGCGGGAGGTGGTGGAGCTGGTCAAGCTGGTGCTCCTTTTCCTGGTGCTTTTCTGGGGGCTGAAGACCTTTGTCATGGAAGGGTACGAGGTTCAGGGCGACTCCATGCAGCCCACCCTTCAGGATGGCGACCGTATTCTCGTTCTCAAGCTTCCCCACCTGCTGGCGCGCCTTCCCCTGTTGAATCACTTCGATCCCATGGACGAAGGGGATATCGTGGTGTTCGACAAGCGCGACGAAGGGCATCGCCGCTATGTGAAGCGCATCATCGCCAAGGGCCCCCACCAGCCGGGCAACAAGGTAAGCGCCACGGAGGAGGTCGCCGACCCGGCCGCCTCGGTCAAGGTGGAGTTCAACGCGGGCACGGTTTACGTGAATAACTGGCCCATTGAGGAAGATTACCTCGAACCCGCTGAACGGAGTTCACTCGACGTGGAAGAGCCCGAGTACCTGGGACCGAATGAATACTACGTACTCGGCGACCATCGCAGCGTCAGCAAGGACAGCCGCAGTTTCGGTGCCATTGATGATGAGCAGATTATCGGTCGGGCCGTGCTGCGATTCTGGCCACCGGGCAAAATCACGCTCTTTTAACCGGTCCCGGGCATGGACGGAGACACGGCGCTGAAAAAGACGCTCCTATTTTCCGACGTCCATCTGAAGGTGACCGATGCCGCCCGGTCCCACCGGGAGGCTTTTGTCTCTTTTCTTCGTGCTATTTCCCCCGACGCCTATGACCGGATCATTTGCCTGGGCGATCTTTTCGACTTTTGGTTCGAATACCGCCATGTAATCTTTTCGGGGTACTTCGAGGTCTTACGGGCCTTCAGGGACCTGGGAGAGGCGGGGGGGGAGCTCCATCTGGTCTGTGGAAACCACGATTTCTGGGGCGGCCGTTTTCTTCGCGAGGAATTGGGGTTTCATATCCACCCCGACAGCGTGCTGCTGGATTTTGGCGGGCGGCGGACCCATTTGGTGCATGGGGACGGTGTATGTCCTTCGGACCACTTTTACCGCGTCTACAAACGCATCGCCCGCAATCCTTTCGTGGTGGAAGTCTTCCGCCTCGTTCACCCCGACTGGGCCATGGCCATTGCGCGCGCCGTAAGCCACGGCAGCCGGTCGCTTCAACAGAACGGCGACCCCGCGGCGGGTCCCCAGGCACGCGCCTTACGCGACTACGCGGAGCAAATACTCGTCGCGGGAAAGGCCGACGTGGTCCTTTGCGGCCACGCCCACGCACCGTCGAGAGAGGAAATCGAAACACCCCACGGCACCGGTCTCTACCTTAACACGGGGGACTGGATGGTTCACCGCAGCCACGTGGTCTGGGATGGCAGGGACTTTCATCTCATGTTGGCCGGGGAGCGGCCGTAAATCACACTGTTTTCGCCCCATACCGCAAAATCATCCATTGTTCGTCGCTCATGCTTTGGGGCTCTTGCCGGTGGATCGTGGCACGAACCGCCGTAGTTCCGGCCAAACCAGGTTGGGGATTGGCTTGTGGCGGCTTTTTCAGGCCGCCTTGCGGTTATTGACTCCGTTTCGGGGGGCGAGAACATAGCGGCTTCGGTAAAGGAGGATGCCGAAAGGCCCGAGATAGGGCGTCTTAAACTTGGTGATGACGGAATGCCCCCGCAGGGTTGAAAAAAACCAGGCCTTGATTCGTGATTGGGTCATGAATGACCCGGGGGGCGCGTTTTCTGGAATGGGATCCGTTTTCATGGTCATAATTCCCTTGCTTGGTGGATCAATACTATTAAAACAGAATACATGGATAAGAAAAATGATATAACTGCTCACAATGCGTGATCAGGTGCTTGATTACCCCCAGCAGTTGGAGAGGTGGTGTTAAAAATAGCTGCCCCCGGCATCCCCGTGGGCACCGAATTGGCACCTTGCCACTGTCAAGAGTCTACCACATGTTCTCTCTTGGCGCAAAACGACCCCATGGGCCGCTCTGCTTTCAACATCCGTGCGTCCTCACTGCCTATAAATACCCCGTTCGCCTCAAAAGGTTCCTTGTCTTGAAGCTGGAGCGCGGGTGCCGAGGGGGAAAAGCCTGAAAAAACACCTTTTGTTTGATGCGGTGCATGAGGGGCGGTATAATCAGAACGCATTGTCGCCGCACTTTTTCTTCGGTTCTTCCTCCCGCGCATGGGGGCGTGCCGCATGCGGTTGAACTTTCTTTGCACGGTCACGAACCGTCCCGCGCCCCCATGGGCGGGGCGCTTTTTTCAAGGAGTCGAAGAGTTATGATTAAGGTGGGTATGGTCGGCGCGATTGGCTATGGCGGCCGGGAGTTGATGCGGCTGCTCATGGCGCACCCGGAGGCGGAACTGGTGGCGGCGGTGGAGGTGGAAGGGGGTAAACGCCTGGACGAGGTGCTGCCCCAGTTTCAAAAGCTCACCGACGTGACGCTGGAAACCTTTGACGCGGCGTCGTTGGCCAAGCGTTGCGACGTGGTGTTTATCGCGGTGCCGGGCACGGTGTCCATGAAACTGGGCGCGGCTCTTCGCGAGGCGGGGGCCTGCGTGATGGATCTGGGTTCGGATTTCCGGATCAAGGATCCCGCGGCCTACGCGAAATACTATGGCGCGGAATACACCAAGCCCGAATTGGCCCTGGAGGCGGTGTATGGTCACGTTCCCTGGCACCGCGAGGAGTTGCGAAGCGCCGATCTGGTGGCCGTGCCGGGCTGTTTCCCCATCAGCGTGATCACGCCGCTGCGGCCCCTGGTTCAGGCGGTGCTCCCCGCGGTGCCCGTCGTGGTGAACAGCGTGACGGGCGTATCGGGTGGTGGCCGGGCGTTGAACGAGGTATTCCATTTCCCCACGATGAACGAGAATATCAAGGCGTACAAATTGGCCGTTCATCAGCACATTCCGGAAATCGAACAGGAGATCGGCGGCGGGACCCTGGTGCAGTTTACACCCCATGTGGCGCCGCTGACGCGGGGCATCCTGAGCACCATCGCCTTCCGTCCGTCCGCTTCCATCGACCCGGCCCAAGTCTTTTCCTGCTACGACGAAGAGCCCTTCGTGCGCGTGCTGCCGGAGGGACAGTTGCCCGACATCAACCAGGTGCGCGGGTCGAACTTCTGCAACCTGGGCTGGAAAATGGACGAGCGCACCGGGAACCTCATGGTGGTGAGCTGTATTGACAACCTGGTGGGGGGCACGGCGGGCATGGGCATCCAGTGCATGAACGTTCGATTCGGCCTGGAGGAACGGGCGGGACTGAAACTGCCGGGAATGGCGCCATGATGAACATCGAAGGCGGTGTTACCGCACCGGCCGGCTACCGGGCGGCGGGGGTTGCCGCGCATATCAAGGGGCCGGCTTCCGAGAAGAAGGACTGTGCCCTGCTGGTAAGCGATGCCGACGCCGTGGTGGCGGGCACGTTCACCACGAACATACTGAAGGCCGCCCCCATCCAATGGACCGAGGGCGTCTGCATGCGGGGCCGGGCGCGGGCCGTGTTCATGAACAGCGGCAACGCCAACGCCTGCACGGGGGCGAAGGGCCTGGAGGACGCACAGGCCACGGCGGAACGCATCGCCGGGGGCCTGGACGTGCCGGTAACAGAGGTCGCCGTACTCAGCACCGGCGTGATCGGCGTGCCCCTGCCCATGGACCGCATCCTGGACGGCGCGGCGGGTTGCCTGGAGGCGCTGTCGGCCTCGGGCAGTCACGACGCCGCGCTGGCCATCATGACCACCGACACGGTACCCAAGGAAATGGCCCTGGACGGCGGGCCGGTGCGTATCGGCGCCATCGCCAAGGGTTCGGGTATGATCGCGCCCAACATGGCCACCATGTTCTGCATTATCACCACCGACGCGGCCATTGAGGCCGGCGTGTTGCGGAATCTGCTCCGGGAATGCGTGCGCGATTCCTTCAACTGCATTTGCGTGGACAACGACATGAGTACCAGCGACGCGGGGCTGTGTTTTGCCAACGGCCAGGCGGGTTTGCCGGTTCTGACCCCGGGCACCGCGGATTTTGAAGCCTTTGCCGAGGCGTTGCGCGCCGTGTGTGTTACCATGGCAAAGGCCTTGGTGCGCGACGGCGAAGGCGCGAGCAAGTTGGTCGAGATCCGGGTCGAGGGCGCGGTCTCCGACGAGGATGCCAAAACCATCGCCCGGAGCATTGCCCAATCACAACTCTGCAAGACGGCCTTTTTCGGGGAGGATCCCAACATCGGCCGCCTGGCCTGCGCGGCGGGCTACGCGGGGGTCGGCTTTGACGTAAACGACCTGGGTATCTGGCTCGACGGCGTGCAAGTGGTGCGGGACGGCATGCCCGCGGCCTACGAGGAAGAACAGGCCGCCGCCGTGATGCGGCAGGCGGAATTCGCGGTGCGCGTGGCCGTGGGTCAGGGCGGCGGTGAAGCGGTTTTCTGGACCACCGACCTCGGCCACGATTATGTGACCATCAATGCCGACTACAGGACCTGAGGAGACCGGAGGAACGGTGGAAAAATCCATCCAGAAAGCGGCGGTGCTTATCGAGGCGCTGCCCTATATCCGCGAGTTCGAGGGAAAGACCGTGGTCATCAAGTATGGCGGGGCGGCCATGGTGGATCCCGAGCTGCGCCGCAGTACGGCCGAGGATATTGTCCTCATGAAATACGTGGGGATGAATCCCGTCATCGTCCATGGCGGGGGGCCGGCCATCAACAAGACGCTCCAACGGATGGGTATCCCGTCGGTCTTCAGTCCGCAGGGATTGCGCGTCACCGACGATGCCACCATCGAGGTCGTCGAAATGGTGCTGGCCGGTTCGGTCAACAAGGATATCGTCTCCCTGCTCGGCCGGGCCGGGGCCGATGCCGTGGGTCTTTGCGGCAAGGACGGCAACCTGCTTTTCGCCCGGCAACTCGTGCCGGATGGCGGCGGCGACATCGGCCACGTGGGAGAAGTCACGGGGGTTCACACGCAGGTGATCGACGCCCTGTGCGGGGCGGGCATGATCCCCGTCATCGCCCCCATCGCCACCGACGCCGACGGGGGCACGTGGAACGTGAACGCCGACACGGCGGCGGGGGAAGTGGCGGCGGCGCTGCACGCGGAGAAGCTGGTTTTCCTCACGGACACACCGGGGTTGCTGCGGGATGTTTCCGATCCGAAATCCCTGATTCACCAGTTGCGCTCGGGCGAGGTGAAGGGGCTCAAGGAGGCGGGCGTGATCGCCGGCGGCATGATTCCCAAGGTTGAGGCCTGTCTCAAGGGACTTGACTATGGCGTGCGCAAAACGCACATTATTGACGGTCGCGTTCCCCACAGTCTGCTGCTCGAAATCTTCACGAAGCAGGGCCTGGGCACCCTGGTCGGACATTGAACACGGGACGGGCGGTTCCGCGCCACCCATAGGAGGCATCACTCGTGCCACTGCAACCTTTCGAGATCATGGAGCAGGGCGGCATTCTCATGTGGCCTATCTTCGCCTGCTCCATCGTCGGCCTGGCCATCACCATCGAACGTTTCTTCGTGCTGCGCCGCGCCACCATCGACACGCGCGAGTTCATGGATACCATGCGGCAGGTGCTGCGCCAGAACCGTATCCAGGAAGCCATCGAAATCTGCGATGAAACCAACGCCCCCGTGGCGCGGATCATGAAAGCGGGCATTCTCAAGCATAACCGGAGCAAGGAAGAAATCCGCGAGGCCATCGAGGACGCGGGGCATTTGGAGATCCCTCGGCTGGAGCGGCATCTCTCGGCGCTGGCCACGTGCGGCAATATCTCCCCCCTCCTGGGCCTGCTGGGCACCGTGGCGGGCATGATCAAGGCCTTCGCCCAGATCCAGAACCTGCGGGGGCAGGTCAACCCCTCCGATCTGGCGGAAGGCATCGGCAACGCCCTCATGACTACCGCCGCGGGCCTCACCGTGGCCATTCCCGTCTACGTGGTCTACAACTACTTCGTAACCCGCGTGGACAACATGGTGGTGGAGATGGAGATCAGTTCTTCCGAGTTGGTGGACCTGCTGACGAAAGACCACGGCGAGCACGGCATTTAAGCCGAACGGGTGACGGATGAAGTTCAAGCGAAACGATAAGCGCAAGATTCGCGCGGCCATTGAAATGACGCCCCTCATCGACGTCGTCTTTCTCTTGCTCATTTTCTTCATGCTGTCCTCGACCTTCGTCGTACAGACCTCCATCCCCATCGAAACACCGCAAGCCGAGGGCGCGGAAAAGCTGGAACAGAAAGAACTCGCCATCACCCTGGCCTACGGGGAAGGCGGACCGGATAACGGGGGGCCGGTCTATGTGAATGAAACGGAAATCAAGGACTGGGCCGAGCTTTCCCGCGTGCTGGCCGAGTTCAACACGCGGCGGCCCGACGGGCTGGTTCTTATCCGCCCCGATGCGCGCATTCCCACGGGGCGAACGGTGCGGGTCTTCGGCATCGTGAACACGGCGGGCATCCGCCAGTACGGCATCGCGGCCGAGCCCCCGCGGCCCGAGGAGTAGCATGTTTCGCCGCGCGCACCAGAAGCCGCGCGCCCGGCTGTCCCCCTTCGCCATCGCGCTCATCTTCTCCGCCCTGCTTCATCTTTCCATGGTCACCCTCTTCAACGTGGTCATCTACTTCCCCCGGCAGGACATGGCCTACTACCAGTTTCAGATTCGTGAAGTGTCCCGGAGGGCCACGACCGGACAAGGGCAGGAAGGGCGCCTGCACGGGCCATCCCTTGACAAGGCGCCGGCCCCGACCTTGTCCGCCGGCGATATGGGACTACCCCGAATCCAGCTTCCCACGCTGGAGTTCGCCGAATTGAGCCGGTTGCGGGTAGGCCATGCCGCCGAACCGGGCTATGGCGCCCTCCTGGACGACCGCCCCACGGACTCCTGGGCACGCTTCAGTGGCGGGCTTCGCCGTTTGGGCCGGTCCATCTCCTCTCTCACCTTGCCCGGTGAAAAGAGGAACCTGAAACTGTCCGGCCAACTTCGGAAGGACCGCCCGACACACCGGCCCGCCGAAGGATTCGAGGCGCGCATCGAATGGAGCACACCGCCCCTGGACCGTGAACTGCTTTACGCGCCCCCCATCAAAGCCTTGTGGAAGCTCACGCCGGAAGCCGATACCGACACCATCGAGGTGGTCATCGAGGTCAATCCCCTCGGTCGCGTGGTGAGCGTGTTCAGTCCGGGCGTGGACCCCGACGGGCTTATCGACGCCGTGCAGTTGGGCGTGCTGAAGTACCGCTTTGCACCGGTCGAGGGCGAAGACGCGTCGGAACGGCAGTTGGGTACCGTGCGTATCCGCAAGGCAAGCGAGGGCCTATGATCGAGATCTCCCTGACCACGGCCCTGGCCCTCTACAGCGGCGTCGTGCTTGCCGGCGCGTTGGCCGTGTGGATCTATACCGAGACCTCGGTCCATCACGCCTACCGCGTCATTGAGCGCCAGCACCTCTGGCGCTGTACCTACTGCGCCTACGTGTACCTCGATGAAAGCGCTGAAAAACTCTCCCGATGCCCCCGATGCGAAAGTATCAACCACCTGGGGGATGGTGGAACGCGTTACGTGGCCCCCACCCGCGAACAACGCCGGGCTCTGCGGAGCAAGCCTGAGAAGACCCCCGGCGCGCCCCGGGGCTCCAAGCAGAAGCGCCCCGGACGCCGCCGCCGCGGTGGAAGACGGCGGCGATAGCCTTCGTAATCCGGCGTGACAACAATAGTCCCTTACCCGGCATGGCCGGAACCAGAAACCTTTTGTCTCTGCGGGAAAGTGTGGGTCCGAAGAACAATAGGAACCATTCACAAGGCGTCTCCCCAATGCCGGAAGTGGCTTTCAACCACGTTTAAAGTGGCGGAAAGCCGCTTTTACGTTGCCATCCTCCCCGTTGGCGACCGGGAGGGGTAAACATCTGTTTCCCGCTCGTTCCCATGGTTCCCGTGGGATCGAGACCTTTTGTGGGGCCGTTCAAACCACGCCTGGGAAAGCAAATGCGCACACTCTTTGCTCCAAAACGAAACATCGCGATTCCTGGTGTGTTTAGTTGAAACATCCATACCTCTATCCCCCGGCGGAACGCGATGCGGCCAATAATGTCATAAGTCCTTTTTTCACAGGCACTTAAAATATATCCTGCTGGGTCTAAACGCCATTGATCCCAAGTTGGCATGGACGTTGCTCATAGGCTAGGTGAACTGGATGAATGAAGAAAGCCAACCCGGAAGGGCTGAAAATCGAGAGGAGAATGAGCCATGACCACCAACATGCTTTTTAATGTGTTGAACAACGCGTCTCAGTTGCAGCGCGAGGTGGACCGCATCCTCGGCGCGACGAGCTTTTGGGGACACTATGCCGCCGAGAACGGCCCGGCATTACGCCTAGGTCAGGACGAGGAAGCACTCTATGTCGAGATGACCGTCCCCGGCGTGGCACCGGAAGATATCGATCTCAGCCTGGAGGAGGACGTGCTCCGAATTGTCGCGAAACGTTCCGAAGGTTTTGATGAAAAGGAAGTGACCTGGCATCGCCGTGAACGCGGTGCCCGTGAGATTCGGCACCGGCTGCGGATTCCCGTCGAAGTGGACCAGGACCGGATCACGGCGGTCTGCAAGAACGGAATCCTTACGGTGACCTTGCCCAAGGCGGCGGCGGCCAAACCCAAACGTATCGAAGTAAAGGCGGAGAAATAAACCGGGCCGCATGGCGCGCCCACATAAAGGAGTTCCTGTCATGACCACGACAACACTTGCGAAACCCGGCACGAATACCTGTGGCACGGTACCGGCGGAAACAAAAGAAAGAATTCAACATGCCGTGCCGGCGGTGGATCTCTACGAAACCAAAAAGGACTACGTGCTGGTGGCCGACGTGCCCGGCGCGACACCTGAAAACGTCGATGTCAGAATCGAAGGAGAGGACCTCGCCATCGAGGTGACCGTGATGCACACGCCTGTGCCCGGCATTCCGGGGGGGGCCACCCGCGTGATATATAAACGGGAGTTCGCCCTGGGCCGAGGCCTCTCCCGGGAGGACATTGCCGCCACCTTGAAACATGGTGTCTTGACGGTAACCTTGCCGAAGACGCCCGAACGGCAACCCCGGCAAATCAAAGTAAACCATTGATGATTCCTCCTCGGGGCATGGGTCGTGCCTGCGAGAAACCGCCCATCTCCCGGGCTTCCGTAGATCGGCGCCCGCCGCGCATTCTCGCGCGGCGGGCGTCAGCGTTTTCCAGGCCCGGACCGGCCGGAACCGGAAATCACCATCACCGCCTGTGCCCCGCGCACGCGGGAATCCATGGAAAAGGTCAAGGTGCTGCCCCCGACCCATGGAGCCCCGCATTCGCGGGGATGGCGCGCGCGGCACGGACGGTCCGCTGGTTGGCTTTGGGCAGGGCGGAGTGGGTGCCTGCCTTCGCGGGAATGATGGGAGGGTGGGGTAGGGAAAACCGGTTGACCGGCCATTCGGTACATTTGACATTACAAAGCTAAAGGGGATATAAACACCACTATATCTTCATATGGCCATTTTGGGGATACCGTGTCGAAAGTGGTGTTCCGGGGGATGTTGATAAGGCGCCCTGGTGGCCGACCCGCGGAGAAAGGACGGTGGTTGTGGTCGAAGGCGGAAAAAGTGGTTTGATCGGCCGGTTCCTTACCCGCTTCGCGCACTTTTTCCTGTGGCTTTTCGAGCGGGAATGCCTGGAACCCATGACGGAAGAGGAGCAATCCCCGGATGAAACGCCGCGAAGGTCATGGATAGGCTGGTTCCTTGAACGGGAATCCCTGGAATCCATCGAAGAAGACGATCCGGGGCCGGCGCGGAAATCCTGGGTGGGCTGGCTTATCGCGCCGGAGGCTTTGCCCAAAGACGAGCCGCTCCCGTCATCGTCCGTCAAGCCGTCGCTTCTGCGCTGGTTTTTTGCGAGAGAACATTTGGGCGCCCCGGAAGACAGCTCTTTTTGAACAGGACGAACCGTACAGGCAGACATGAGCAATGGAACATACTAAACATCTCTGGCGCGCGTTGGGAATACTGGTGGTAGTGGCGGTTTCCGGCGTTGTTATACGGCACTTCGCGATTCCTGATTCGTTTGGTGAGGCCGGTTCTTACCGCTATGACGCGCTGGCGGAAATTGCCTCCAAGCCGGTGGTGCATGGCAATGACATCAGTTGCCGGGAATGTCACGCCGACATGGCGGAAACAAAGGCCGCGGGCAAACATGCCCCCGTGCGCTGCGAGGTGTGCCACGCCCCGGTAACGACCCACGCCCGCGATGGGTAGAAGATTGCGGACATGCCCAGGAACACCACCCCGGATTTATGCCTGGGATGTCACCAGAAACTGCGCGCGAGACCGGAGGACATGCCCCAGATAGACATGCTGGAACACCTTACCGCGCTTGACATGGCGCCGTAAGCAGGACAGTCAACGGACGGATTGTGCGTGAGCTGCCATGATGTACACGACCCCTCAATTTAGAAAGGAGGATGCTGTGCCACGGGACGAAAAAGTGGAACCGGTCACGGCCCCCGAGGCCGAAGATCGACGGCGTTTCCTCAAGCAGTTTTTGATGAAAGCCAGTGGCGTGGCCGTGCTGGTGGTGGCGGGCGAGAAGGTTTTCTTCAGCGCCCATGCCGCCGACAGCGAGGCGGTCCCGCCCGGCACGGGGGAAGATTACGATCCCACGAGGCATCGTTACGTGTACCTGATTGACGTAACCAAATGCATTGGCTGTGGCGCCTGTGTCCGGGCATGCGAACGTGAAAACAATGTCCCCAAACACCATTTCCGCACATGGATCGAGCGTTACATGGTCTCACGCACCGGGGATGTCGCCATCGATTCCCCCAATGGCGGCCATGACAGCTTCCCGCCGGAAGTGACGGGTGATGACATTACCAAGGCCTTTTTCGTGCCCAAAATATGTAATCATTGTACCAACACGCCCTGCGTACAGTTGTGCCCGGTGGGCGCCTCTTTCCGAAGTCCCGACGGCTTGATCCTGGTGGACGAGAAACGTTGCATCGGTTGCAGTTACTGTGTGCAGGCCTGCCCCTATGGGTCCCGGTTTATCCACCCGGAAACCCACACCGCTTCCAAGTGTACGCTCTGCTATCACCGTATAACCAAGGGGCTCTTGCCGGCCTGCGTAGAGGCCTGCCCCCGCGCGGTGCGCAAATTCGGAGACATGAAGCGCTTAAAAGACGAGGTCTCCGAGATCATTGCAACGCACCAGGTTCAGATCTTAAAGCCGGAACTCTACACGGAACCCAACTGCTATTACATTGGCATTGGGAAAGAGGTGCGCTAATGGAACCCGCGATAACAACAGGCTATGTATTTCCCAACGACCTCCATATCATGTGGAGCCTGATGATCGTCATCTATCCCTATGTCACCGGCCTGGTCGCCGGCGCCTTTATCGTTTCATCGCTCTACCATGTGTTCCAGCAACGGGAGCTGCGGCCGGTGGCGCGCCTGTCCATGGTCGGGTCCCTGGCTTTTCTGTTGGTGGCGACCATGCCCCTGCTGGCGCACCTGGGCCACCCGGAACGGGCCTTGAACATTGTCGTCACGCCCCATTTCACGTCGGCCATGGCGGCCTTCGGCATGATATACACCCTGTACCTCATACTCGTCATATTCGAGATCTGGCTGGTGTACCGTAAGCCGATCATCCAGCTTGCACGGCGCAGCCGGGGTTTCAAACGCTGGTTCTTCGCCACCTTGGCCCTGGGCGTGTACGACACTTCGGAGCGGGCCATGCAGGTGGACCGGCGGACCATTACCGTGTTGGCGGGCTTGGGCATTCCCGCGGCCTGTATCCTGCACGGCTACGTGGGTTTCATGTTCGGATCGGTCAAGGCCAATCCCCTGTGGTCCACCCCGCTCATGCCCATTATTTTCCTCTTCTCCGCGGTGACCTCCGGCATTGCCATGGTGATTGTGCTGTACCAAACGCTCATGAAGTTCAGCGGTAAATCGATTTCAGGCGCCTGCGTGCAATCCCTGGCGCAGTGGCTTTGGTTGTTCGCGACCATCACCGCCACGCTTGAGATCCTTGAGATTGTCACCCTGGCCTATGAGCGCAGCGAGGAATGGGTGGTGGTCGGCGAACTCATCACCCACAAGATCCCCTTCTCCTTCATTGGCGTCCAGATGATTTTCGGTTCGCTTATCCCCTTCCTGCTGCTCGGAATTGTCGTGTTAATGCGCCGATTCCTCACCGATCCACTCCGGAACACCATTACCTTCCTCGCGGCGTTCATCTTGCTGATCCAAGTGTTTTCCATGCGTTGGAACGTGGTTATTGGCGGCCAGATCTTCTCGAAGAGCATGGTGGGTTTTCGCGAACTCTATGTTCCCCGGCTCTTTGAAAGAGAGGGGATCGTGACGGCCCTGGCCATCATGATCCTGCCCTTTATCTTTCTGGCCCTGTTCAACCACTTTCTTCCACTCTACGAAAGCGATCAGGAAGAAGCGCCGGGCGCGCCCACGGAGACGTGACAGGGGATACTTGCGCAAAAGCCCGCACGCTTCCCGAATATCATGCCGCGGCGGAGGCCGGGAGGGTGAGACGTGGGAAAGGACGCTTCAGAAGACCATGCCGCTTTATGCCGGCGCGTCGAAACGCTTGAAGGCCAAGTCCGCCATTTAATGGCGGAGGTGGACCGCCTTTCCGCGAGGGCACCAGCACCCGGTGGAGGGCCGGTCCGCGAAAAAGCGGCGCCGGGGTCCTCGGACACGGACCCGCTGGTTGCGGTGGATTTACGCCAATTCAAGGCGCCAAACCTGCTTTCCACCATTGCCGCCGTGTCTTTCCTGCTTGCCATCGCGCTGGTGCTGCGAACCCTGGTGGACAGCGGTACCGTTGAAAGGCGGGTGGGAGCCTACGCGGGGCTCGCGTACGCATTCCTCCTGCTCGTTCTGGGGCACATTCGTTACACGCGGGCTCACCGTGCCATTCCCGTGTACTCGGTATGCGGTGCGTTGCTCCTTTTTTCGATTATCGTGGAAGGGCATACCCGCTTTCACACCCTTTCCCCCATGTTCGCCTATACCGTGCTGGCCCTGGCCCTGTTCACCACCGTCGCTTTCGGCGTGCGGCACGGCGTGCCCTCCCTGGTGATGGTCGGGGTTCTGGGCGCCACGACCGCGGGGCTCGCCCTCGAGTTTCCCGAACCCACGTTCCCCGCCCTCGCCGCCCTCATGTTGCTCGCCAATATGGCCGTGCGCTATGCGATACGACTTCGCCACTGCCGTTGGCTCAACGGGGCCGTGATGGGTCTGACCGTTTTCTTCTGGATCCTGTGGATTATCCGTATCACCCACGGGACCGGGGCCGGCGATGGGGAGTACGTCTGGCTGCCCTGGTTCATGCCGGTTCTCGGCATTTGCGCGGGCTGGTACTTGCTGGTCGCCGCATGGGCCGGTATGGGGAAGGTCCGATCACGGGGCCGCTTTGAAACGTCCCTGCCCCCCATGGTGGCCGCTTTCGCCTATCCCGCGTGCCGAAGTTACGCCGAGGTGGCCGGCAGCGCACGATTAACCATTGCCCTCTGGGTTTTTCCCGCCGCCATGATCATGGTGCTCCTGGCCTTTTTCCTGGCCCGTGTCAAGGACAGACCCCGGGGTACCGCGGTTTCGTTTATCCTGGGGGCCTTGCTCCTGCTCTGTGTCTCGTTGCACGACACCCTCGCCACCATGCCCCAGGTGCTGATCACTTGTTCCATCCTGGGATTACTGGGCATGGTGTTAAGCACCCGTTGGAAGAGCCACGGTCTCCGCCTGGCCTCTTATCTGATCCAGATCTATGTCGCGGTGTTGGCGCTTACGGACGGCACCATCCTTGCACTGGGGGACGTTTCCGTCAAACCGGTCGGACTGGCCGCGATGCTGGGGCTCGCGGCCCTGGGGCATTACGTCCTGGCCCGTGGGCCCTTACCCAAAAGGCAACGCGCTCCCCTGGTCGATCCCGCGAACCGCTTCGCCATCGTCCTGTTCATCCTGACACTGGTCTACGGGTTCACGATTATTCGACTTGTATGGTACGGTGTCTGCTCGGGCTCGGAAAACCCGGACACCTTCCAGGCGGGGCAATCGCTGGTGCTGCTGGCCGGCGGCATCCTTCTCGCGTCGATCGCTTTTCGCGGCAGGATCAAAGAATTCGCCGTTATCGCCACGCTGGTGGCCATCCTGGGAGCCGGGAAGGTGCTTTCCTACGACCTGACGCATCTGCACGGCGTACCCCTGGTTGTGAGCGTCTCCGCCGTTGGCGTGGCCGCCTCCCTGGGCGCTTTCATCTGGAAAAAATGGCAGGGTGAGACCGATTGACATCTTCCGGGCGGACAGTAGCCACGTCATGAGGTTCCCCGTGTGGCACGCCTCCTGCCAAGGCCCGCATCACCACTACAAGGCAAAGCCCCGGCATCCTTCGTAACCGTTTACGGAGAGCATGACCATGCCAGTGCCGCGAAGTCCAAGCGGCATGGGATAGGGAACAGGCTCTCCCTTGTTCGCTGGCTGAATTTTGCTTTTCCTGTGTTATATTAATGGCGTCATTGCTCTTTCTCTGAATCATAGGGGCATGCCGTGTCAAAGGACCGGCAAATGGCCGTGGATGTTGGCAAAAACGGCGGGGGAGCAAGAGAGGCGGCTGTTCCACGGAGCCGTGGCCCGCGCCGGAAGTCGTCTGTTCCTTGTGACTCACGAGACGATGCTGGGTGAAAAAACGGGTACAAGCCGTATCTTTCGGAGCGGGGCGAGCCACCATGCCTTACGCAAGCTTTGTGTAGCGCCCGTGAGCCCTGATGGGAGAGGAAACCATGCTGTTTGACGACGAAGAGCTCAAGGAAACCTGGGACGAAATCCTGAGGACTATCGTGATCTGCCTGCTTATTGCGGGAATACCCCTGACCCTGATTGGGCTACTGATGATCTTCTACTGAAGTGGGGGGGAACCCGGCTCTTGCGTGGGGGGAGCATAAGCATGATTGCTCTCGTCCCATTGGGGGGCTGTCCCGGGGCGCTGACCCGGGCTTCAGGGACCGGCCGACAGCCGTTCCAGGCCGGCGGGATCCACCACGATGATGCGCCGGTTGGAGAGTTCGAGCAAACCCTCTTCACGCAATCCATGCAGCACGCCCGTGGCGGTTTCGCGCGTGGTACCGGCGATGTTGGCGACTTCCTGGTGCGTGACACGAAGGGTGCCGTCCGTGGGCACTTCCTCCTGGCGATAGAGGCGAAGCAGGCCCAACGCTATGCGCCGCCGCACGGGGACGAAGATGGTGTCGGCCAGCACTTGCTCAAGGTCCATGGTTCGCCGGCAGAGCGCCTGGGCAACGGCGTGGCAAAGCTCCACTTCTTCACGGGCCAAACGCCGGAAATCCTGCGAGCGAAGCATGCCGAGAACGACCGGCCCCAGGGCCTCGGCATAGTCCTGGTGGCAGCGCCTCGCCACCAGGCACTCCTCGCCCAACAGGTCGCCCGCCATTGCGTGGCGAAAGGTGAGTGACCGGCCCTGATCCCCGACGCGGGTCACTTTCACCCTCCCGGTATGCACCCAGTACACCAGGTCGCAGGGGTCGTTCGGAAAGAAAATAACCTGACGGGGCTCATACTCCCGAAAAGCGATCAGTTCCTCGATCTGATCCATGAGTCTGCCGCTCATACCGTGGAAGAAGGGGCACTCACGGAGCGAGTAGCGCGGATTTCCAGGTGTTCGGATCATGGGCGCCCGTCCAGGATTCGGCTCACCACCGCGCCGGGCGCGGCCTGGTGGGCAAACTCGAAGGAGAAACGAAGGAAAAAGAACAGACTTCCTCCGAAGAGCCACACGGCGAGCACGGTGTAACCGGCCAGCCGCGCCAAGCGTTTCATCACCTCAAACGCCTTTCCCGGTCGCCCGTTATTCATGGCGGCGCTCCAGTTCCTCCAGGCGTTGGGAAAGGAGCGCGGACTCCTGTGCAAGGACCCGGCAACGTTCGCTCAGGAGAGAAATGACCACGCTGAAAGCGAGCACAATGGCAAGCAGAAAGAGAAAGGAAAGGGTGTAGACCACCGTAAGGTACTGGAAATGGAGCACGTCGGCAAGGCGGACAATGATGGCGGGAAACAGGCCGACCAGCAGGCTTCCCCCCGCCGCGCCCAACCAGAGCAGGGCATACCGCTCCTTGAGACGGCCCCGGCGCACCAATTCCAGCACGAGCGTCATGAGCAGCAGACTCACGCCCAGCAGTCCGAGCCGGTGTATCGCCTGGAAACCTTGGGCAGCACCTTCTTCCACGCGCCAACTATCCTCCTTGTTTCGGTCCGTTATGGGGACGGAACAGATGGATACAAGCGGCCAATGTCACTTTCACCATATAATATACAGCACGACCGGGCCGAATGGAAGAAGCGCCCCCCTGGCGGGGCAGCATGTTTACCGGCACCTCGGCGGTCTTCAGCCCGGCACGGTGCAAGATTACCAGCACCTCCGGCTCGGGGTAATCCTCGGGATAATTCCGGGCCACCACGGCAATGGCCGCGCGGTTCATGGCGCGAAAACCGCTGGTGGTATCGGTTATCCCTCCCCCCACGAGCAGGTTAATCCATCGCGACAGGAAGGACTTGCCCACGCGCCGGGTGAATGAGGGCGTGTAGTCGGAATCGGCCACGTAGCGTGAACCGATGATGACATCGGCTTTCCCGGCGTCCACCGCATCGGCGAGTTGCGTGATCTCCCCCACCGGGTGCTGGCCGTCGGCGTCGCATTGAATGGCAATGTCGTAACCTCTCCGGAGGGCGTATTTGTAGCCGGTCTGCATGGCGCCGCCAATGCCCACGTTGAAAGGCAGACGCAGCAGCTTCGCAATCCCCTGTTCCGCGACAAGCCGCGCCGTGGCATCGGTGGAACCGTCATCCACCACCACCACGTCGTAGTCGGGAACCCGGGCGTGGAGTTTCCCGATGACCTGGACGATGGTTTCCGCCTCGTTGTAGGCCGGTATGATCACGAGCACCCGGGCCATCAGGTGTCCTTTCGGCCCCGGAAGGCTTGTTGTAGACATAATGGACCGACCGGCTCGGATCGCCTATTCGTAGGTTAGGCTATACTTAAGGTCCACCGTAGCCCAGCGCTACATACGAAAGGAACCGGTCATGTCCATGAAGGAGAATATCATATTTGTTGGTCTGGACGCGCATAGCAAAAACATCAATGTGGCGGTAATCCTTCCGGGCT
>JAJRTN010000102.1 GCA_024278275.1 Candidatus Hydrogenedentota bacterium
CTGACCACCAGGACGACTTGGTGGCGGAGATCAAGCGTGTGTCCGATGGCAAGGTTTTTGAGCTTGGTCTGTCGTGGTTGCGGACTGTCGATAAGAACGACCCACACTACACCATGTTAAACGATTTCTCGGTCTGGCACTGCAACTACTGATTACTGGGAAGCGTGAAGGCGAAGAAAGGGACCGTCCCGTCTACGCTTTCGCAAAAGGGTACTTTCGGGCTCGTGCCTCGCTGCGCCTGGTACCGTCCCTTTCTTTACGTCAGGGGCGAACAACCGGTCCGCCACCAGGTAAAGGCATCGACCGGCTGCAAGGGGGTGAAGCCCAAGCACGTGTACAGGCGGCGGGCCGGGTTCCGAACGCTTACCCCCAGGGAAACGCGCCGCAATCCCGCCTTGCGGTAGGCCGCGGCCTGCGCGCGGATCAACGCTGTGGCAATGCCTTTTCCCCGGTGGGCGGGCCGCACCGCCACGTGCAGCACGAAACCCACTTCGGGCGCCACTTTGCAGCCCAGGATGAGGCCCGGGCAACTGCCATCCATGTAGACGCGGGAGTAGGCGTCGCGGGTTTCGCCAAAGCCGCCCGACGCCACGCGATGGAAAAAATCCAGGGCGTGGGGCACGCTGCCCACCTCGAGATGGAGCTGGCGGCCGGGATCGTCCTCATAGGCCGCCACCAGCGTGGCCGCCGCTTCTTCCCATTGGTCCGGGGCGAGGGGGGGGACAGGCGAGATCCGGTGCGGTCATCAGGGCGGGCGCATCCAGTTTTGCCGTCATGATTTCCCGCTCGATCCGGTCGAATCCGTGTGCGGAGAAGGCCTCGCGAAGGTACATCGTTGATAAGGGCAAGCATTCATAGAGGATGCCGTCCACCCCGCCGGCGCGATAGAGCCGCACGGCCGCGTCCACCAGGGCGGATTCCACGCCCATCCCGGCATACGATTCCAGCACGTGTATGAAGGGAATCTCGGCCACGGGTTCACGGAACAAGCTCAAGAGTAAGCCCGCCAGCCGGGAGCCATCAAAGGCACCCAGGGCGTACACACCCGGATTGGCGAGGTTGGATTGCATGGCTCCGGGCGCTTTTGCGCGGTAGTTGTCCGCAGCCGACGGGCCATAAAGCCTGCCCAGGCGTTCCGCCGCCTCCCCGATGAGGCGGTCCATACCCCACGGAGGACGGTGGAGACGGATAATGCGAAAGGCCTTTTTCATGGGGACAAGTATAGCGGTCTCACGCCGGGCGCGCATACTTCGGAAGTCTGAAAACATACCCCGTCGGCCTGGTCCCCGGAACGGGGCGAATCGAGACGCAGGGAGGCTTCAGCACACCGGTGTCGCTACCATCGCGGGAAAAAACACCCTTGAAACGGGGCGTTTGGAGGTTCGCGGTAATGCGGGCGGGACGGCCACGCCGGACTTTCCCGCGGTGGGCCGTGGGAAGGAGCGGAAGAAGGTTCCCGGTTTTCAATATACTTCCTTCTTGCTTGCGCCTCGTTCCAAGATGTGGTATGCTTAACAAGGCTAACAGATAGCCTTGCTAATAAAAATCATCATCGGCAGGAAAACCACGTTGTCAAACAAAAAAACGATGGAGCAGGCGGAGTTCCTGTATCAGACGATTACAGCGCTGAAAATGCACTTGGTGAAGCGCATGAAACACCGGCCTGAAACGGTATGTTGTGATCTGACCATGCCCCAATCCAACGCCATGCTTATCATTCGCCAGCATGGCGCCCGAACGATCCGGCAGCTCGCCGAGGGCTTGGGCGTGGCGCCGCCCTCCGCTTCCACCATGGTGGATCGTCTCGTGGAAATGGGAATGCTGCGGCGAGAGTCCAGCCAGGCCGACCGGCGCGTGGTGAACGTACTTCTCACAGGGGATGGGGAAAAAGCTTTGGCCGAGATGGAAAAGGTTATGCTGGGGGTTTTCGCGGACTTGCTGGCGTACATGGGGCCGTGCATGGCGGACCAGTGGCTGAAGGTGTTAAAGAAAGTGCGCGCCTGGATGGACGAGCAAGACCGGGCGCCCGATGGGGAGGTGGTCGATGGGAAGGAGAGTGGGGCCAATGTTTAGGTGGGCGGTCAAGGCATTGGGCGGATCGGTCAGAGCGGTGCTCGTGGTGTTGATCCTCTTTTCGGGTGCGGGGACGATGGTTGCCTTGAAAAGCCTGAAGGAGCCGCCGGCCAAGACCGAAATGACCGAGCGTGTGCTGCGCGTCGAGGTAATGCGGGCCAGCCCCGGGAATTATCCGGTGATAATACGGGGCCTGGGCGAGGCCCGCGCACTTAACGTGGTGGCTGTTTCGCCGGAAGTCTCAGGGAACGTGGTGGCCATCCATCCCCGTTTGGAGTTAGGCGAAGTGATTCCCGCCGGCAAGCTCCTGTTTCGCATTGATCCCCGTGATTACCAGGTGGCGGTGCAACAGGCCGAGGCCCGGGTCGCCCAACTCGGCACGGCGCTCGAACGGGTCAGGAAGCAATACGACATCGACCTGGAGCGTGTGAAGACCCTGGAACGCACACGCGGTCTCAGGCTGACGGATCTTGAGCGTACACGAACGCTCTTGAAAAGCGGGGTGGGCACGCAAAACAATGTGGACACGGCCGAGATGGCCTATAACCAGGCCCGCGATGCCCACGATCTGCTCAGCCAGCAGATTTCACTTTATCCGCTGCGAATCAAGGAAGCCAAGGACGAATTGTCGTCGGCGAAAGCGCAACTCCGCCTCGCGAAGACGAATCTTGAACGCACGGAGGTTCGGGCCGCCTTCGATGCGCGAATCAAGGATGTGCAGGTGGAAGTGGGGCAATACGTCCGCGCGGGCTCACCCGTGCTTGAACTGTCCGACGACAGCATGCTGGAAATCAGGGTTCCCGTGGACAGCAGGGACGCGCGGACCTGGCTGAAGTTCCGCGATGAGAGCAGCGAAGAACGCGCGTGGTTTGAAAAAGTGGAACCGGTGGCGTGCAGGGTGAAATGGGTTGAAGCCCCCGATGAACATGCCTGGCGGGGTATCCTGTCGCGGGTGACCGCCTATGACTCGCCCAACCGAACCGTCACCCTGGCGGTGCGGGTGACCGGCGAGGACGCCTTGCGCAATGGCCCGGGACTCCCCCTGGTTGACGGCATGTTCTGTTCGGTCGAGGTGCCGGGGCGGGAAATGAAGGACGTCTATGAATTGCCCCGGTGGGCGGTGAATTTTCGTAATGAAGTCTATGTGGCCCGCGACGGCCGTCTCGTCATTCAGCCGGTGAAAGTCGTGCGGAGCGAGGGCGAAAACACCTATGTGTCCGAAGGATTGCATCCGGGCGATGCCGTCATCGTGACCCGCCTGGTGGATCCGGCGCCCGGAACCCTGCTCGACATTGCGAAACCGACGGAGGGGGCGGCGTCGTGAGACAGTTATTCGGCGCATTCGCGCGGAACACGGTTTTCGCCAACATCGTCCTGGTTGCCATTATTCTTGCCGGCGGACTCGCCGCCCTGAAAATGGTGCGTGAAACCTTTCCCGAGTTTTCGCTGGACATGGTCACGGTGACGGTTTCCTGGCCGGGCGCGGACCCGCAGGAGGTGGAGGAGGGTATCTGCCAGCGTATCGAGGAGGCCATCGAGGGAATAGAGGGCATCAAGCTCTACAACGCCACCGCGTCGGAGAATGAGGGGACGGTGGTTATCGAGGTTTTCGAGAACTACGACGTGGCGGATGTCAAGGAACGGGTTCGCAACGAGGTGGAGGCCATCTCGACCTTTCCGGAAGACGCGGAAAAACCCGTTATCGAGGAACTGTTGCTGCGCGACCCCGTCCTGCACATTGCCTTGAGCGGAGAGGGGTATTCCGAGCGGCAGTTGAAGGAATGGGGGGAGCGTCTCAAGGACGAATTGCGCGCCCTGCCCGAAATATCCCAGGTGCAGTTGTTTGGTGGCCGGGACTACGAAATCGCCATCGAGGTTTCGGAGGAGCGGCTTCGCCAATATGGCCTGACCTTCGCCGAGGTGGCGCGTGCCGTGAAAACCAGCAGCCTCAACCTTTCCGGTGGGACCATGCGCGCCGAGGGGGAGGAAATCAGGCTTCGCACCATGGGCCGGAAGTATACGGGGCGGGAATTGGCCGGCGTGGTGGTTCGCGCCCTGCCCGATGGCACCCTGATCACGCTGGACCGCATCGCGGACATACGGGACGGCTTTACCGAAGATCCCATCATCTCCCGTTTTAACGGCCGTCCCACCTTGACCGTGTCCGTTCTCAAAACCACCGAGGAGGACACCCTGGCCATTGACCGTGCCGTGACGGCCTTTGTGGCGAAGAAGCAGAAGGCCCTGCCACCGGGGGCGTCCATGACCATTTGGAGCCGTCAGTCCGAGGTTCTGCAGGCCCGCATCGATTTGCTCTTGCGCAATGGATTCATTGGGCTGCTCCTGGTGTTCGCTCTGCTCTGGATGTTTCTGTACATTCGCCTCAGTTTCTGGGCCGGCATGGGCATCCCCATCAGCATCGCCGGCGCCCTCGCCCTCATGTGGGGCATGGGCGCCACCATCAATATGGTGTCCCTTTTCGGGCTCATCATGGTGCTGGGCATCATCGTGGACGACGCCATCGTGGTGGGGGAAGCCATCTACGTGGCCCGGAAGAACGGCGCCCCCGCCATGCGCGCCGCCGTGGACGGCGTCTACGAGGTGGGGCTTCCCATTGTCGGCGCGGTCACCACCACCATCGTCGCCTTTCTGCCCCTGGCCTTCGTGGGCGGCATCATGGGAAAGTTCATCGCCATCCTGCCCGTCGTCGTGATTGCCTGCCTCACGGTTTCCCTCGTTGAGTGCCTCATTCTGCTCCCGGCACACCTCAACCATCTCCCCAATCCGAACAGGAAATCCAACGGAAGCGGCTTCCTGGGCGTGCTTGGACGACGTTTTCACCGGGTCATGAATCAGGGTTTGGAATGGTTCGTGGAACACCTGTACGTCCCTTTCCTGGAAGTCACCCTCCACTGGCGCTTCGTTTCCCTGGCCATCGCCATCGCCCTGCTGCTGGCGAGTGTGGGCCTGGCCCAAAGCGGTATTCTGAAGTTCGAGATACTGCCTCACCTGGACGGCGACATCATGCGGGCCACCATCGAGTTTCCCAATGGAACGCCTTTAGCCGTCACGGAGGAAGCCATCGCCCGGATCGAGCAGGCGGTTCACCGGCTTGCCGGCAAAACCCATACCCTGACGGGCAAGCCGCTGGTGAAGAACGTTTATTCCCTGGCCGGGCAGACCATCGCCGATGACCGTCCCAAACGCGGCAACCACGTGGGCTCCGTGCAGGTGGAACTGTTGCCCACGCAGGACCGGGGGATCTACTCCGACGACTTGATGCGCCAGTGGGAAGAGGAGATTGGCGAGATTCCGGGCGTGGTGTCCCTGTCCATCGAGGGCCAATCCGCCGGTCCGCCCGGCGCCCCCATCGAAGTCTGGATTCAAGGCCCCGACACGGGCGACATCATTCGCGCCGCGGACGATCTCAAGGAGAAGCTGGCCACCTACAAGGGCGTGTACCAGATTCAGCACGATTTCCGCGCGGGAAAGAATGAAATGAAACTTCGGCTGAAGCCGGAGGCGCGAACCCTTGGTCTTACCGTGGCCGACCTGGCCACGCAAATTTACGCGGGATACTTCGGCGAAGAGGCGGATCGCGTCCAGCGGGGTCGCGATGATGTGCGCGTGCGCGTGCGCTACACGGCCGAGGAACGTTCCCGCGTGGCCGACCTGGACCGTATCCGCATCCGAACGCCCCAGGGCCGGGAGGTGCCCCTGCTGTCCGTGGCGGACATGGAATTCGGCCCCGGTTATGCGAGCATCAACCGCACGAACGGCCTGCGGCGTGTTGCCGTGACGGCCGAGACGGGTCCCGACGCCAATGCGTCGGAGATCTTCGCGGACCTGGATGCGCCAACGGTTTCGCTCAAAGATCGGATGGTCGCGCTGTTCACGGGGAGACCCCTGGCACAACCCGAGGGTTTCCTGCAGCAACTGGAGCGCAAATACGATGGAGTCATTGTTTCCCTGCAGGGGGAAAAGAAAAAAATGCGTGAATCCATGGGGAGTCTTCGCATCACCTATCCCCTGGCCCTGCTGGGAATCATGGTTATCGTGGCCACCATTTTCCGATCCTACCTTCAGCCCCTCATCATCATGCTCACGGTGCCTTTTGGCATCATCGGCGCCGTGCTGGGACACCTCGTGCTCGGCTACGACCTCTCGATCATGAGCTTCTTCGGCATGGTTGCCCTCTCGGGGGTGGTCGTGAACGATGCGATTGTCCTTATCGAACGCATCAACAATAACCTGGCCGAAGGAATGTCCTTCCATGACGCCCTGCTCCTGGGCGGTGCGCGGCGATTCAGGGCCATCTTCCTGACCACGGTGACCACCTGCGGCGGGCTCACCCCGCTTATCATGGAGAAGGACATGCAGGCCAAGTTCCTCATCCCCATGGCCATTTCGCTGGCGGCCGGCGTCGCCTTTGCCACGTTGCTGACCCTGCTGCTGATCCCCTGTCTGCTCTACATTCTGAACGACCTGCGCCGCCTGATGTTCAGACTGCGCCGTGGATACTGGCCCACGCGGGAAGAGGTCGAGCCGGCCGTGGATCGCAACGTGGATGTTTTGAATCTCCCCGACGAACCCATCGCGGAAGAAGCGGGATAATCGCTCACGGACCGGCAGCTCACAGGAGCACAACCCTCGCGCCAGGTGAGTGAGGCGCAGGAAACTTGCCCGTCCGTGCGCGGTCCCGACGCCTTTTGCTATAATTCCGCCAAGTTTGAACGGCAACCAGGAGACCACCATGTCCGACCAGATTATGCAGCAACTTGTCGAGATGTCCAATTACCTCGGCGATCCCGATAACACTTTCGCTATCCTCGGGGAAGGCAACACGTCGGCCCGCATTGACGAGGATACCTTTTGCGTCAAGGCCTCCGGCACCTGTCTGGCCACCATGACAAAAGGTGATTTCCTTCCCGTGTCCATTTCGAAGGTGGTGGGGATCCTGGACGATCCAAACGCGGGCGACGACGACGTGGCGAAGGTCTTGCGCGCGGGCGTGCTCGATCCCGAGGAAAAGCGCAAACCTTCGGTCGAGACCATGCTGCACGCCGTGTTGCTTCAGTACCCGGAGTTCCGCTTTATCGGTCACGCCCACCCCGTTTTCACCAACGCCCTGCTGTGTTCGAAGCAGGCCGAGACGCTTGCCGGCGGTCGAATCTGCCCGGATCACATCGTGCTCATGGGCCACAAATCCGTGTTCGTGCCCTACGTGGATCCGGGTTTGGTCCTCGCCCGAGAAGTGCGTGACCGTGTCCGGAAGTTCATCGACGAGGAAGGCGTGCTGCCCAAGGCCATCATGATGGAGAGCCACGGTCTTTTCGCCATGGCTTCCACGGCCACGAAGGTGATGAATATCTTCGACATGGCGGAGAAGATCGCCCGGATCATCGTGGGCACCTCGGCCTTCGGCGGCCCCAAGTTTCTCAGCGAGACCGATATCATGCGTATCGACTCGCGCCCCGATGAGAAGTATCGCCAGCAAGCCATTGCGACCCAATGAGCCGGGCGGCATGGTCAGCGGCGGCCATTCAGGGATGAGTTCCGGCGAAGAATCCGTCGGGAACGGGCAAGACACGAAGCCCCTGTCCTGCACCTTTATTCTGCCCAATGGCAACCGGTGTTGCCTTGACCAACAGGGGGAGCGTGGGCTCTGCTTCTGGCACGACCCCACCACCGACAAAAGGGAACCCGGGCTGGGGCAAAAACTGGCCGCCCTCCTTGAACAGGGCGTTCGGGGCGACGGCTTCGAACTGGCCGGCATGGACCTTGAATACGTGAAGATGCCGGGGGTTCACCTGGTTCGCGCGAACCTTTCGGGCGCCCGGCTCTTCAACGCCAACCTGGAGGGCGCGCATCTTTTCGGGGCGAACCTCGCCGACGCGACCCTTTTCAAGACACGCCTCTCTTTCGCGAACCTGCGCACAGCCAATCTCAGGGACGCCAATTTACTGGGCGCCGTGCTGACCGGCGCCAAACTCGAAGGCGTCGAGTTGGGCCCCGGGGACATCATTCTCAATGAACGCAAGGCCCGGGCTTGCGTCCGCAACCACGATTCCGTGGGCGCTCGGCGTTACTGGCAGGAGGCGGAGGAGATTTACCTGGCCCTGGAGAAAAACTTCAAGGACGCCGGACGAAGCGAAGCGGGTGGGGACATGTATTACCGCCACATGGTGGCGCGACGGAAGTTACTTCGACGGGACTCGCTCCACCACTGGGTGTCGCTGTTCATGGATCTCCTTTGCGGCTATGGCGAGCGCCCCATCCGCATTATCGGCGCGTGGCTGGTACTCATTCTCTTCAGTTCCGTGTTTTTTTTCTTCTTCGGCATTGCCGGTATCGAGGAGGTCCTCGCCCGGGTTGAGGGGGCGGAGTTGCCCGTTCAACACACCATTCCTATTGGCTACCGGCCCGAGGCCGGTATGCTCAAGAACGTCCATGATTATGCCCTCTGCGTCTATTTCAGCGTGATCACCATGACCACCACGGGCTATGGCGACCTGATTCCCACGGAGGCCACCCGCGCCATGGCCGCGGTGGAAGCTTTTCTGGGAACCTTTTTAAGCGCTGTCTTTGTTATGGTTTTCGGACGAAAGATGATGCGGGGATAGGCTCCGCACCGAAACAATCGGAATGGAGTTTCCCTCATGCGATTCATACAAACGGCAGTCCTTATCCTGCTGATCGCCGCCATCGCCCTGCCCGGTCAGGCCGAGTTTCAGGCCGGGGCCGCCTTCCGTGTCATCACCCCCGACCCCTTGCTTCCCGTTTCCGGCGGCGTGGGCACTCCCAGCCCGGTGAGCGAAAAGAAAGGCGACCTCTTTGTCCGCGCGCTTGTTCTGGCCGACGCCGACACCCGCGTGGCCATCGTCAGCGTGGACAGTCTCGGGTGGCCGGCCGTGCTTGGCGACCGTGCGCGTGCCAGGATCAAGGGCATTGCCCCTGAAAACATTCTCATTGGCGCCACGCACACCCACAGCGCACCGGACGCCTATGGATTTCCCGATGAAGCAGGCAACCACGGCGCCGACCTGGACTACCTGGATTGGTGCTGCACCATGATCGCCGAAGCCGTCAACGAGGCCCTCCACACGCTTCAGCCCGCTACCCTCAAGAGCGCGGTGGGACGCGCCAAGGAGGGCATCGCCTACAACTATTACGCCCCCGAGCTGTATGACCGGCGGTGCAACGTGCTGCAAGCGTCCGCGAAAACGGGCCCAAACAAGGGGAAAGCCATAGCCACCCTCGTGAACTACGCCATACATCCCGAAGTCCTGGGACCGAACCGGGGGATCCTGAGTCCCGATCTGTGCGGACCGTTGTACGACCGCCTGGAGGCTCAAGGCGCGGGCATGGCCCTCTTTATGAACAGTGCGCAGGGGGGCATGGTCACCGCCGACACACGCCGCGAAGACGGTGAAGAGAATACGTGGGCGGAGTGCATCCGCATCGGTGAAACCCTGGCCGATGAAGCGTTGCGTATCATCGCCGACGCGCCCGTGCAGGCGACTCCCTCTCTTGCGTGCTTTTCCCGGGAGATCGGCCTGCCGCTGGAATCAGACCTGCTTCGCCTGGTGCTGGAGCATTCACCCCTGGGCTATCGCATCAGCGAAACCGGCAAGGTGTACACCCGTCTTAACGTGGTAAACGTGGGCAGCGCCCAACTGCTCACCATTCCGGGCGAAGCCCTGCCCAATATCGGCTTCTATCTGAAGCGGAAAATGCCCACGGATCAGGCGTTCCTTTTCGGCCTGACCAACGACGCCTTCGGCTACATCCTAACCAAGGAAGACTGGGATAGCTTCGACCGTTACCGCTATATCACCCGTACCTGCCTGGGCGAGATGACGGGCGAGGTGTATGTGAAGGAAGCGCTTGAACTGGTCAAGCAGGCCGCCGCTCCCGACAGGCATTAGCCCGGCCATTTCACCCGCTTAGCGCGTTGCGCTGCTTTCGCAAAAGGTAACCGTTCACCCTGAAAAAGG
Source organism: Candidatus Hydrogenedentota bacterium (assembly GCA_024278275.1). GTDB lineage: Bacteria > Hydrogenedentota > Hydrogenedentia > Hydrogenedentales > JAJRTN01 > JAJRTN01. The sequence continues at coordinate 10,071 of JAJRTN010000102.1, forward strand.
CCGTTGCGCCCTTATCGCAGGGGATTCTCCTCGTAATGACGGTCTAAGTACAGCCCACAGAGGGCATTCAATAAGTGGTTCCGAAGCCCCTCTTCCAAGGGGGGCTGTTTCGGGCTTCACCCCTGCCGTAAACGGTTGCCGCAAAAGACTTTTTTCTTTCGTGCAACGGTTTCTTCCCCGCTCCGCCCCGCGTGGGCGGGGTCAGGTTGCCGGCAAATCACCTCTCCCGCAGGATGGCCGCGACGTTTCCCGCCATGGCCGGGTCCAACCCGCCGTATATGGGAAGGCACAGGGCCCGGCGGGCCAGTAGTTCCGCCCGGGGCAGTTTACCCGGTGGGTTCGCCGCTGCATAGCAGGGGTATTGACTGCAAAGGGGATGAAAGTATTTCCGTGCGTGTATGCCCTTTGCCCGGAGACGACGGCAAAGGTCGTCACGGTCCATCCCGAAGCGGGTCTCGTCAATAAAGACGGGACAGTACGCATGATTTGGTTCATACCCGTCGGGCCGCCGCGGGAAACGGATCCCCGGCACATCGGCCAGGCGCTCGGGGTAGACCGTGTCGATGGCCCGGCGCGCGTTGATCTCGGCGGATAATCCGTCGAGTTGCAGCAGCCCGAAGGCCGCGTGCAATTCGCTCATCTTACCGTTGATGCCCGGCTCGGCCACGGTCTCCTCGTCCACGATACCAAAATTCTTCAGCAGGTTCACACGCGCTTCCCGGTCGGCGCTTCGCACGGCCAACGCGCCGCCTTCGGCCGTGCTGAAGAGCTTGGTGGCGTGGAAACTCAGCGCCGCCGCATCGCCAAAGGCCGCCAACGCCTCGCCCCGGTAGCGCGCCCCGAAGGTGTGGGCGGCATCGTAAAGAAGCGGCAGTCCATGTTCCCGCGCCACCGCCGCCAGCCCGTCCACATCGCACGGGATACCATACACATGGACGGCAAGAATGGCCCGGGTTCGTGGGGTAACGGCCCCACGCACGGCCTCGGGATCCAGGTTGCCCGTCGCGGCATCCACGTCGGCGAACACCGGTGTCAGGCCCGACCAGGTGATGGCGTGGGGCGTGGCGGGAAAGGTGAAGGGCGTGGTGACAACCTCACCGTCGCGCAGGTCGAAGAGGCGCAACGCGATGAGCAGCGCCGCTGTTCCATTACACAGGAGGCTCACGTGAGGCAGGTCCAGGTACGCACGCACCCGTGCCGCCAGCGCCTCATGCACCGCGCCATTGTTGGTGAGCCATTTCCGCGCCCATATGCCTTCCAGCAGGCCGGCGTATTCCGCCAGGCCGGGCATGGTTGGCCGCGTCACCAGTACTTTGTCCCCGGGGGAAACCCCGGGCAGCCGTGGATGCTCCAGCTCGCCGCGTGATGTCAACGGACGCCATCTCCTCACGGGTCCCGGCCCGGCGATTCCGTGCCGGAAGACCGTCAGTGTAGCAGTCCATCCATGCCGCGCGCACGGCCGAATCCGAGACATGTCAAGCATGGGGAACACCGGGGCGCGCCCTTCGGGCTCATTGGGTCTCCGAAAAATCCATTTGGAACCCCTCGCCCAGATAGATACTCCGAACGGTGGGATCTTCGGCAATCCGACGGGGCGTGCCGGCCTGGATGACCTTGCCCTCGTTGATAATGTAGGCCCGGTCGGCGACGCCGAGGGTCTCCCGCACGTTGTGATCAGTGACCAGTACGCCGATGCCCGAGTCACGCAGACCGGCGACGATGGATTGCAGATCGGCCACGGAAATGGGATCGATGCCCGCGAAAGGCTCGTCCAGGAGAAAGACCTTGGGCTTGGTGGTGAGGGCCCGGGCGATCTCGGTGCGCCGCCGTTCTCCACCGTAGAGGGCATAGGCGGGGCTGTCGGCGAGGTGGGCGATATGGAACCGTTCAAGCAGGGCATCGCACCGGGCGAAACGTTCGGACTTCGTGAGGGGCTGGTACTCCAGGACCGCGAGCAGGATCCGGCGCACGGTGAGTTGGCGAAACACGCTGGGCTCCTGGGGCAGATAGGCCCTGCCCGCGCGGGCGCGTTTGTACATGGGCCGGCGCGTGATATCGCGGCCCTCGAAGAGGATCGCGCCCTCGTCGGGCTTCAGCAGGCCCACGGCCATGGAGAAAGTGGTGGTTTTGCCCGCGCCGTTCGGCCCGAGCAAACCCACGATCTCGCCCGGTTTCAACATGAGCGAAACCCCGCGCACCACGGTACGTTTCTTGAAGGCCTTTACCAGGTCCCGGGTTTCAAGAAGCGCGTCGGCCATCACTATTGCCCTCCCGAAAAGGCGGCGGGCCAGGCGGCTTCAATCAGCAGGCGGTTCAGGCGCGTGATCTGCGCCCCCCGGCGCGAGGGCAGGGCCAACAGCTCCCGCGCTTCCTCCTGGAGCACGATCCCTTTCCACGCTTCCTTCTCGTAGAGGTCCGGCTTCGCAAAGAGCTTGTTCAGTTCCTTGCGAAGCACGTCACTGTTCTCCAGCAGGCTCGCGGTGGGCATATTCTTGATGTAGCCCCGGAGCTTTTCATTCAACAGGCCGGCCACACGGCGACCGGGCGAAGGCATGCCGGCGTCCAGGCCCTTCTTAAGGTCTTCAACCAGGGGGGTCCAGTCCTTCACGTCCCCTTCCCGAAGCAACGAGGGATCGGTGGAACGGCTTCCGGCCCGGCTGTTCGCGGCAAGGTTGAAGTTTTCAATCTCCACCCCGCTGAGTTACAGGTCGCCGGTGGAAAGGTTCACGCGTGCCTCCCGGCAATGCATGGTTTCCCCGGACCCCATTTCCAGGCGCACCTGGTCCTTGAAGGTTATCACGCCGGTGACAAAGCTCCACACGGCGTTTTGCGAGCGCACCGACTTGACGTTGGGATCGGGATTGGGGATAAACACGTGGCCGGTCAGGACAATTCTTTCCGGAGTCGCCCCGTCCTCCGCGGCATAGGAAAAATCCATCCGGTCGGCCTCGATGGTCGTGGTGGGCGTATTGGCGTCCCCGCTCCCGAGAACCAGGCGAACCTCCCCCGTCAGGCTGTCGAAGCGGCCGGTCATGAAGTTTCCGACGGCATGATCGGCTTTCACGTCCATGGTGGAAAAACCACCTTCCATGCCCGCTTGCCCGAAGGCGGTCACGGAGCACAACAGCAGGCCGGTTAGCGTCAGGAATCTCATGGTGTCATTTCCTCCAGTGACATGGTGCCCCGCACCTGGCCAAGTTCAAAAGTGCCATCGCCAGGGCGGAGCTTTAATCCCCTTGCCTCCAGGCGAAGCCCTTCCTTTTCGAGGAGCGCGGGACCCTCGGTTTCGGCCAGGCCGGGTTGCTTCGGATCGGGCTGGTGCCAGCGAAGATCCTTCAGTTGGATCCGCAACGTACCGGCCCGGGCTTCCACGTCGCCTTCCAGGAAGGTCTCCCGGCCCGCTTCGTCGAAACGGCCGCCCTTTGCCCTGAAAGAAAGTACCTCTTCACCGGCTGTCCCGAAGAATCGGCCCGCCACCTCCTCCAGGCGCAGGGCGCCGTCGTCGAGTGCTTCGAATCGTTCGGCATGAAGCGCCACCCGGGGCTTGCGCGCCGCGCCCGCGTCGCCGCGAATGTCGCTGAGGTAGAGGCTGATGCCCTCCATGGACATCATGTCCCCGGGTGCTTCCGCAACCCGCGAGTCACTTTCAGCGGGGGAAACAGGGACGACGGGCGCTGCTCCGCACCCGCCCAGGAGGAACAGCAGCACGGGTATGCGGCCCAGGCGTCTCATGAAGCGCGTTCGTTCTTCCGGTACACGATCTTGAGACCATGCAACGTTAGATCCGGTTCCACGCGGTCGATTCGGCGGCTGATGGGGGCGATGGTTTTGGCAAAGCCTCCCGTGGCCACGACCACGGGCGTCTCCGCCATCTCTTCCATGATCCGGCCGACCAGGCCGTCGACCAGGTTGGCATAGCCATAGGTCAAGCCGGAGCGGATGCAATTGACCGTGTTGGTGCCGATGACCTTCGGTGGAACGGCGATCTCGACCTTGGGCAGTTTGGCGCAGCGCTCGGAGAGGGCGTTGGCGGAGACCTCGACACCGGGCACGATGACGCCGCCGCACCATTCGGACCGTGCCGAGACCACATCGAGGGAGGTGGCGGTGCCAAAGTCAATGATTACCAGGGGACCACCGCAGAGGTCGAGGGCGCCCACGGCGTTGACGATGCGGTCGGCGCCTACTTCGTGGGGGTTGTCGCACAGGAGGGCCAAACCGGTTTTGACCCCGGGCCCCACCATGAGCGCGTCCAGGCCGAAGGCGTCGCGGCACACCTTGAGCAGGTCATGGTTGATCTGGGGCACGACGCTGGAAATGCAACAGCCCGAGACATTTTTCGGAGAGAACCCTTCCAACTGGAGGAGCATGCTGAAAAGGACGCGCAATTCATCGGCTGTTCGGTAGTGGGAGGTGTTGACCCGCCAACGGCCCTTGAGCACCTCGTCTTCAAACAGGCCGAGGACGGTATGGGAATTGCCCACGTCGATAACCAGCAGCATGGCCTACGCTCCCGGGCGCCGTGTCCGGCGCCACGCCTCATAATCCCGCGCGCCGCGGGGACCGCATGAATCCAGCTCGCCCGTTTCGAGGCGGCATATACCCCGGGCCGTGCGCACAAGCAACGCGCCATCCTCGTCGATGCCGCTCACCCGGCCGTGGATGCCCCCCCGGCGCACTTCCCGGCCGATCATGTCACAGGCACGGACCCAAGCGGCGCGTACCGCGCCATAACGGCCTTCCTGAATACGCAGCACGTAGCGGTCCAGCACGGTCAGTATGTCACGCAGCAGCGCGCCCCGGTGCCAGGGCAATCCGGTGGCCGAAACCAGCGAACCGGCCTTGTCGCGCAGTTCCGGCGGGAAATCCCCGGCCTCATGTGCCACGTTGACGCCGATACCCAGGGCGCTCCATCCGCCGCGATGCTCCACGAGGTTACCGCAAACCTTCCGTCCCCCGCAAAGGAGGTCATTGGGCCATTTCACCCGCAAGGCCGCCCGGGGCAACACCGCGTCGCGCACCGCGAGGGCGGCGGCGAAGGTGAGCCCCCGTGGCGGCATGCGCAGGGAAACACTGAACCACAGGCCCAGGCCCGGCGCGCTGTGCCACCGGCTTCCCTGGCGTCCGCGGCCGGCTTCCTGCTGGTCGGCCACGAAAACCGTGCCGTGCTCGGGGTGCGCCAAGGCCAGGTTATTGGTCGAATCGACGCGGTCGTAAACCCTGATGACGCGGCCCACCACGGCCGTTTCGGGCGGCGCGAAGGTCAATTCCGGGATGAGAACCGTCTCAGGCATGGCCGTCCAACGCCTCGATGAGGAGCGAGAGATCGATGGAGGGCGCCGAATGGGTGAGGGCGCCCACCGAGATGAAGTCCACGCCGGTCTCCGCTATCTCCCGAAGCCGTCCGATATTGGCATTGCCGCTCGCTTCGAGAATGACCCGCCGGTCCGCCCGCCGCTTTACGGCTTCGCGCATGACGGCAATGTCCATGTTGTCCAGCATGATAACGTCCGCGCCGGCCCCAATGGCTTCTTCGAATTGATCAAGGTTGGTCACTTCCACCTCGATGCGCAGGAGATGATGCGCGTTCCTCCGGGCCTTTTGAATGGCGGAGGTAATGCCCCCCGCGGCCTCGATGTGGTTATCCTTGATGAGGATGGCATCCATGAGCGTGTGACGGTGATTGGCGCCCCCCCCATGGACCACGGCCGCCTTCTGCATCTGCCGCAGGAGCGGCAGGGTCTTTCGCGTGTCACAGATCCGGCAGTCCAGTCCTTCCACCTCCGCAACGTGCGCCGCCGTGAGCGTCGCCACGCCCGACAGGATCTGCACAAAATTAATGGCCGTGCGCTCAGCGCTCAATACAGCCTGGGTGTTTCCCCTGAAAGAGGCGAGCACATCGCCCTTTTTGAAATGGGTGCCATCGGGCCGGGCCGACCATGCCTCGATTTCCGCGTCCATCAGGGAAAAAGCGGCGTGAAAAGGTTTTATGCCACTGAGAACCCCATCTTGCTTGGCAAGAAGTCGAACGTCGCACCGGGCGTTAGAGGCGACGGTGGCATTGGTCGTGATGTCCTCGAAAGCGATATCTTCTTCAAGCGCGGCGGCGACCATCGTTTCATAGGGCTTACGCATTCTACTTCCTTCCTCAAACGGGCCCGGAAATCAACGGCCACGGTTTCCCTGGAAGCACCCCCGTGGGGAGCATGGGAAGGGGCGGACGAACCAGTCGCGGAGGACGCCCCGTCCGTACCGGGCTGTTTCCTGTTCCACCGGGCGGCGCGTCGCAATGCCGGGCAGCCGGAATGGACCCACCCGGCGGGGTGTTGGGGCCGGAACAGGCCTGGTGTCGGCAAACACGCCTCGATTTCCGTGATGCGGCCCGTTACCCGGCGACTGGAAGAAATCCTAGCACAGGCCGGGGCCGTGTTGCGACCCGCCGGGTGGCCCCCAAGAGAAGTATCCGCCGGATCGCCCGGAATCGGCGAAGGGAACTGCGTAAACCATAAACCGTTCGCGGCGAGGCCGATTGCCTCGCCGCGAACCCTGGTCGTGGTTGTGAGATACCGAAGCGGTATGGAATTACTGTCCGATGGGGGTGCTGGTCGCGTCGGCGGCGGCGCCCACGGCGTAGCGAATCACGCCCGTGGCGTCCGTGA
>JAJRTN010000103.1 GCA_024278275.1 Candidatus Hydrogenedentota bacterium
AGAGTTTATGACTCTACAGGCGCAACCCAATTATAGGACACTTTTTTTGGGCATTGCAGCAAAAGCCGCGCCCCATAACAATCTCGAACCAACATCTCGCCTAAACAGGCATCAACAAAACGATTATGGGGCAGGCTCTACCTATCCCCGGTTTGGGGCATCATCCACGCCGTGGGCGAAACCCACGTCAGTCCCGTAAGGGACGATTGAAAGCCTTCCATGCCCTAAGGCCCCAGGCGCTCGGGCACAGGTTCAATCGTCTGCGGGACGAAGCGGCATGGCCGCTACGGGACGGAGGTGGGATTCACCGGCTTGAACCTAACCCGGCATAGCCGGAATCATCTCCGCGGAGAACCGTGGCTCCGAAGCAACGTAGAAGAGGCTTCCAGCCTCTTCAAAAGCGGCAGGAAGCGCTTCCACGTTTTCCCGCGAAGGCGGGGCGCCATGATTATGTATCCGCAGATTGCGCAGATGAACGCAGATTCTCCCGTTCCCATGCAGAGCGTGGTGGGAAGGGTGGGCCTTGGCCCACCAGGCCTATGTATTTGAGGCGGTACCGTCTTGCCCTGGGAGAAGGTTACGGTGGGCCAAGGCCCACGGATTTCGTGTATTTTGTGTATTTCGTGGTTGAACCTGGAAAGGGCCGTTGCGCCCTTATCACGGAGGATTCCACGCGTTCTATTTCGCCATGGAGCAATGACGTATATCGAAGGTTCTCCACTCCCCCGAGAGGTGAATGCACCGACGCACGCAAAGCACTTTCCGGCACTGCGGCAACCCGTTTTTTGGCGTTGCGAATTACGGGTGAATTCCCCGCATCGGCGACAGGTGCCTTTACGAGTTCGTTCGTGATGACAAAGGGGGCGCCACCGCGGCCAGTGCCGCTTGCAGGACAGGGTAGTACACCGCGTGGGTATAACGGGCCAGCACGGTATCCCGGGCCGCAGCGCCCATCCGACGGCGAAGGGCGCCATCGCTGATGAGCCGGTCGAGCTTGGTCTCCCATTCTTCGGGACTGTCGGCAAGGAAACCATTGACGCCATCATCGATCACCTCCGTATTCATCCCCACGGGCGACACCACGCAGGGCACGCCAACAGCCATGTACTGGAGGGCCTTGAAAGCACACTTGCCCCGGGCACGCGGCGTGTCTTTCAAGGGCATAAGGCCGATATCCGCTTCGTGGAGGTAGGCGATTTCCTCGTCCAGCGTCCACGGGTGATTCACGACTTCCACCCCGTCCAGGTGGTAATCCCGACCGGTGGCTATGGAGAGTTGAAGAGCATGCTTGGACGCCAGCCGCCGGATCACAGGCTCAATGGGTTCGAGATAGCCCAGGTTGTCCTTGAGTCCGACCCACCCCAGGGTTACCTTGTTTGTGTCGGTTATTATCTGTTTTGAGTTATGCTTCGTTATGTCGATACAGGTTGGTATGATGGTTATGCTTGGGTTGTATCGTTTTACGTATTCCGCCAGGTGGCGATTTCCCACCACGGCATGACGGCACAACCCCGCCATTTTACGCACCCAGCCGAAATCCATGCAGCGCAGAAAGACGCTGTCCACGTGGGCGGGCGGCTCCCAGATGGCGTCGTCTATGTCAAAGATAAGACGCGGGTTCAAGCATCGGATGAAGCGCTCGAAAACGGGGGGACCATAAGGGAAAAGCGGCCCCCGGAAATAGACAACATCGGCTCCCGGCACATGGCGCAGTTGTCCCAGCCGCCGCAGCAGCACGAGGAAGAGATAGAGCAGCTTTCGGCCTCGCCCGCGGTTTTCGAAGAGCCGGTCGCGCAGGGAAACCGATGCGGGCAGACAGATGGTGCAATGGTGCCCGTCGGCTTCCAACATGCGGGCAAAGGTGATGATGCGGTATCGGATTGCGGCGATTTTCTCGGTTTCATTGCCGAAAAAAACGATCCGCATGGGGCTACTCCACCGGGGGGATGAGGCCATTGGCCCGCAGCCAGGTGATGAGTTGTCCCGGCCAGGTGCTCATGGCGGGATCACCCTTGCCCATGCCCAGGCCATGCACCCCTTTCTGAAAGCAATGCAGTTCGGCGGCGACGCCCTTTTCGCGCAGCGCCAGGAAGAGCATAACGCTGTTCTGCACGGGCACGGTCCCGTCTTCCGCCGTGTGTACGATAAACGCGGGGGGCGTGTCCCTAGTGACCTGCTTTTCGGGGGAGAGCCGGTCCATGAGGGCCGGGTCGGGGGAAGGCCCCAGCAGGTTTTGCCGCGATCCCAGGTGCGCGTAGGGTCCGGTCATGGCAACCACCGGGTAGACGGGCACCATGAAATCGGGCCGCGAACTCACCCGTTCCACCGGGTCATCCGATGCGGGGTCCCCCGCATCATAGAGGGTTGCCGCCGTGGTGGTGAGATGGCCCCCGGCCGAAAAGCCCAAAATACCAATGCGGTCCGTTTTGACCTTCCATTCCCCCGCGCGGGCACGGACGGTGCGAATGGCGCGATGGGCGTCCATGAGCGGATAGGGATGGCGGTAACCCGGGGCGTGGCGGTAGCGGAGCACGAAGCCGGCGATACCTTCCGTATTGAGCCAGCGGGCCACGTCTTCCCCCTCATAGTCGAAAGCCAGCCCGCCATACCCTCCGCCGGGACAGATCACCACCGCCGTACCATTGGCTTTGTCCCCCGGGGGCAGAAAGACGGACAGCGTCGGAACATCATCGAGACCATCCCCCTTTGCGCCGGGGGCGCCCTGGGACCAGAGTTTCACAACCGCGCCGGGGGGCGCCGGGTTATTCGAATGGTTCATCGCTTCTTTCCCTGGTGCCGCGGCCGCGCAGGTCGCCATGATAAGCCCCAGTATCGGCCTTCGCCACATCATTTACACCCTCTTCGTTTTGGCGGCATTTGCGGAATTGGGGATCTTCTTACGCGCCGGCCGCAGGACCGCGTTCGGTTCCAGTATTTCGTATGTTGCGGCTACGATAGCCGCAACATACAGGATCATGTGGCCGTCTCGCTGAAAATCACCTTTTCGCAAATGGCACTTTTTTCCATGCGCAGGGTGCGCTTCAGCACACCGCCATTCCTGATATGCTGTGACCAGTATACCGAACAGAGGTTATGGGGTACACCGGTTTCCTTGAAGGTGGCACAGCCGCCCCCTGTGGGCCGTACTCGGCCCGAACCGGGGGCCGTGGCGCCCCGGTGAAGGGATAGGTCATTCGTTTCATCGCAAACCCAGCACCTGCTGCATATCGTACAGCCCCGGCGCGGCATCCTGGCAGAACCGCGCGGCGATCAAGGCGCCCCGCGCGAAATTGTCCCGATTATGGGCCTTGTGGGTCAGTTCAACGCGCTCGCCCTGCCCGGCGAAAATGACCGTGTGCTCCCCGGCGATATCGCCGCCACGCAGGGCGTGCATGCCGATCTCGCGCACGGGGCGCGCCCCCACCATGCCTTCGCGGCCATGGACTGCATGCTCGTCATAGCGCAGGTCCAGCGCTTCCGCAACCACCTCGGCCAGGCGCTTCGCCGTGCCGCTGGGACTGTCCTTCTTCTGATTGTGATGGATCTCGACGATCTCCACGTTATAGTCCAGGCCCAGGGTGGCGGCCACTTCCTTCGTGATCTTGAAGAGCAGGTTCACGCCAACGCTCATGTTGGGCGCATGGACAATGGGAAGCGCCCGGGCAAGATCGCCGAGTTCCGCCACTTCCGCATCGCCCAGGCCGGTGGTGCCGATGACGACGGGCACGCCCATCCTCGCGGCCAAGCGTGCGTTGGGCATGCAGGCCCCGGCCACGGTAAAGTCGATGAGCGCGTCCGCCCCGGCCAGGGCTTCCTTTGGCGGGGCAAGGGTGATGGTTTGGGGTTGACCGCATTCGGTCCCCACCGTGAGGGTGACGCCTTCATTCCCGGGCGCGTCGAAAGCCCCGGCTATGGCCAGGTCATCGGCCGCCCGGGCCAATTCCAGGATGCGCCGCCCCATGCGGCCCAAAGCGCCCGCCATGCAGATCTTCATTTGTCTTCACCTTTTCCGACCACCGCTTGTGGGTGTGTCAATCCATGTTCGCTCCCTGGCGAATGTCCCGCACGAAACTATTTCACCAGGAACGTCCGCAGCGCGTCCCGCCAGGGGGGCATTTCATCCAGGCCCTGGGCCCGTGCATGGACATTGTCCAGCACGGAGTAGGACGGACGGCGCACGGGCAATTGGAACTGCTTACAACTCACCCGAATGAGATTCGCCTCCACGCCCGCCTCCTCAAAGATGGCCTCGGCGAAGGCATGCCAGGAACATTCGCCCTGGCAGGTGGCGTGATACACCCCGGGTTCGGCCTTTTCGGCGAGCACGCGAACCTGCCGGGCCAACGCCAGGGTCAGGGTGGGCGTGGTGATTTCATCATCCACCACCCGCACTTCCGCCCCTTCCTCGGCCTGGCGCAGCATGGTGTCCACGAAGTTCAGACCACCTTTCGCCCGGCACGGGGCGGGACCATAGAGGGCCGCCGTCCGAATGATCACATGATCCCGGCAGTGGGCGGCGACGAGATGTTCGCCCGCGAGCTTACTCGCGCCATACACGCTCAGGGGCGCGGGAAGATCCTCTTCCACGTAGGGGCGTGTGGCACCGTCGCCAAAGACATAGTCGGTGCTGATGTGTACCAGCCGGGCGCCGGCGTGTTTACAGGCCGTGGCCAGGAAACCGGGGCCGGACGCGTTCACGGCAAAGGAATGGGCCGGATGTTTCTCACACTGGGGAAGGCTGTGGGCCGCGGCGGCGTTGATCACCAGGTCCGGTTTCAACTCATCCAGGATAAGCCGGAAAACCTGCTCTTCCTGGCTGATATCAACGAGGTGATTCTCTCCGTCCAAATCGGCCCGGAGTACGTGAACATCGTCGAAAACATCGCAAATCGCCGTCCCCAACTGTCCATTGGCGCCAATAACAAGAACTTGCATATGCTGCACTATCCTCGGTGGGTTCAATTCCATGCATTCGCGCGCCAGACCCCGCCGGAAGCCCCGGCCCTTGACATGACACGCCGTGAACGGGGCCTATTCTTCACCCGTTCCCCGTACCCGAGTATGGCACACGGGCAAGAAGACAGGCAACAGGCCCTTGGGCCATTTGCGAAACCAGGGGTCGGTGTATGTGCCATCCGCCGGACCGTGTTCGGTGCCCGCCTACACCAGGTGTTCGGCGGTCGCCGTATTCTCGCGGAAGGCGGCGACGGTTTGGACGGGGTCGGCCCCGGGCGCGGGGAAAAGGACGGAGCCGTCCAGCACGATACGGTGTACGCCCATGCGGGCGAAGGTGGCGGCTTCCCGGGAGCCGATGCCGCCTTTCACTTCCAGGGTGGTGGGGTATTGGTGGTAGCGGATGATCTCCTGGAGGATCCGGGCGCGTTCGTAGGCCGATTTGAGGGGCTTCTCCCCGTCCTCGTGAAAGTCACGGGTGACGAGCAGCACGCGGCCTGTTTCAGCCAGAAGGTAGTCCAGCATGGTAAGGGGTGTCGTCGCCTTGAGGGCAATACCCGGCGTGGCTCCGGCATCGCGCACCTGTTGCAGCACGCGGTGGGGATGGAGGCACGCTTCGGCATGAACCGTGATGATGTCGCAGCCCGCGGCGACGAAGGCATCAATGTGCCGCTCAGGGGATTGCACCATGAGGTGGGCGTGACAGGTCAACCCACAGGTAGCCTTCGCCAGGCGAACAAAGGCGGGGTCCAGACCGAAAAGGGGCGCAAAGCGCCCGTCGCCAATCTCGAAATGCAGTTCGGCGATATTCGCCTTTTCGAGGGCCTCAAAAACGGATTCCAGCCGGCCCAGGGGCAGTTGCCGCACGGCGGCGGCGAGGTGCGAATCGCTCATGAGAGGGCTCCTTCCGCCTCCGCGGTGGCAGGTTTGTTTTGCGCCGCGGTGCGCAGTCCGTTGTGCTCGATAAAGCAGCAGCCGGGGCAGGGGGCAAAGAGTTTCTTTCGGCAGGCCTGGCGGAAATCGCGCATGAGGGCGTTGTTCCACAGGGTCTTGATGCTGCTCTCGCGGACATTGCCGATCTTGCGAATCCAGCAGGGGAAGGCGTCGCCCTGGCGGCCGATGAAGAGGGTGTTCCAGGCGTTCCGGCACTCGAATTCCACGAGATCCATGTGCCCTTCATAGTAGTCGAGAAGGTTGCTTACGGGCATGCGGGGCATGCGCAATTCAAGCCCGACACGCTTGGCTTCCTCCACCGTGCGGTCGAGGGCCGGCCCCAGTTGCTTCCGACTGATACGGGGGTACTCAAGCTGGTCCATCCGGTACGTCCGGGGGTCCACTTCACCCAGGTTGGGCAATTCGTGCATGCGGGACTCGGTCACCAGGTTGAGCACGTCGGCCCCGGCCTCCTTGATCACCTCGGGCATCTGGTGCAGCACGTCCACGTTACTGACCTGGATGACCGTGGTGACGTGGATCTTGGGGCACTGTTTGTGGCTGATTTCGCGGTGCTTTCTCAGCATGGCGATGCCGTTCATGGAGCGCTCGAAGGCCCCCCGCAACTTGCGTATTTCGTCGTGCCGGTCTCCGGGCGCCTCAATCGACGTACCCGCGAAGTTGAACCCTATGCCGCCAAGACGCTTCGGCGCGAGGGCCGCCACCGCTTCGGCGCGGTCCTCGGGCAGCATGGTGGTGTTCGAGATGAAATGGGTTCGCGCCTTCCGGCTGGCGTGCGTGAGGATGTCCATGAAGTCCTTGCGGACAAAGGGCTCGCCGCCGGTAAACGTAATGAGGCTGAAGCGCTGCACCTGGTCGATGACGGACAGCCATTCTTCCGTGGAGAGTTCCCCTTCCTTCTGTACCCGGATCGGTTCATTTTCGAGCCATTCAATGTATTGGCACATTTTACAGCGCAGATTGCAGCGACGCGTGACCTCCATGTAATAGTGCCAGGCCGGGAAGGCATAGCCGTTCCTGAAATAGGTATAGGGCAGGGCGCTGTACATCCGCTGGGCGGTGTCGTACAGACGGGAAATACGAAAGATATCTTTCGGCGAGTCCATAAAAAGGGTTCCATTTTATCGCGCCGCGCATGGGGTCTCCAGGGAAAACATCCTGCACAAGAACGACATTCCGGGACCATGCGCCCGGCAAACGGTAGTATACACATGGAAAGGTGGAAAAGGCATCGATTGATGCATTTATGAAAAGATCGTTCTCAATGAGAGCGCCATATATATTTTCCTTCCCGTTCCAACGCTTCCCTTGGGAAGGTACACGGCATGAACCCGGATTGTGCGCATCGGGCAGGGGCTTGCTCCCGCATGACCGCGGGCGGCGCGTGTTCCGCGCCGACAGGGCGCTCCATGGTAAAGCGCGGTCCGCTTCGGGCAGCGGATAAGCGGGCGCTTGTCCCCACCCGACATAGCCGGAAGCCCGTTTTCGTCAGCACGGAAATCGGGGGAGAGCAAATGCGGCATCCTGCCGCATTCAAAGCGGCTGGATGCCGCTTCTACGTTACCGTCACCCCCGCGCGGGCGGGGCTCCATGACAGGGCGCAATACGTTGAGGGGTGGCACATCCGTGTGCCACCCCTCACATGTTGTTGAAGTGCTAAGCCAGCAGGTCGAGGTCGTGTCTGGCCGGTCCAGAAACTGATAGTGCGCGTTGAATAAGATTCAGCGCGGCGGTCCTCACATCGTCAACGGGCTGCCCCTGATCCTTCAGATGGGCCTGCTGTCCGATGGTCTGGATTCGACCTTGACGCACACCGGCCCCGATGCCACTGGCCATAACAGGTGCTAAACCAGCCATGACAAGTCTCCTTTGTTGCACATCGGGCCAACTTCTTCAACTCTGTTTCTTTCTTTCGGCAGTACAGGGTTAAACCTTTAGCTGATAAGGGAGGGGGCGGTTTCCCGCACAACCGCACTCCCCGGGCAAGGGTTTCCTTTTCCCGGTGCGGCCGACACCAAAGGGCCGTCATTGCGAGGGAGCCGCAGGCGACCGTGGCCATCAGGATTCCCGCGGGCGGGCTTGTCGGTTGCGTCAAACGCGCCTGCCGCGAGGAAGGGTGGGACATGCATGGATTTGTGACTGTTTTGTGGAGCATTGCACGGGTAAGGGACTGCGAAGTTTTCGTGGGCTCGCTGCGCTCACCCGCGGCCCGTCACCGCGGAACCTTTGCGTACTCCCTCAGCGGCCGGTATCATAGGGGCATGCAACACCCCTGCCTGGGATGCATTTGCGAAAAAATGGTTGTCCTGAGCGGACCGTCCCATGCTTTTCCCTTTCGCGGATGTCTTCAGGGGGGCGAATAAGCCGTGCTCGCCGTGTGTTCACCATTGCACCGGCGGAAGCGGCCAAACCATGGAACCGCAGTACATCATGACTTGTTCCCTCATTCAACGCGCCACGTTTTTGCTGTTGTTTGTTCTTTCCATCCGGGCCGACGCGGGTGATTGGCCCCAGTGGCGGGGGGATGCCACGCGCAGTGGGGCGGTGTCCGAAGCATTGCCCCCATCGCTCACGCTGTGCTGGCAGCGGGAATACGGCCCCCGTGAACCGGTGTGGGACGATCCGTTGAACTGGGATCTCATGCGCTATGACCGTGTTTTCGAGCCGGTGGTGGCGGGAAAGCGCATGTTCCTGGGATTCAATGACAGCGACAAGGTGGTGGCCCTGGACACGGACTCGGGGGAAGAGCTTTGGCGCTTTTACACCGATGGCCCGGTACGTTTTCCCCCGGCCGTGTGGAAAGAGGGGGTTTTTGCCGTGAGCGACGATGGTTATCTCTATTGCCTGGACGCCGCGACCGGCGCCCT
This sequence comes from Candidatus Hydrogenedentota bacterium, assembly GCA_024278275.1. GTDB lineage: Bacteria > Hydrogenedentota > Hydrogenedentia > Hydrogenedentales > JAJRTN01 > JAJRTN01. Next base: position 8,775 of record JAJRTN010000103.1, read on the forward strand.
CCGGTGGCGGTTCCGGGGCGGACCGTCGGACCGCAAGGTGCTGGGCAATAAGCGGCTCATCTCAAGCTGGCCGGCGCGGGGCGGGGTGGTCGTTCGGGACGGCGTCGTCTATTTCGGCGCGAGCATTTGGCCCATGATGGGCACTTTTCTTTACGCGCTGGAAGCGGCTACGGGGGAGGTCGTGTGGGTCAATGACGGCACGGGCGCCTACTATATGAATCAGCCGCACAACTCGCCGTCCTTTGCAGGGGTGGCGCCCCAGGGCGCGCTGGTGGCCACGGGCAACAGGCTGCTTGTTCCCGGCGGCCGGTCGGTGCCCGCCTGTTTCGATATTCGCACGGGCGACTTCCTCTATTATCGCCTGGCGGACAATGGCAAGACGGGCGGGGCCTTCGTGTGCGGTGGGGGCGACGTGTTTTTCGCCCATCACCGCGAGGGCGTCACCAGTATGTATAACCTTGCGGACGGCGAGGCGATTATCCGGGAAGTGGGCATGTTTCCCGTGGTGACCCCCGATACGTACTATTTCTCGGGTGATTCCATTCGCGCATATGACGTGGCAAGACTGCACGCCGACCGGAAGGCGTGGAAGAAAAGCCTGCGCTGGGAGTTGGCGGTGGACGCCTCGGGCGATCTCATTCTCGCGGGCAACCGCCTTTACGCCGGGGGCGGATCGGCCATCACGGCCCTGGCCCTTCAGCCCGAGGGCGCACCCGCCGTGGCGTGGCACAGGGAAGTGCCCGGCACGGTGGAGCGGCTGGTGGCGGCGGACGGCAAACTTTTCGCGGTGACCCTGGAAGGGGTGATTTACGCCTTCGGCGTCAAGAAGAACACGACGCCGGTTCCCGCGCACTTCACGCCCCAAAGCGCCCCGGCGCAACGCACCACGCACGCCGACCTGGCCTCCATCCTCTCCCTGGGCGTCACGGAAGGCTACGCTGTCTTCCACGGCGCGGGCGATGGTGTGCTGCTGCAAGCCCTGGTTGAAAACACCAGGCTGCACCTGATCGCCACCGACCCGGACCCGGAGCGGGTGAAGGCGCTCCGTTTCCATTTTGACGCCTTGGGGTACTACGGTAAGCGGGTCTCCCTGCACGTGGGCACGCCGGAGACCTTTCCGGCACCGCCTTATATCGCCTCGCTCACGGTGGTGAACGAGGGTGATTCCCCCCGCGACCGTGCCATGATCGAGCGTGTGTTTCGGTCCATGCGGCCCTATGGCGGCGCGGCATGGATCCGTCCTCCCAAAGACGCGGCACCGGGGGCACTTGCTTTGATACTGGCGGAAGCCGGTCTGAAGGGAGCGGAGGCATTGGCCGGGGACGGTCCCTGGCGCTTTACCCGGAAAGGTCCTCTTGAAGGCGCGGGTACCTGGACCCACATCTACGGTAATATCGCCAACACCACGAAATCGGACGACCGCCTGGTGAAGCTGCCCCTGGGCGTGTTGTGGTTTGGGGGCAGTTCAAACGCGGATGTGCTCCCCCGCCATGGACACGGTCCGCCGGAGCAGGTCATCGGGGGGCGGCTCGTTATCCAGGGCATAGATTGTATCAGCGCGCGGGATGTTTATACCGGCCGGGTATTGTGGAAGACGAAACTCGAAGGGCTCGACACCTTCGGCACGTACTACGATGCGACCTATGTCGAAGCGCCGACAAGCACGGCCTATAAACAAGTACACATCCCCGGGGCCAACGTACGCGGCACGAATTTTATCGCCACGGAGGATCGGGTGTATGTCCTGGAGCGCGGGGGCTGTGCCGTGCTGGACGCGGAAACCGGCACGTTCCTGGGCACGTTTTACCTGCCCCGCGTGGTGGAGGGGGAAAGCGGTCGTCCCCTGCCGCCGTAATGGGGGTATATCGGGGTGTATGAGGACCTGCTCCTGGGGGGCAACCAGTTCGTGCCGTACTCGAAAATGGATGGCGCAAAGAGCCTGAAAGCCACGGAATGGAATGATTTTGACCAGAGCGCCAGCCGCGAGATGGTCGCCCTGGATCGGTACACGGGCGCGGTGCGGTGGCGGGTCAAGGCCGACCACGGTTTTCTGCACAATGGCACGGCGGTGGGCAACGGGGTTATCTACCTGATCGACAAACTCCCCCTGAGCATCGAAAAACGCCTGAGCCGGCGGGGGACCATGCCGCCGGAATCCTACCGGCTGAAGGCCCTCGACGTGCATACGGGCCGGCCGCTCTGGGAAAAACGGCGCAATGTCTTCGGCTCCTTTCTGGCCTATTCGGAAGAATACGATATCCTGCTCCAAAGTACCCGGCCCTCACGGGACATGGTGGAGGGCGAAAACGGCGAGCGCATGATTGCCTACGACGGCAAGACGGGCGCCATCCTGTGGGATCGGCCCAATACGTACGACTCGGTGCCCATCCTCCACGGCGACCGCATCATCTGCCAGGGCGCCATGTATTCCCTGCGCACCGGCGAAGTCCTGACGCGCCGCAATCCCCTTACCGGCGTTGTCGCCCCGTGGACTTTTGAGCGCCAGTATGGCTGTAACTATCCCATCGCCAGCGAGTATCTGCTTACCTTCCGTTCGGCGGCGGCCGGTTTCTTCGACTTGGGCTCCGATGGCGGAACCGGCAACCTGGGCGGATTCAAGTCGGGCTGCACGTCCAACCTCGTGGTGGCCGACGGCGTGCTTAACGCGCCGGATTATACCCGTACGTGCAGTTGCGCCTACCAGAACCAGACCTCCCTGGCCATGGTGCATATGCCCGAAGGCGAAGTGTGGACCTTTAACCTCTTCGCCGAGGCCGCGGCGGACGCGCCCCTGCGTCGACTGGGCGTGAACTTCGGCGCGCCCGGCGACCGCATGGCGAAGAACGGCACCCTGTGGCTTGAATATCCCGTGGTGGGCGGGCCTTCCCCCGAGATCCCCATCGAAGTGACCGGCGTGAATGACGTGGCGCCGCGGATGTTTCGTCATCATGCGTCGCTTTTCGGGGGTGACGGGCCGAACTGGGTCATGGCGTCGGGCATCCGGGGCGCGGAGCGCATCCGTCTCAACCTGGGAGATGGCACGGAACGGCCGTACACGGTGCGCCTTTATTTCGCGGAACCCGACCTGCTGAATGCGGCGCTTCGGGCGATGACCGTGACCGTGCAGGGCCGGGCGCGATTGTCGGCCTTTGATGTGGCCCAAGTCGCCGGCGGAAGCCGTCGCGGCCTGGTGCGCGAATTCAAGGGCGTGCTTGTTTCCGACACCCTGGATATTGATTTTTACATGGATAACAGCAGCGATCTCGATGAGCCGGTATTGAGCGGGCTCGAAGTTGTCGCGGAGGATTGGTGATGTCAGGCAGGCGATGGTGGATCCTGGCGGCGGTGACGCTCGGCGGCACGGCCTGGGCGTGCGATGTGCCGGTCTACCGATGGGCCCTGGAACGCTGGGAAGCCGACCCCTTCGAGGCGGTCGTGTTTCATCACGGCACGCTGGACGCCGCGGGAGAAACATGCGTCGCCACGCTGGAAGGGGGCCGCGCCGAGGGGGCGAACCTCCTGGTGAAGACGGTCAATCTTGACGCGCCCATGCCCCCCGCGATGGCGGCGCTCTGGAAGCGCCAGCAAGATCCCGTGACCCCGTGGCTGGTGGTGCGTTTTCCCCTCACCGTGAAAGGACAGCCGCCCGCCTGGTCCGGTCCCCTCACGACGGAAACCTGCGAGGGCGTCATCCATTCCCCCGTGCGGCGCCGGGTGGCCGCAGACCTCATCGACGGGGAGGCGGGGGTGTTCATTTTTCTCGCGTCCGGGGATAAGCGCCGCGACGAGCGGGCGGAAGCGACCCTCGTGGCCGCTTTGAAGAAGGCCGAGGAACATCTTGAACTGCCCACGGGCAGCACGGCCGCCGCGCCCCAGATGGACGACGCCCTGCTGGACAAGCTGGATGTCCGCTTTTCCATGATCCGTGTCGCGCGCAACGATCCCCGCGAGCAGATCCTTGTTTCCACCCTGCTGGGCATTGAACCGGATCTGCGCGGCCTCGACGGCCCCATGGCTTTTCCCGTGTTTGGGCGGGGCCGGGCGCTCTACGCCCTGGTGGACCGGGGCATCAACGAAGACACCATTGCCGAGGCGTGCAGTTTCATCGTCGGCAGTTGCACCTGCCAGGTAAAAGACCTGAACCCCGGCACCGATCTGCTGCTGGCCGCCAACTGGGAGGACAAACTGGATACGCTCCTTTCGGTGGAAACCCTGGTCCGGGTACTGCCCCGTCCTTCCGAAATGATCGCCGCCACGGCGGCGCCCGGAAATACGGTCCCGGAGGGAGCGGATCTTTCTTCCCCCTCTCCCGCCGCAACACCGCCATCCCTTCCCGCGCCGGCGGATGAAGCCCCGCGGTCCCTGCGCGGCAAAGTGATCCTCAACGTGGGGCTTGCTATACTGGGCGGACTGATCGTGGTCGTGGCGGCGTCCATCCTACTCGTGTATCGCAAGCGGCACCAGCACGGAGCCATGTAGCCAAGCCATGCATATTTCGCGCCTGGTTCTACAGGAAATACGCTACCGCAAAATCGATTTCATCCTCGGCGTGTTTGCCGTGGTGGTGGCCTCGGGTTGCCTTGTCGCGGTGATGACCCTGCTTCGCGGCCACGCGCTTCGGGTGTCGGAACTGATGGAAGCCCAGCAGGCCGACACCCTTTCCCTCATGCGTGCGGCGGAGGATGATTACCGGAAAATCACGAAGAAGCTGGGTTACAACATACTCATCCTGGCCAAGGAACAGGACCTCAACGCCTTCCACACCCAGGGCTACGCCACCGCCCTCATGCCGGAAAGCTACGTGGAGCAATTGGTCAACCAAAAGGTGATGACCATCCGCCACCTTCTGCCCACCTTACATGAGAAAATCACATGGGACGAGCAAGACAATTTACCCGTCATCCTGGTGGGCGTGCGGGGCGAAGCCACCTTGGCCCACCGTCCACCCCGCAAATCCATGCTCGATCCCGTGCAACCCGGTGAAATCCGTATCGGCAGCGTCCTCCATGAACGACTGGGGTTGAACAAAGGCGACACGGTCCGTCTTAAAGGCCGCTCTTTTACCATCAGCGAAGTGCAACCGCCGCGCGGCAATGCCGACGATGTTACCGTGTGGGTTCACCTCAAGACCGCCCAGGAAATGCTGAAGCGTCCCGGAAAAATCAACGCCATCATGGCCTTAAGCTGTCACTGCCAGGGAGCCCCCATTGAAGGGATTCGCAAGGAGCTGCTCGCCATTCTCCCCGACACACAGGCCATTGAACTGGTTTCGCGCTCCGTCGTGCGCGACGAGGCACGGTCCCGAGTTTCCGCGCTCAGCCGGGAAACCGTGGAGGATCAGGCGGAGCACCATGCCCAGTTGCGCGAGGCCCGTGAAGCCTTCGCCGCATGGCTGGTTCCGCTTATCCTGGTTGGCGCCACCGTTTGGATCGGTCTGCTGACCCTGGGCAACGTGCGCGAGCGCACCACCGAAATCGGCATCTGGCGCGCGCTGGGCTTTCGTTCCACCCAGGTGCTGCGTATCTTTGTTACCAGGGCGATGATTACCGGATTGGCCGGCGCGGCCTTGGGCTGGGCGGGCGGGTTCCTCGTGGGCGTGCTCTGGAGTCGCGCCGAAGGCGTTTCCGCCGGAAGCATCGGCGCAGGCGCCCTGGTGGACATGCCGCTGTTGGCGGCAGTGCTGCTGCTTTCACCTTTGTTGACCGCCCTGGCAAGCTGGCTCCCCGCCATGCTTGCCGCCCAGCAGGATCCCGCGCAAGTGCTGCGGCAGGAGTAACCCCATGGCACGCATTCACGTGGAAGAACTGTCCAAAGCGTACCCCGGTCGCCCGGGTGCGGTACAGGCCCTGGATAAGGTGTCCCTCGAAGCGGACGCGGGCGATTTCGTGGCCGTGCGCGGGCCGAGCGGGTGCGGAAAAACCACGCTGCTTCTCACCCTCGGCGGACTGTTACAACCCACGACCGGCCTGATTGAACTGGACGGCACGCAGCCCTACGCGCTGTCACCCGAGGCCCGGTCGCGTTTTCGCGCGCAACACATCGGTTTCGTCTTTCAACAGTTTCATCTCGTGCCCTACCTCAACGTGTTTGAAAACGTCCTGGCGCCGTCAGTTGCCGCGCCCGTGGCGAATGCCCGCGAGCGGGCGCGGGAACTCATCGAGCGAGTCGGCCTGGGCCACCGCGCCGATCACCACCCCGCGGAACTCAGCACGGGGGAGCGCCAGCGCACGGCCCTCGCCCGCGCCATGCTGAACAATCCCAAGGTGCTCCTTGCCGACGAACCCACGGGCAACCTGGATGAAGGCAACGCGGAGGTGGTTCTGGGTCACATGAAGGCCTTCGCCGAAGACGGCGGAACCGTGCTCCTTGTCACCCATGAAGATCATGCCGCTTCCTTTGCAAGCCGGACCCTGAAAATGCGTGAAGGCCGCCTGGCACCGTAAAAGCGGCGCCCGGCCGGCATTGTGCCCTTTGCCCGCCTCCCCCTTGCCCGTCCTTCCCCCTCGGCACGGCGGTCATGGTTGGGATATTGGAAAACCTTCTTACGGGTCATCCCCTTTGCTACAATCGCGGCCATGGCGCGATTTCTCCTCATAGGACTGGACGGCGCGGAACCGTCCCTGGTGGGGCCGTGGATGGACGCGGGCTTCCTGCCGAACCTGGCGGCATTGGGGGCGCGGGGCGCTTTTCTTCCATGCGCGAGCACGCGGCCGCCGGTCACCTTTCCCGCGTGGACCACCTGCGTCACGGGGGTCAACCCGGGGCGGCACGGCATCTTCGATTTCACGGAGATCCCCGAGGGCACGCGCGGCCTGCGTTTCGTGAACAGCTCCTTCCGCAAGACGCCCGCCCTCTGGCGCATCCTGTCGGACGCGGGGCGGCGGGTGGGCGTGCTGGGCGTTCCCGCCACCTACCCGCCCGAGCCGGTGAACGGTTTCATGGTCTCCGGTTTCGATTCCCCCGTGGCCACGGGCGTGGACCCCACCTTCGTGTACCCCCGTGACCTCTACCCGGAGGTGAAGAACTGGCGCTTTGCCGACGTGCAGGAGCACCGCGTCGGCCCGGGGTGGCACGGGCGCATGTTGGCGGCGTTGCTCCGCAAGATCGAGGACCAGGAGCGCATCGCCTGCACCATGCTTGCCCGCGAAGCGTGGGATTTCTTCATGGCGGTCTTCGGGGAATCGGACACGGTGGCCCATCATTTCTGGATGTTTCACGATCCCCATTCGCCCCGGCATCGGCCGGGCTTCGAGGACGCCATTCTCCAGGTCTACCGGCGGCTCGACACCGCCGTGGGGCGCATGGTGGACGCGGCGGGGGAGGAGGTCGTGGTGGGCATTGTCTCCGACCACGGCTTCGGCGGCGCAGGCACGGGCGTGGTCCATCTCAACAACCGCTTGGCCGAGCAGGGCTGCCTTCGCTTCACGAGAGGCCGGGGCAGTGCCCTTAAACAGGTTGCCCTCGCCACGGTGCCCGCGCAATGGCGAGGCGCGGTGTTCCGGCGCTTCCGGGGACTGGCGAGCAGGGCGGAAAGCAAGTCACGCTTCTCGGGGATTGATTGGAAACACACCACCGCGTGGTCGGAGGAGCTAAATTACTTCCCTTCCATCCGGGTCAATCTGCGGGGACGCGATCCCGAAGGTCAGGTGGCGCCACAAGATTGCGACGGCTTTGTGCGGGATCTGTGCGCGGCCCTCGAAGCCTGGGAACCCGTCGCCCATGCGTGGCCGCGCCGGGAGGTTTTCGACGGCCCCGAAACCTCACGCGCGCCCGACATCATCCTCGAACTCGCCTTGGAAAACGGCTACTCCCACTCCTGTCTTCGTGGACGGGGCGGTCCCGCCTTCCGGCGCATCGGGCCCGGCGAATACCCGGGAGGCAAGGAACGGGGCATGAACGGCAACCATCGGCCCACGGGCGTGTTGCTCCTTTCCGAACCCACGGGGGCTACCACCGCCACGCTGGCCGACGTGGCGCCCACGGTGCTGGCCGTGCTGGGCGTGGCGGGTCCGCCCATGGAAGGCCGCCCGCTGTTGGGCGAAGCCGCGCCGCCCACCGGCGCGCCCGCCGTGTCCGGCGGGGCGCACGCCTACACACCGGCGGAATCGGCGGTGATTGAAGCGCGCCTTCGCGGCCTGGGGTACCTTGAATGACCCTGCGCATCGCCATGGTGGGGGCGTGTCCCTACCCCGTTCCGCAGGGATCGCAGGTCTTCCTCCGCGATTCGGCCCTCGCGCTGCGTAGGCTCGGCCACGACGTGTGCCTTGTAACCTATGGCCACGGTCTCGGCGAGGATCCCTCGGGGCTGGCCGTGTATCGCGTGCCCCGTCTCCCCTTCGACCATCGCACGGCGGCCGGTCCCTCAGCGATGAAACCCCTGCTCGACGCGATCCTGTCCCGAACGCTTCGGCGCGTCGTGCGCGACCGGGGCATCGACGCCGTCTGCGTTCACAACTACGAAGCCCTGGCCGCGGCGCTCCTGGCACGGGTGCGCCCCATTGTTTACTTCGCCCACAACGCCCTGTCCGACGAATTGCCCCATTACTTTCGCGGCGCGGCCTGGGCCGGTTGGATCGGCGCGCGGCTCGACGGCTTCCTGCCGCGCCGGGCCGATGCGATCATCGCGCCCCACCCACGGCTGGCGGCCTGTCTTCGCGCGCGGGGATGCCGCCGGGTGACCGTGATTCCGCCGCCCATGGATGCGACCGCCTTTCCCGAACCCGTGGTGCAGGAAACGATTCCGCCCGTGCTTTACACGGGCAACCTCGACGCCTACCAAAACCTGGGGCTACTGGAGGAGGCCATGGCGCGCCTTCGCCGACGGCTGCCGGATGCCCGACTGGTCGTCGCCACGGCGCGCAGGGAAACCCTCCCCGGCACGGAACACCTCCACACCCCCGGCTTTCCCGCGCTCCTCGCCACACTCGCCCAGGATGCCGTGGTGGCCGCGCCCCGCGTTTCCTGGTCCGGCTACCCCATCAAGCTCCTCAACGCCATGGCCGCCGCCAAGGCCGTCGTCGCCTGCGAAAGCGCCGCCCATCCCCTGGCCCACGAAGCGACCGGCCTGGTGGTACCGGACAACGACGCCGAGGCCTTCGCCGGGGCGCTCCACTGTCTGCTGACCAACCCCGCCCTGCGGAAACGCCTGGGCCACGCCGCCCGCGAACAGGTGATCCGTGCCCACGCCCCGGAAATTATCGGCCGGGCCGCGGAAAAGGAAATCGAAGCGGCAACCCGTCGCGTGCGCGGAGGCTGAGGACAGCCTCCGCTTTTCCACGCTCTGCGTGGTCCTTCTTTCACCCGTGTCATCTCCTAATTCGTGTATTTCGTGGTACCATCGCGTCATGAAGAATGGCGCGTGGTTTATCGTGGCGGGTGTGGCGCTGGGCGTGGCCTTTATCGCCAAGGCACCCTATGTGGCTTTTGCCGTTTACACCTTCCTGCTGCTGGTGGTGCTGGCCCATTTTTCGTCGGTGGCCTGGCTGGCGGGGCTGGACTGCGAGCGCAGCATCAGCGAGACCACGGTGCGCCAGGGCGAGGAAGTGGTGGTGAAGGCGAAAGTCACCAACGCGCGGGGCTGGCCCATTCCGTGGATCTTCCTGGAGGATTACCATCCGCCCGATTTTCCCCGGAACGGCGCCAACAAACGGCTGGCGGTGCTTATGCCGGGCCGGTCGGTGGAGATGGAGTACACGCTGCTCTGTCCGCGCCGGGGGTACCATCGCGTGGGGCCGTTGCTGATGGAGTCGGGCGATCTCTTCGGCCTGCAGCGGCGCTTCCGCACGGGCGAACGGCAGGACTATGTTTCCGTGCTTCCCACCATCGCCTACATGGACACCTTCAATATCGCGGCGAAGCGGCCCCTGGGGGCGGTGCGGATTTCCAACCGGGTGTACCAGGATCCCACGCGCATCAACAGTATCCGTGAGTACCGGCCGGGCGACCCGCTCAACACGATTCACTGGAAGGCCACGGCCCGCACCGGCGCCTTGCACGTGAAAACCTTCGAGCCGTCCACCGTGGTGGGCGGCACGTTGTTCCTCGATCTGCACGAGGACAGTTACCTGCCGGACCGGCGGGAGGAGCGCATGGAGTTGGCCATCACCACGGCGGCTTCCATCGCCTATCTCTTGCAGATGTCGGGCGAGCAGGTGGGCCTGGTGACCAACGCCCGCGACGCCGCGGAGGTGGCGCAATACGATGTGCGCCGGGAGGCCGTGTTGAGCCGGAGCGAGATGGACGCGGCGGTTTCGGAGGAGGAAGATTCCACGCGCATCAGTCCGCTCAGCGTGGCCACGGCGCGCGCTCCCGTTCAGGCACGGCGCATCATCGAGAACCTGGCGCGGGTGCTGCCGGGCCGTGGATTGGACGCGGTGGGCCTGGTGATGGCCGAGTTCCGCCGCCTGCCACGGGACGCCGCGCTCCTGCCCGTGGTGCCCCAGGTGACGGAGCAACTGGCCCTGACCCTCGGGTCGATGAAGCTGCAAGGCTTCAACGTGTCGGTCTTCTTCATCAGTCACCCCACGGGCTACGAAGAGGCCGCGCGCCTCCTCGCGCCGCACCACATCAACGTGTTTCACATCAATACCGCGCGGGATCTCCACGAACTCAATCCCGCCGACATCGGGCGTTAGCCATGGTGGAACCCTACGAGCCCAACGCGCCCCGGCCCGATGACCAGGCTCCCGGGAAAAGCGACATCGCCGCGCTCATGTCGGCCCCGGCGACCGCACGGGCTGAAGCGCGTGCCCGGGAGGGGGCGCCGACGCGCACCGACCTGGAATCGCTCCGGAAGGAGGGCTACGACGAGATTCCCCGGCCGCGACACGGCACCTTTACCGATATACTCATCGACGGGGTGACGCCATGCCTGATTTTCTTCATGGTCTACGCGCTCATCTTCTTCCTCCTCGACGTGCGCTACGTCTACACGGAGGTCCAGAACGGCAACATCCGGTGGACGGCCTTCTTTTTCATCCTGGGCGTGGTGGCGCTCAACCGCCTCGTTGCCCGGCGCGGCAGGGAGGAATCCTTCGGCTGGATGATCTTCTTTGGCCTGGTCGTCGCTGCCTACACCTTCAGCATGTCGAGCCTCTACGGCGTAGGGTCCCTGGCGCGGGGCTTCATGGGCGGCAACCCGCTCCAGGCCACGGCCTTCAACGTGGGGGTCGCGGGGTTGTTGTGGTGGGTGGTGAACCGCCTGACCCACGAATGCTGTGTCGATGAGAACCGCATTGCCGGGGACGTGGGCATATTGACCGGCACGGCGCGGCGTTTCCGCGAGGCCACCCGCCGCCATGAACAGGTAAAGCCCGTCCACCCGTCGCCGTCCAAGCCCCGCGACGCGAATGATCCCTTCCTGCCCATGGTGGTCATCGAGGCCTACGACCCCACCCTCGACTACCAGCCCAAGGTTAAGGCCGCGCCCACGCCCGGGGGGAGTCTTTCGGACCGGCTTTCCCGGCGCCACCCGGGCATGTCCATCTTCTACTTTTCTGTTCCCGCCCTCTTCGCCTTTGCCATCGGCTTGCGCGTGGTGCAGCACGGCGGCCCGGCCATGGTGCTCGCCGGGCACTTCTACGTCGGTGTCTATGCCGTGTCCGCCCTGCTGCTGCTCATGCTCACCAGCCTGGGGGGATTGCGCCAATACTTCCGGGCACGTTTCGTGGATTTGCCCCCCCTGTTGGGGCCGTTCTGGATTGGCCTGGGCGGAGTCATGGTGGCCGCCGTATTGGTGGGGGCCACCCAGTTGCCCCTGCCGGGGCTCCCGGACATCGCCTACGTGGACCGTCACGAAACCGACTTCTGGTCCCGCGATTCCACCTTCCAGCTTACCCAGGTGACCGCCACGCCCGTGCGGATTCTGCAGGAAACGCGGTTCATGCAATACGTGGGGCGCGCCGTGCTGGCCTGCATGGGACTGGTGCTGCTCTACGGCGCGTTGAAGGCCCTCGCCGCCGCGGCGGCCCGTCTTTCGGCCAGTGCCCGGTTACCCCGCTTCCTCGTGACCTTTTGCCGCCGCGTTGAACGGTTGCTCGATTTCCTGACCTCCGCCCCGCGCCTGCCCCAACGCACGCCCCGGGTCCGGGTACAGCGCGCCCTGGCGGCATCCGTCCGCTTCGAGTCCACCCTCAGCGACCCCGAGGCCGAGCGGCAATTGGACACCAAGGGCCACGTCGAACACGCCTACGCCGCCCTCTGCGCCCTGGCGCAAGACGCGGGCGTGCCGCGCCATCCCGGCGAAACACCCTACGAATTCCTCGACCGCTTTCCAAAAACGCTGTATTCCCTGCGCCACGAGGCCCGCGACCTGACCCGGCTTTATGTTATCGCCGCCTATTCCCCCATGAAAATGGACGACAAGACCCGCGACCGGCTTCGTAAGTTCTGGATCACCTACCGCCGCATCCGCAACACCGTGGTGCGCTGAACTGCGTGTATTGTCCCGTTGCGGGGGACGGAACGAAGACTGGCGCATACGCCCCGGCCCGGACTGGGGGCTGTACAGTAAATGTGGCACAGCCGCCCTTGGAAGAAAGCCTTTCTCAATTCGTACGGTGGGCCTCGGCCCACCATATCCCTGGTTCAAGGGTTTCTGATTCGCTTAAAGGTTTGGCATTGGTGGGCAAGGCCTCCCTACTTCCTGATTTATTGGTTTTGAGACGGTGAACGGTTACGCTTTTATTTCATGGAGTCCCATATTCACGGGAATGACGACCGGGCGTTGTGGGACCATGATACCGCATGACCGTCCACGCGCCGTTTGACTCCCTTGTTCGGCGCACGTTATAACCTTTCGCGATAACCGTTCAAATGGGATCGCTGTTTTTGCTCCGCCGATGCGGCGCCTGCCGCATCATCAAGCGGCTCCCGCGGGAAGTGGAGGTGCGTTGAAGCGCATCCCGTGGGATTCCGTGAACGCTTGCACACAACACAACACAAGACCTGGCGTGACAAGGAGAATCCATGGTCACCACCCGACAAAGCCAACATCTGTTCCCGGCCCTGGCCGTCCTGTTTTTTCTGATCGGCGGCGCTGTTTTCCTGCCCGCGGCCTGGGCGCAGGGAAACGTGGAGGCCGTTGAGGAAACCCGCCTGGATCACGAAATCGACCGGTGGTTCGGGAACATCATCGACCATTACCTGGCCCCGGTGCTTTTCGCCTCGGTCTACGAGTTCGAGAAAGTGGATGGGGACGGCCGGCCCGTGCTCGGAGAAGATGGAACGCCGCAAACTTCGGGCTTTCCACTTATCGTCGTGGTGCTCGTGGCCGGCGGCCTTTTTTTCACCATACGTTATGGCTTTGTCAATATCCGGCTCTTTTTTCATGCCATTCGGGTGGTGCGGGGGCACTATGACGATCCCGAGGATGCCGGCGAGATATCCCACTTCAAGGCCCTCACCTCCGCCCTCGCGGCGACCGTGGGCCTGGGGAATATCGGGGGCGTTGCCGTGGCCATCACCACCGGCGGCGCCGGCGCGGTTTTCTGGATGTGGGTCACCGCCATTTTCGGCATGAGTATGAAGTTTTCCTCCTGCACCCTGGCGCAACTCTACCGCCGTTTCAAGGAAGATGGTCACGTGTTGGGCGGTCCCATGGTGTACCTGAAAGACGGTCTCCGGGAGCGTGCGCCCGCTTGGATATCCTGGGTGGGTTACATTTTCAGCCCCCTTTTCGCAATCCTCACCATCATGGCCGCCTTTGGCGGCGGCAACATGTACCAGTCGAACCAAACCTATGAAGTGATGCGCCAGGTTTTCGGCTTCGGCGATTCCGAGGCCCTGCCCATTGCGGTCGGCCTGCTGCTGTTTCTACTCGTCGGTATTGTTATTATCGGCGGCATCAAGCGCATCGGTGAGGTGACCTCGAAGGTCGTTCCCGCCATGTGCGTGGGGTACGTGCTCGTGTGCCTTATCGTCGTGGTGACCAACTTCCGTGACGTACCCGCCATGCTCCTGTCCATCCCCCGAAGCGCCTTCTCCCTCAAGGCGGGACTCGGCGGTTTCCTGGGCATTGTGATCGTGGGAATGCAGCGCGCCGCGTTCAGCAACGAGGCCGGCCTGGGATCCGCCGCCATCGCCCACGCCGCGGCCCGCACGAATGAACCTGTCCGCGAGGGCCTCGTGGCCATGCTCGGACCGTTCATCGACACGGTGGTGGTCTGCACCATGACCGCCCTCGCCATTCTGATTACCGGCGTTCACAAGGAAGTGGCGGGCATGGGGGGGGTGGAAATCACCGCCCGGGCCTTTGGCTCGGTTCACGGCCTGTTTCCCTATTTCCTCGTGGTGGCCGTCTTCATCTTCGCCTATTCCACCCTTATTTCCTGGTCCTATTACGGCGAACGGGCCGTGGAATACCTCACCGGCCCTTACAGTCCCCACGCCGTCGGTGCCTACCGTATCGTCTATTGCCTGGTGGCGGCTGTCGGCCCGCTCCTGAGCCTGACCAACGTGATCACCTTCGCCGATATGATGCTCCTCAGCATGGCCTTCCCCAACATCCTCGGCATGGTCCTCCTCTCGGGCAGGGTGCGCCAGTTGAAAAACGATTACGAAGAGCGCCTCGCCCATGGTGAGATGCAGGTACTCCGTTGATGAAACCGCGAAACGACAAGAAGTTGAAAGAAACCCTTCACCGCTCTTCCCTCACACGGGCGCGTAGTGCGCTGAGGCGCAGCCTGTGGCGAACAAATAAAGGGGTGGCCTGTCCCCGGATTTTTGTCTGGCTTCTTCTCTTCCTTTCCGTGGCGCCTTGGACACTTGGCGCGGAGACGTCCGTGCCGCTGCTTGACGGTGCGCGGGACGTGGTGGTCCATGCGGCGGCGGCCACCGGGCATGCCGAAGAAGCCAAGGCGCCTCTGCTTCACGTGGACGTGGAGGGTTGCGTGCGCATGGCCTTGCGCGGGAGTGGCCGCGCCCTGGCGGCAGCGGAGGATGTCACCGCCCGCCAGGCCGACGTGAACAAAGCGAAAGCGGCGCGCCGGCCCACCATCAAGGTACAAACGGGGTTCCTTTATATCGACGGACAGCAGGGGGGGATGTCCTCGCCGATTACGCGCCTGCTGGGGGTGGGCAATGTGGCGCCGTCCAACGAAGTGGCCGTCGCGGCGCTTCAGTTGCAGCAGGTGCTGTACGCCGGCGGCCGCATCCGGGCCGCTATTCGGGCTTCGCGACACCTGGCGGTGTCGGAAGGGTGGAAACGCGACGCCGTGCTGGCGGACCTGGCGCTGGAGACACGAAAGGCCTATTATGACAGCCTGTTGGCCCAGGCGCTGGTCGAGGTGGCCTCACGAAGCGTGGAAACCTTTGACCGCCACCTGGCCGATGTGCGCCACTTCGAGGGAAATGGCGTGGTCAGCCATTTCGAGGTGCTTCGCGCTGAAACGGAGCTGGCCGCCCGTAAAACAGACCGTACCTCGGCGGAGACGGCCCTGGAATTGGCCCTGCTCAATCTTCGCCGTCTGACGGGCATCCCCCAGGACACCCCGCTGGCGCTGGACGGATCCCTGGCGTGGCGCGAGATGGATGTGCCTCTTCCAACGCTGGTCGCGGAAGCCACCACGCAGCGCGCCGAGTTGCGTGCCCTGGACGAGGCCATTGCCGCGGCGGAAGAGGGGGTGCGGGTGCAGCGCGCCGACTACCGGCCGTCGGCGGGCGTGCTGGTGCAGTACCAGGAAGTGGATGGTGGCGGGCAAATCCTGCCGGACGGGCTGGTGGCAGGTATCGGCGGGCAGTGGACCTGGTATGCCGGGGGCAAGCGAAAGGCCAACGTGGCCGAGGCCAAGGCCCGCCAACGCGGCCTGGAACACCAGCGTACCGATGTGGCGCGTCTCGTCGAGATGGACGTGCGCCAGGCCCACGCGCGGGTGAGGGAGGCCGTATCGAAGATCCGGCGGGAAGATCAAAGCGTGAAAACGGCCCGGGAGGGGCTGCGCCTCGCCGAACTGCGTTTCCGGGAAGGGGCCGGCACGCAGACGGAGACCCTGGACGCCGACCTCGCCTTGACCACGGCCCGCACCGCCCTTGCCCGTGCCCTGCACGACTATGCCGTCGCCCTGGCTTCCCTGGAGCGCGCCGTGGGAAAAGCGGTGTCTGAAGAAGCTACTGGTTCACGGTAACCGTTCACGGGTGTCGGCCCCACAGCCCCCGGTTCGGACCGAGTACGGCCCACAGAGGGCGACTGTGCCACACAAGGGCGCATCGGTGTTCTTATGGTGACAACACAACACCCCTGAAATATGGGCGTTCCCCGTCGTGAACCAGGGGGACTTCCGGTACGCCCATGTTTTCTTGGGTGGCCGACCCCGAAAGCACGAAACGGAAAGTTGAGCACGGCCCCGTCCGCACGGCGTATAATAGCCCCATGAAAGTACAGGCAACACAATGGAAACAGTCCATCGCCCTGCTTTTCCTCGCGGGCGTGTTTTTCATGCTTATCATTTTTCAGGCGGAGTTTCTCTGGTTCGGTATTCATTTCGAGGACCTGGGCCGTTTCCTGTACCGGCCCGCCGTTATCATGCTCGCGCCGTTCCGTGGATTCGCCATCCTTATCACGCCGCCGCACCGGGCCCACTTTCCCGTCATACAGACGGCCCTGCTGTGTCTCATGGCCCCCGCCGTTTTTTTCACGGCCTGGCGGTTGGCGCGACGATTTTACCCGTGGCGAAAACCCGGCCGGACAACAACGGGCAATCATTCCATCAGCCGCCGGGGTTTTCTTGCCCTGTGCGGCGCCACGCCGTTGAGTGGCGCAGGTGTCTACGGCATATATGTCGAGCCCGAGCGCCTTCGTGTCGCCCGTTACACGGTTCCCGTGGCGGATTTGCCTCCAGCGCTGGATGGCCTGCGCATGGTTCACGTGTCGGACACGCATTACGGACCCTTCGTGACCGCGCGGTATCTGCGCGAGGTCATGGCGCGGATCAACGCGCTGACCCCGGACCTCATCGTCCTCACGGGGGATTATGTTCACAAGACCCCGCGCGCCATTGGTTCGGGCATCGGGATCTTGCGTGAGTTGCACGCGACTCTCGGTGTCGTGGCGGTGCTGGGAAATCACGAGCACTGGGAAGGCGTTGAAGCCTGCCGGGAACGTTTTCGGGAGGTGGGGATCCCGCTATTGGACAACCGGCGCTGTTTTCTCACGAAGCAGGGCATCGTTGACGAAGAACGCGTGGGGGAGAGCCTGTGCCTTGCCGGGGTGGGTGACCTGTGGGAAGGACAACCCTCCCTGAAAGCGGCGCTGGACGGCGTGGCGCCCGGGATCCCCCGCCTTCTCCTCAGCCACAACCCCGACTTTGCCGAGGCGGGGAATGACGGCTATCGCGTGGACCTCATGCTCAGCGGGCACACCCACGGCGGCCAAGTTCGATTGCCGATCATCGGCGCGCCCTGCGTACCCAGCCGATTCGGCGAGAAGTACGCGGGCGGTTTATGCCACGGCCCCTGGTGTCCCGTGCTGGTGTCACGGGGGGTCGGGTTGGCCGGATTGCCGATTCGTTTGGGCGTGCCCCCGGAAATAGGCCTCATTCAACTGCGCGGACATCGCCCATAGTTCGGAGGAGGCAACGGGACCACACTGCCCTCCCCCCGGAGACGCCAATCTCCCGGTTGCTTTTTCTTCTTTCCCGTGGGTGACGACGGCCCGCTGAGGAACGCTCCACGGCTTGTTGGTGGCGCTTATCCGCGCCAATAGGGAGCCTTGAGAGACCAGCCGTTCCGGTAGTCGCGGTAGGCCCAATGGTTGGCCGCGCGCACAGCGGCGCCGGAGCCTTTGAAGCGCTCTTTCTCCGGGTCCCATTGGAGTTCACTTCCCGCCACGTAAGAGCAGGTGCCCATGTGACAGGTGCGCGTGGTGTTGAAAATGGTCTCCACATCGCAGATGGGATCCTTGCGGGAATGGACACACTGAACGAAGTTTTCCCAGTGCGGTTCATTCATGGGCGCCGCGCCGCCTTCCTTCTTTTCGCAACCGCCATTCTGTGGCGAGGGAATGACACGGTAGCCGCCCCGGTCCACGATGAGGCTGCCCCTGGTGCCGTGGAAGAGAATGCCGTGCCCGCGGTGGCCGCCGGGCAGGTAGGGGTTGTACACGCGATTGGAAAAACTCAACAGGTAGTCATCGTATTTCCACAGCACTTCAAGGGTATCGGGCGTGGTGCGGTTGTCCTCCATGACAAACTTGCCGCCCTTGGCCACGACGGACGTGGGCTGCTTCTCCTGTCCCATGGCCCAGAGGGCAATATCGACCAGGTGAACCCCCCAATCGGTGATTTTCCCGCCTGAATAGTCGAGGAACCAGCGGAAATTGTAGATCCAGCGATTGGTGTTGAAAGGGTAGTGCTCGGTCCAACCCTGGTGGAAGGGCCAGTCACATCCGGGATACTTGCGAATGTCGTCGTCCCCCATGCCGATGCCCTCAAGCGGCATGTTGTCGTGAATCCAGGTTTCCACGCGGGCGACTTGGCCGATGTGACCGGAGCGCACCAATTCGACGGCGTCACGGAATTGTTTGCCGCTCCGTTGCATAGTGCCGCCCTGAAAGACCACCCTGTTGCGGCGCACCGCGTCAACCATGGCGCGCCCTTCCTCGATGGTGGTCGAAAGGGGTTTTTCGCAATAAATGTCCTTCCCCGCGTCCGCGGCATGAAGCGTGGCAAGGCAATGCCAGTGATCCGGGGTGGCAATCACCACCGCGTCCACGTCCTTGTTCTCCAGGAGATCCCGGAAATCATGGTACGTGGCGAAATGGGGAAACTTCTGCTTGAGCATGGCCCCCGCCCGCGCCAATTGTTTGGGGTAGAGATCGCACAACGCGACGGGCTGTATGTCATTACGTTTCAGGCAGAACATGAGGTCCGCGCGGCCCATGCCCCCCACGCCGATATGCCCCGTGCAAATCCGCTCGTTGGCGCCCAACACCGCACCGGGAAGGATGGACTTATAGACATCCGCCTTGGCGGCATGCTGCACGGCAGCCGCGCCGACGGCCACGGCGCCCGCTTTCGAAATGAAGTTTCGGCGACTCACTGCTGTTTTGTTCCGGTCTTGCGCGGTGTCGGACATGCCTGGTTCTCCTCGGATAGGTCAACATGGGAACGCCACCCGCGTACACGCCGGACGCACGATGGCAAAAAGCAAACAAGGCGTTCATGGTAGCGTCCCAAGGCCCACGGATTCAAAAACACGAAGGTTGTGCTGTCTTGCTTCTCCTGGAAGTGGACAACCGGGAAACGGGGACAAGAGACGGCGTATGGAATGGGTCGTCGAGCCAGTCTCGCAAGTCGCGGCAGGTAAACAGGTTCAGACGAAGCATAGAGGCCAGGTCTGTTGAAAACCGTCTTTTCCCAGAGGGCACTTACGCCAACGCGGGGCGGCCATGTTACTATGGCCTGGCGAGGGATACGAATGACCGGAACCCAGCCGGCCAACTGAAAGGAGACCAAGCCCATGTCCGACCTGTCCTTCCTGGAGGGTGTGAACCAAACCTTTGACCGCGCCGTAGCCACGTTGGATCTGCCCGACGGCCTTGCCGCGAAAATGAAGCAGTGCAGCTCCGTTTTCATGGTGCGCTTCCCCGTGGGCTTTCGCGGGGTCTACAAGGTCTTCACCGGCTGGCGCGCCGTGCACAGTGAGCATCGCCTGCCCGTGAAAGGCGGCATCCGTTACGCTCCGCATTGCAACCAGGAAGAGGTCGAGGCCCTGGCCGCGCTCATGTCGTATAAGTGCGCCATCGTGGACGTGCCCTTCGGCGGGTCGAAGGGCGCGCTGGATATCGATCCCCGTGATCACACGGAGGAGGAGCTGGAACGCATCACGCGGCGGTTCACGGTGGAGTTGAGCAAGAAGGGGTACATCAGCCCCAGTTTGAACGTGCCCGCGCCCGACATGGGCACGAGTTCGCGCGAAATGGCGTGGATCGCCGATACCTACCGTGACATGCACCCCCATGACATTAACGCCGTGGCCTGTGTCACGGGAAAGCCTGTGACCCAGGGCGGTATCGCGGGGCGGACCGAGGCCACGGGCCGGGGCGTGGTCTACGGAATCCGCGAGTTCTTCCGCCATCCGCGTGACGTGGAAAAGGCGGGCCTCAAAGGCGGAATGGACGGCAAGAAGGTCATCATCCAGGGCTTCGGTAACGTGGGACGGAACGTGGCGCGCGTGTTGTCCGAGGAAACCGGGGCGATTGTCACCGGCATTGTCGAATTTGACGGCGCCATTGTTTCGGACGGCGGCATTGACATCCCCGCGTTTTTTGATCACTTTTCAGAGAAGCACAGTGTAAAGGGATTTCCCGGCGTGACGTATGTGGAGGATGGCCAGTCTGTTCTTGAACATGAATGCGATATTCTGATCCCGGCGGCCCGGGAAGGGCAGATCACCACAGCCAACGCACCCCGCATCAAGGCGCGGGTCATCGCCGAGGCGGCAAACGGTCCCACCACCTATGACGCCGACCAGTACCTTCGGGAGCACGGTACCTTCATCCTGCCCGACGTGTTTCTGAACTCGGGCGGCGTGGTCGTATCCTATTTTGAATGGATCAAGAACCTGTCCCACATTCGTTTCGGTCGCATGCAGCGCCGCTTCGACGAGGTTCGCGGCGCGCACATGGTGGAACTCGTGGAGGCGATGCTGGAGAAGCCCGCGCCCAAGGCCCTGGCCAGCCAACTGAAAAAAGGCGCGCTGGAGTTAGACCTCGTTCGCTCCGGGCTGGATGATTCCATGCGTGGCGCCTACCAGGCCATTCATGAGCGCTTCTGGTCCACCGAGGCGCTTCCCGACCTGCGTACCGCGGCCTACACCATCGCGCTGGAGAAGATCGCCCGAAGTTACCAGGAGATGGGCATCTGACGTAACGGCCTCATACCTCGTCATTCACCGCCCATACCCGGGCCGCCTGTCCCATGAAACGCTTCACCAGGTCATTGTTTCGAATATGCCCGTGGTTGTGCAGGTAGGTACGACAGCGGTTCCGGAAGGGTTTCCACCAATGGCCGGGAATGCCGTCGATGCCGAGGATTGCGCCCAGCAGGGAGCCTGCCGTGGCGGCTGTACAGTCGTTGTCCAATCCCATGGCGACGGTGATGCCGATGGTTTTCGTGAAGTCCCCCCCGCCGAGAAGCAACCCGAAGACCGTCAGGCAGGCGTTGTTGTTGGTGTGAACGGGTGACATGCCGGGGAAACGCTGGTCCACGGCGTCCCGGGCTTCCCGCCAGCCGGAGAGGCCGGGCGCGGTTTCCAGTGCCCACCGCAGGTCTTCCGCGAGCCGGCACCGGGCCGGAATTTCGGTGAGTCCCACGCACAATGCTTCTTCCGCGTCTTGCACGGCAAAGGCGGCGGCCATGGCGGCCGCGAAAAACATGGCGCCATAGAGACCATTACGCCGGTGCGAAAGGAAAGCGTCGCGCCAGGCCATGGCCGCGGCGCGTTCGGGCCAGCCCGGCGCGGCATAGGCCCAGGGATCGCTACGGATGTCCGCCCCAATCCACTCCACGTAAGGGTTGTTACGAAGGGCCGCCTTCGTCGCGGGCACACCCGCTTTCAGGTTTTCAAGCGCCACGCGCTCCGCGGTACAGGCCATGGGCAGTTCGTCCAGCCACGTCCGCCCCACGTCCCCGGTGGTGAAAGCCGGACCAAAACGTTCCAGAATCGCCAGCCCGAGGACGGTGTAGGTCAGGTCGTCATCCACCGGGATCTCGCGGATTCCGTCCCGCAGGTAGTCTCGAACCGTCGAGGTACCGTAGCGTTTCGTATCGGCGGACGGATGGCCGGACCAGTAGTCCCGGGGCGGGAAGGCGTCGCCATGGCTTCGGGCGAGTTCCATCATGCCCTCGACGGACCACATTTCCACCGGCGCGCCGAGCGTACATCCCGCGGCCCGCCCGAGCCAGGCTCCCTTGAGGCGCTTCTCCAGGCCGCGCGCGGGCAGTTTTTCCCACAGCTTCCGTGGACCCGCGGGCCGGAGCCGCCGTATGGCCTCCAGGGTGTCCGGCTCGCGGTCTCGGAGGAGCGGATCTGTTTTCACGCGCTTTACGTCGCGCAAGGCTTTCCGCAAGGCACGCTTTGTGTCGGCCACGATGGGCGCCACGGCGGCGCCCTGCTCGGTACGCAAGTCGGCCCATAAGCCCAGTTGCCCTATAAGATCCTGTAACTCATGGTCATAATACGGCATGGCTTATCCCCGTAGGCGGTTCAGCGCCGCACCCAGATGGGCGTGGACCAGGCGCGTTCGCCGTTCTTCTGCACCACGCGGAGATAGTAGAAGTTATCCTTCTCCGGGGGCAAATCGGTCAGCGATACTTCGATAACGCCATTGTCCGTTCGGTCAACCCGGATCTCGTCGTTGTTTCGGATAAGGTGGACGGCGAATTGGTCCTCCTGGCCGATCACGGTGTAAGCGATGTTGCAAGGGCCATCCTGCTTCAGGTCGCTCCCCATGGTTTCGCCATTGAGGGTAAACTCCACATAGATACGGTCAAAACTCATTCCATAGACACGGTAGTTCCACAGGGCATTCCAAATTGCTTCGCGGGTTAACTCGGGGGCGAGAAAGGCGGTAAGTCCGCCGGGGTAGTGGCCCCATTGGCTGCGGCCCGGCTTGGAGTCGTGGCAGTCACTCGACGCGATGACACCGAAACGCAATCCCTTCGCCAAGCCGGCCTGCATGAACTTGCGCTCGTCCCTGGCGCCCGGCAGGGGGCGGGGGTTGTTCAGGTATTCCGACGCGCCGTGGGAGGAATAGACCTCCACGAAGCGTGCGGAACGGGGATCCCAGAGGCCGAAGGGATAACGGTCATCACCACGATCATAGGTGAAATGATGGGGACCCGTGATGACCCTAGGCTTCTCGCCGCTGTTGTACTGCGTCTGGAGCATGTCATAGAGCTCGTCATACCGTGACGGCCATCCCTGGATGTGGGGCGTGCTGTCGCCGCGGAAATAGAAGTTCATGTGGTCCGATCCCGCCCCCGATTCCTGCGCCAGCAGGGCCACGTACTTGTTCGGCTCGTGAAATTCCTTCACCGCCGCGATGTTGGCCGGCCAGGCAAAGTGGCCGTGGTCGGTGAGGGAACATACATCCAGGTCCGCCACGTCGCGACCGAAAGCGAAGAACTCGCGGGCGTCCTCGCCCAAGCCGTCGGACACGCTGGTATGTCCATGAATGTCACCCCAATAAATGCGCAACGCGGGCAGAGTCTTGAAGGCTTTGCAGGGATTGGCGCGGCCCGTGAGCGTGCCGTCGCTCAGGCGAAAACGCCGCGGACCCGGCGTGTCCACCCGGATCATCACCCGGGCCGGTTCGCCGGACAAACCGACCTCGGAAAGCAGCACCGTCCCGTCCTCGTCGGTCACACGCACCATGCCTTCATAGGTATCAACGAAATTGTAGAACCTGTCTTCCGCGCGAAGCTGGATCTCGAAAGGTTTTCCCACCTCGATCTGCGCGGGTACCGACGCGACAAGGTGATCGGGCGCGGCCGGCAGGATGTCCATGCGGGGCTGTTGGGCGATACCCTTGAACACGCCGTCGCCATCGACATCCGTACTGATGTGGAATTCGTGACCCGGATCACTCATGGATTGGACGGTGGCCTTCTTGTCGCCCGCGCCGACGATGATGCGCACGGTTTCACCCGGCGCGATGGCCCGCTTCCTTACCTTGGCAATGGCGGTCTGGTGGTGGATAAAGTCGCTGGTTCCGCTGGCGCGCCTGTTCCGGAACGTGCCCGGAGGCGCCCATGTATGCCAGGTGACATCGAAGTTGTCGTCGATCACTCCGCTGAAACGGATGTAGCCCCTCTTCTCGGGCGCGGAGGTCTGCAATCCCGGCCAGGAGGCCGCGTGATGAAAGCCCAGGCACAGCCCGCCGCCGACAGGGATGCCGGAAGGACCGGCGGTCACCTCGAGCACCACGCGCGTGGTTTCGCCCGCGATCAGCCGGGCCGGTGTCACAATGCGCGCCGTGCCCTCGCCATCTTCCGCCATCGCCAACGACGTAACGGAAAGGCTTATCATTGCCATCACGGACACGATACAACGAATTGAAATCATGGTCTTCTTCCCTCCCGTGGGGCGGTGCGCTGAAGCACACCCTATCGTCTTTTCCTTTGATGGCGCGGACAATAATAGGTGGATCGGCCCGCGACCCGATGCACCTTCAGTGTAGCACCGCATCGGGGACACTGACATGTACGGTTGCGGTGACGCAACAGGAAGTTTTCCGGCAGTTCCGCGTACCGGGTCTCCACCGCCAGGGAAGCCCCGAAGGCCGTCATCATCGCTTCGTACAGCTTCTTCACGGTCGCGGGCTCCAGGTCCGCCGCCCGCGTCTCGGGATGCAGACCCGCCTGATAGAGCATTTCATCAGCGTAGAGGTTGCCAATCCCCGCGATGACCCGTTGGTTAAGGAGTATTCCCTTGAGATTCCCGCTACGGCCCGCGAAGATCTCCCGGAAGGCATTCAGGTCAAAGCCGGGCAAGGTGGGGTCCGGCCCCCAATGACGCGTCGCCAGAAAGGCGTCCACGTCGTCCGTCATGCCCGCGCCCCCGAACTTGCGCGAATCCACGAAGGCCAACGTGTGGCCGTCATTCAAGTGCAAAGCCAGGCGAACGAACCGGGGCGGCGTCTCGTCCACGCCATGGACCGCGAGCCGCCCCGTCATACCGAAATGCAACACCAGCCAGCGCCCGTTTTCCAGACCGGTGAAAAGCCACTTCCCGTGGCGGCGCGTGGCAGTGATGCGTTGACCTTTCAGGGATCCGGTGATTTCAGCCGGACCGATGCGCTTCGTCACCGTGGGGTCGATCACGGCGACCTTCAGAATGCGCCGGCCTACCGCTTGCGACTCCATGAAACGTCGTCGCATTTCAACCTCGGGCAGTTCAGGCATAGGCCAGACCTCGTAGTGGTGTGGTTTTATTTCGGAAATCGTAGTCGTCCACGGGGCAATCTGTGGCGGGGGGCGCTCTTTCGAGAATGTGGCACAGCCGCCCTCGGCTGTGGAACCCGCAAGGGGTCCATCCACGATTTCTACCGATGCCTTCCATCCACAAGCGAAGGCGTGCCCTTTAACATCCTATGAACCGATCATGAATTCAATTGAGGCCTGTCGGCCCCACAGCCGGGGACGGCTGTGCCACATAAGAGGAGGCCTACCCGCGGAGTCTTGTGGGGCGCGCCTTCCATAGGTCAACCGAGGATCGTTGTCGTGAATGGGCACTAAGAGGGTGTTTGCAAAGTGTAGTTTAGGCTAACCCTCTGCCGCAAGAGACTGCCACCCCTTTCATCTGCCCGGCTTTGCCGGGCTTTCTTCTTGACTTTTAAGTATAGCGTATATAACATATGCTATACTTAATGCGA
>JAJRTN010000104.1 GCA_024278275.1 Candidatus Hydrogenedentota bacterium
ACCAACAAATATGATATTCTCCTTCATGGACATGACCGGTTCCTTTCGTATGTAGCGCTGGGCTACGGTGGACCTTAAGTATAGCTTAACCTACGAATAGGCGATCCGAGCCGGTCGGTCCATTATGTCTACGGAACTTTTACCTACCCGCCACGCCCTGCGTGGGAACGGGAGAATCGGCGTTCATCTGCGCAATCTGCGGATACATTATCATGGACCCCGCCTACGCGGGGATGACGGT
This sequence comes from Candidatus Hydrogenedentota bacterium, assembly GCA_024278275.1. Lineage (GTDB taxonomy): Bacteria > Hydrogenedentota > Hydrogenedentia > Hydrogenedentales > JAJRTN01 > JAJRTN01. The sequence continues at coordinate 242 of JAJRTN010000104.1, forward strand.
TTGGGGTGGTGAGGAACGGGCTACCGGTGACGTTATGCAACATTGGGTCTAGTTTTTTGCTTCCCTTTCCATGGGGGTCAGCAGGCAGGCGTCGAGGCCCAGGAAGAAGCCTTCGCTGGTATCGGCCTTTCCCACGTTTAGGAAGCGGAGCGTGTGTTCACCGGCTTTCATTTCACCCATCAGCCGCTGAACTTCCTCCACCACGACCGTTTTGTTGTGGAGCTTGAGCGGTTCCCCCAAGGGCTTTCCGTCCAGTATCACCTGGTAGTTGCCGTAGTCCCACGACTTGGTCATCACCAGCGTGAGCGCATAGACTCCCGCCTTGTTCACCTGTAACGGGAACGAGCAGGCTTGCCCCGCTTCTTTCGGCATCCACAGGATTTGTGTTCCCTTACTCCACTGCGCGCCATTCTGCCGCTGAAAAGGCTGCCCGCCCATGTCGCCCTTTTCGATCAAGCCCTCAAACTCGACGGCGTCGCGCCAGTCCACGAGCAACCGGTCATACGCGGGCGGCATGGGGCCAAAGGACTTGTGCGGCTCTGTCTGATACCAGAAGGCCATGGAAGAAAAGTCGTCGCTCCGTTCCTCGAATCCGGAGCGCACGGATCCGTCTTCGTTGAAGGTGACGCCCTTGTGCTCAATCTCCACCCGGAGGGATTTCTTGAACACGACGGGGTCGGTCAGGTGCCAGCGGTAGGCCGTGATGCGTCCCAGTTCCTTGAAGCCTTCCCATACGGGGACGCCATAGTAGGGGCCATCGAACTGGCGGAAGCCCCAGGCATCGCAGAAGTAGTCTTCGGTGCCGGTTCCCCGGAGGCTGGGTTCCTCCTCGCCGTCGATGAAGAAAAAGTCATCGCCCTCGCCAAACCAGCTTCCGCCGTGCATGCGAACGCTCTCCACCGTACCCACGTAATGACCGCGTCCCTGGATGTCGGCGATACGGTAGTTTCGTCCCGATACGGTGGGGTATTCCTGCCGGTAAGAGGCGTGGAAATAAGGTGTGTTCCTGGGGAGCTTACGGAGCTTTTGCCAGTCCACGTACCAGTAGAATGCCCGGACCGGGCCTTCTCCTTCGTTCGTGATGGTGATTCGGGCCGACTTGCGGAAAGGCATGGGCCAGTAGCAATTTCGCGCGCGGCCCTCGGAGGAAACCACCACCGGGAGGGACTGGAAGGCCCGGTCCATGCCGTTGCCAATCACGAAGAAATCACCCAAAGGGGCTTCCACCGAGGGCTGTTCCTCGCCGTCCCAATACATACGTATCACCACCAGCCGCGCGTAACCGCGCTCCGTGGGGGCAATGGTGTTCCAAATGTGATTGATGCGGCCCGGTCCCCTGAGATCGGCCATGACCAGGGTTTCGCCCGGTGGAATGGGGCGGGCATCGCCATTGCCATTGCGCCAGTTGGGATCAGAGGAGGAGGCGCGCATGGCGCGGCCTTCCATCGGGCTGTCAAGGTTATCGAGCGGTCCGGCATAACCGTTGAGGGCAAGGACGAGAACGACAACGAGCATGGAACAGACATATTTCATTTTCAAATTTCCCAATGTTTATATGGTGTTTTCGTTCGCTTGCCCCGCTACCGCAGTATTCATGCTTCCCGCCGGGGAAGCGCGGGGAATCAGTCCTCCCGCAAGAGAGTCGCCGCGGTAACGGTCAACGTGCTGGAGGGTGGATCGTGAACATATATTGTGTAGGTTTCCGCGGTGTCTACCACGTAATCAATGGACCATGGCAATTCGTCAATCAGCTCGTAAATCTGGGTGCCCGTGCCGTCCGCCAGTTCGAATCTCGTTTCCCCGTCTGTTCCCGCCAGGGTCACGGTGAATTGGGCGTCTCCCGCGCGACAGTCCATCCAGCGGGAACCCGTGCTTTGAAAACGCAGGGGTCGGGAGGTCCAGCGTTTTCCGAGACTATCCTCGATGATTTCACCGGAGAGTTCATGGATGCCCGGGTTCAGGATGCGGCCTTCTTCCAGGGCGTAGCGAATGACGGCGGGCACTTCGGCAATGGGGTTGAAGACTTGCCCCAGTTGAATACTTTCGGAGAGAATCACCGTGGTCAGCAGGATCATCAGCATGACGACGAGTTGGGTGGCCCAAACCGCCAAGGCACGAATGAAGGGCAGGTAAAACAGGGCGGCGATGATGATCAGGCTCAAGACGGCGGGAACCATGAAAACCAGGAGGAATCCGGGGCCGGGAACCCAACTGCACAAATAGGTCAGCACGGCGAGGAGCAGGCCGGTCAATCCCACCCAACTGTTGGGCAGGTTGCGGGGGATACCGAAAAACACCATGGTAAGCCAGAGAACCAGCGGCCACAGCAGCACCATTACTCCGCCCGCGATAAGACGCGTGGGAATCATTTCCGTGGCATACAGGTCCCAGAGCGTATGAATGGTCCCGGTGGAGGCGTCATCGCGTTCGAACACCAGCATGAAGGAAAGGTACAAGCCCAGGGAAAGCAGGGCCACCGCCGTCAATCCGCCCACGAGACCGACGGTCTCGGGTTTGAGGAAAGGTTCCGATGAAAGCGCCGCCACGGGCCGTTCCTTCGGTCGAACGTCGCCATTGACCAAGGGCAGGACCGCGTGACACTGCCAGCAATGGTCAAACTCGTCGCTGTTCTGGGCGCCGCAGGAAGGGCATACCTGGCCCGGACTCAAATCGATGCCGTCGTCGCTGTCGGTGAGGTGGAGGTCATCGTTGGCGGATTCGCGTATCTTCTCGCGCAGACGAGCGGCCGATTTCCTGGCGATGGGGTGGTGGGGGTCCATGGCGGCCACCTTTTCCCAGACCTCCGCCGCGCCTTCGCGGTCGCCGCTGATCTCCCGGACCCGGGCCAGTTGCTCATGGAGTCCCACCTCCTCGGGCCACGTCTCCAGGGCCGACTCAAGTTCCTTGATGGCCTCGGTGTAGCGTCCCAGGCGGTAATAGGTGGCCGCCAGATAACGCACCACGTTAACCCGGTGGTCCCATTCGTTGCGCAGGATCTGAAGATGCTCCAGGGCCAGCCGATACTCCCACGCCATGTATAACTTCTTGGCAAGCCGCCATCGCTGCTCGTAGTCGTCCGGGTGCCCTTCGACATAATGGGAGATATCCCACATTTCAGCCATGTTTGATTTTACCCCGCCGGCGCCGCGCGCCTTTGCACGCCCACTACCGTTTTCCCCGTTTCTTTTTCAGTTTCCGCTGTTTTTTGCGCTCGTCGGCCACTTTGCGCCGATGCCGACGGTACAAAAACTCATTGATGGGCCAGGTGAGAAGGCCCGCGGCCATCACGGCCAGCACGATGCCGATGCCCACCCGGGTCGCGTTGTTGGCGGCTTCATAGGTGAAGCGCCATGACAGGTAAATGGCCGGTCCCAGAAAAAGCGCGAAGCTCACCCCAAAGAATCCCCAACCCAGGTACTCGATTTGTTTCAATGACTTCATTGCCGTGCTTCTTCCTCCGACTTTCGCCACGCAGGCAAGGTAATATGAAACCGGGCTCCGCCCGACGGCGCGTCGCCCACGGTGAGATCGCCACCATGTTCCCGGATGATTTTCTGCGTTACGGCCAGGCCCAACCCGGTGCCCCGCGATCCTTTGGTCGAAAAGAAAGGATCGAAGATGCTGTTGCGCGCTTCCATGGGCACGCCGGGGCCATTATCCAAAATGTCGATTTCCGCCGAACCATCCTCATGGGTTCGCGCGCGCAATGTTACGCGGCCATCCCCCGCGGGAACGGCATCCACCGCATTGGTCAGCAAGTTGAGCAAACAGCGATAAATGGCCTGTCCGTCCACCAGGATGGTGTCTTTCGCTTCCGACGTGTCCACGGTGAGATCGATGCGCTTGGTGGTGAACAACTCCGCGTAGGTCTCCCGCACCTCCCCGACAATATCGCCCAACTTGCACTCCTCCCTGTAGGGAGCCGAGCTTCGAGAGAAGGATAAAAGGTCCTGGACGAAATTCGTGATTCGCTTCGTGCTGCGCTGAAACACGGGAAAGCTGCGCTTCAGCATTTCCGTGTTGCCGGCGTTCAGCCCCATTTCGATCAGCTCGGCGCTGCTGCTCAGCCCCGTGATAATATTCTTGATGTAGTGACTCAACCCGGCGACGGCCTGTCCTATAGCGGCCAGCCGTTCGTTCCGAACGCGTTCCTCGATCAGGCGCGCACTCACGATGGAGCTGGCGGCCAGCGACGAGAACATGGCCATCACATGCATGTCAAAGGTCGTGAACGCGCCGCCATTCACCTTGTTCACCACTTCCAGAACACCCACGAGGCGGTCCCGGTCCACCATGGGGACGGCAAGAAGGCTGCGTGTGTGAAAATCGCTCGCGGCATCGGCACCGCGGAAAATCCTCGGATCGCTTTCGGCATCCTCCACGTTGATGGAACAGCGCCGCGCGGCGGCCTCGCCCGCGATTCCCTGCCCCAATTTGAGACGAACCTGGCTTTTCAGCGCTTCCTGGTTGCCGTGTTCCCCGATGGCCACGTGAAAGTAGATTTCATCCTTTTGCTCGTCATAGAGCAAAAGGGAACAGGCTTCCGCCTGTGCCACGCCCCGGCTCTCCTCCGCGATGCGGGTGAGCAGAACATCCAGATCCGTGATGACCGTGGTCAGGCGGTGAACGCGGTACAACGCCTCGACAACGCGCTTCGTTTCGTCGTCGGTGGCGGGTCCCAGCCAAGGCACTTTCTCGTCAATTTCGCCGTTCATGGCGCACCTTCCACGGTTCCTGGCGAATGCCGGGGCCAGGGAAACCTTAGCCTTTTACGGAACTAAGTTTTTGCAGATCCTCGCCAATGGTCGGTAGGGCATGATAGATCACGTCGGCCACGGCCCGCAAACTTTCCGCGCACACCCGTTCCATCGTATCCCGCGCGGTGTGATAGTTCTTTTTGTGCTGAACCGCCGTGCCGCCATAACTGAAATCGACCAACCCGATTGCCGGGATGCCCGCGGCGCGCAAGACCACGTGCGCGCCCGGGCCGGTTGGGCCGGGGATGCCAAACTGGCGGCGGTATCTCAGCCGCTCCGCGGCGTTCCACAAAGCGTTACGCAAGGCCTTCGGCGCGTCGGCATCCTGATGGATCCGCAGGCGGCAATCACCTACCATGTCCAGGTATATTACCTCCACGGTCTCGCCCTGCAGGGTGTCCGCGAGGACGCGCGCACCGTAGCCTCCGCTATCGCCCTCGGCGAGCCCCTCGCCACCGTCCAGCCAGACCAGCTCCAGCGTAACACCTGGCCGCGGTGCGGAACCCAGGGCGCGCGCCATTTCGAGAAGCCATGCCGTGCCCGAGCCGCCGCTGTTGGCCCCGACGAAGGTAAATCCGGTTATGCGCTTGGTGTCATAGTGCGTGCAAAGGATCAGTTTACCCGGCCGATCCCCGGGAATGGTGACCCATATGTTGCGCATGGGAATCTCGCCCAAGGACGTGGTGGGTGTGAAGGGATGTTCTTTCACCTCGAAGCCGGCGACGGCCAGTTCGTTTCGCAGGTAATTCCGCAGGGATTTCATGCCCGGCGAACCGGGATAGCGCGGTCCGAAGCCGACGATGGTTTCGAGATCACGCCACGCCCGGGTCATTGCAAAGGGCGAAAGTCTCTCGGCCGGCAGCACCACGCGGGTCCCGTCCGGCCGGATCATGGCGCGTTTGAAGGCCATCGAGGTGATCAAGAGAAAAATGACCACCATAACCCCCATGGCGATAATGGCTTTCAGGGCGGTGTATCCCGCGTTTCTCATGCCCGCTCCCTGGGAGTGCCATTTGCGAAAGACGATTACCCGTTGGACTGCACAGGATGGCACCCAAAAAGCCCGTAATTTCGCAAAGGCCTCTGAAATACTCGTGCCGGTAACTGGCTTCATGGTACCATGCGGACCCCCGTGGCGGGGAATGGGGCGCGGTCCCCGTCGTTTCCGTGAGCGATTGTGAAAAGTAAATGCCCATCCTGGCGCCTTCTAAGCGGCCGGAAGTTGCTTTGACACTAACCGTCATCTCCGTGAAAGCGGAGCGCCATGACAGGGGGTAACCCTTGACCTTTCCCGTGGGGTCCCGCGAACGCGGGAATGACGGCGGGCGGGGCAAACGCGTGTTCGGCGGCTTGACTTACGCGTCGGGCTGCCGGTAGCATGCCCGCCTTGTGATCAGATGCTGAGGCTTGGATAAGTGGAGTTCACCGCATGTACCGTCCAGAGATAAAAGTGTTCGATTGCACCATCCGCGATGGCGGACTCATGAATAATTGGGGCTTCAGCAAAGCCATGGTGAAAGAGGTTTTTCACGGCTTGGCCCGGGCGGGTGTGGACTACGTCGAACTGGGCTACCGGGCGGATAAGAAGCAGTTCAGCCCCGACGAAAGCGGTCCGTGGCGGTTTAGCGACGAGGAAGATCTGCGTGAGGTGGCCTATGAATGCGGCACCAAGGTGTCCGTCATGTGCGACGTGGGCCGAACGGACTATGACACCATCTTGCCGGCCTCCGAGTCCATCGTGAAAATGTACCGCGTTGCCGCCTACGCGAAGGACGTGGATAAAGCGATCCACCTTGGGAACCATGCCAAGCAGGCGGGTTACGAGGTGTGCATCAATATCATGGCCGTGTCGAACGTAATGGAGCCGGTTATCGACGAAGCGTTGGATCAACTCGCCGAAACCAATTTCGATGCGGTCTACCTGGTGGACAGCTTTGGATACTTCTATTCCGAGCAGATTCATTTCCTCGCCGACAAGTATTTGAGCCGCTTGAAGGGCAAGGAAGTGGGCATTCACTGCCACAACAACCAGCAACTCGCCTTCGCCAACACGGTGGAGGGGATCATTCGGGGCATCAATTGGCTTGACGGTAGTATCTACGGCATGGGCCGGGCGGCGGGGAACTGTCCCACGGAATTACTGCTCGGCTTCCTGAAAAACCCCCGTTACGACTTGCGGCCCGTACTTGAACTCATCGAAAAATACTTCGTCGATCTGCACCGGAAGCTCAACTGGGGCTATGAAATGCCCTATGTGATCACGGGTATTCTCAACGCACATCCACGCACCGCGTTGCAGTACATGAAAGAACTTTCCCAAGGCGTTCCGGAACGAAGCCTCGTGGATTTCTATAACGAGCACTACGAGTCGGAGGTGCTGGAATAGGCGGCGTCCTTGCGTACCCTTTCCGCCGTGTCATCCCGAACGTTGGCATCCTGTGCTTTGGTCTCCCTTCCTGCGGAGGAAAGGGCACCGACCGACATGCTTCGTCGAGGGTTTGTGAGGGCTCTCATTGAGATTCCTCACAAACCCTTTTCCGTCCATACGCTTCCCGTTCTTTCATCGCCCGTGCCGGATATGGGCATACATCCCGCTTAATCGACACGTCGAAAGCAGGACGGCCTGTTCTTTCCGGTTTGGCCAGGTCAGGGGTTATGCAACGTTGGGGGCTACGCTTCCCCGCCGCCCAAGCGACCGTCCAAGCGGTAGACGAAGGCGAGTACTTCCGCCACGGCCCGGTAGAGCTGTTCCGGCACGTGGGTATCCACCTCGAGTTCCGCCAAGAGGGATACCAGGTTGGGATCCTCGTGGACGAAGATGCCGTTTTCACGGGCCACCTCGATGATGCGTTCCGCCAGCAGGCCCCGGCCTTTCGCGACGATACGGGGCGCGTCCTCGCGGTTTGCGTCGTAGCGTAACGCCACCGCGCGGCGGCGGCTTAAACCTTTTTCGTCTCCCATGGCCGTCCTATCCGCTCAGGTTCAGCCCGGTAAAACGCCGGGATAGGGCGATGACCTCGCGAACCCGGTCGCCGTCCCAGCGTGACACGCGAACCCGCGTGTTTTCGTAGCCCGCGCCGTCCAGCGCGTCCACCAGGCTGCGGGTGGCGCCGCGCAGGGCCTGAATAACGCCGCTGGACACGGCCCTTAGATGGCACGCGCATTGTTTGTTTGTCACGCGCAGGGTTACCCACAGCGCGCCAAGATGTTCCGTCTCCAGGTCGAAGGCGATGACATGGGTTTTTCCGGGAGGTGTTTCAGTATCACCACCTTCTTCCAGGAAATGGACCTGGGCGCGTCGGATCCCCGAGTCCCCGGGGAAGGGCACCTCGAGAAAAAAATAGGGTACCCCGCGGCCGTGAAGGTTCTGGTATTGCGTGCCCGAGAGCCGGTCAAGGATGCGCGCCGCCAGGGCGTCAAAATCCGCCAGGCGTTTGCCCTGCCGCAGAAATGCCCGGAGGGACTCGGAACGGGTCAGCGTTTCCAGCAGGGCGCGCGGGTCCGGGGTTGTTTTCTCCAGTTCGCCGCTTATTTGCCTGGTCTGAATGGCCCGCGCGAGACGCGCCTCACGCCGTTGTTGCCGGGCCAGGCGCTTCAGTAACGCCGTGATGCCTTCGGCATCGACGGCGCTGAATTGTCCCCAAAGAGATGTGAAAAGGCTGTACAGGGCGGACGGCAGGGCGTGCGCCTCGTGGGCTTCGGAAAGCAGGGCCGCCAGACCCGCCATGTCACGGCTCAGCGTGGCGCGGGTCAACAGCACGCGCAGCAGTGGTCCCAGGGTGTCTTCCCGCCGTGGCAGGTCCGCCGGCAACAGGGCTTCCGCGTCTTCGGCCACGGGTAACGCATTCAGTTGCCGCAGCAGTTCCGTAAGCACGCCCACGGGCTCCGGATGCGGCGGGGCGGCGGAAGGGACGCTCACGCGGAGTTGGAGGCCTTGGGCTTCTTCGACGATCTCCACGCGCACCGTGCTTCCTGGAATAAGCGCACTGTCCGGGGGCAGCGCCACCCGTGAATCGTTCAGTTGGAGGAAGGTTGCCCCCCGCTTCCCCTGCACCACCGCCTGCATGATTTGCCCCGAACGCAATGTGTTGATAGGAAGCGTATCGGCTTCAAGAGAAAGCAACACCGAGCGCAGGGGATTGGTCAGCATGATGGAGATGGATGCCTTACGTGAAACAGCGGGCAGCGGTTTCGTTTTTCGCCGGATTGCTTACGGTGAGGACCAGGTGGGGTTGCCATGTCAGGTGTGCTTCTGCTTCGCCAGGCTGAGCGCCAGGCGTACTTCGCCCTTGCCAATGCCGAGCTCACGCGCGATTTCGGGGACGGTCATGCCCGCTTCGCTGTACTCGGACACCCGCTTGCGGAGGTGTAAGCCGCTGCCGCTTTCCATGTTATCTTGATTTGTTTCGGCTTCTGCCGCCGAAGGAGCCGCGTCGTCCATATCAAGGAGTGCGCGAAAGGCCTGCCGGGCGGCCTCGGGATCTTCGGGAGGCTCGGGCGGCGTAACCTTGGGCAAGGATGTTTCGGACTTGTTTTCCCCAAAATCCTGAAAGTCAATCCCGACCCATTCGGAAAACGGCGCTTGCGTGACCCCTGTGCCCGCCAGTTGGTCCTCGGACACGGCGGGAGTGGGTTCGGGCGGCAGGGCTTTCACCCGTTGCCCGGGTGTGGACGTTTTGGTCTCGGGATGCGGCACGTGGGGCGCTTTGTGTGTCGCCCTTTCCGCCGCGGTCTCGTCATCGCGCAGGAAACGGGCCTGCCGTTGCACACTCGCGAGTTCCTCCTTCGCGTCGCGGATCATGGCCGTTAATTCCTGCTGCCGTTCAAAAAGTTTTTCGTTGCGCTGAATTCCCTGCTCCAGGAGGTGCTTCACCGCAATCATCTTCCCGTCGATTTCACGATTAAACTCACGGGCGATGCTTTTCTGCTGCTTGATGATGTCCCGCATGGTCTTGAAGAGAAGCGTCATGTCGGCGATTTCGGCCCGGGCACGTTTGAGGCGATCCTCTTCCTTCCGCTGGTTCCGCTGGTAGGCAACCGCCAGGAGGACAAAACAGGCGAGACCAATGGCCCCGAAGCCATAGGCGCCGAATTGAATTAACATGCGCACTTGGTCGATCATGGTCGCCCTCATCCCGCCGCGACCCGGGATGGGCCATGGCCGATACGTTTATGGCTCGGACTAAACGGTAACGTCGAAGTCGTGGTCGAATGTGTCATCCGCGCCTCCCCCCCGGTCGTGGGGGGAGTACAGCGTGTGATCCGCCAGTTGTTCCTCTTTTTCGCCCCGTTTCCGTTTGCGGCGCCGGCCCATGAAGGGGTTGTGCCGTTGCAGCTCCTCGTCCACTTCTTCACTCTTTTGGCGCGTCTGATGCACCTGCGATTCCGCGTTAACCCGCTGCAGCTCCGTCTCATCCGTCATTCGTGTCTGCGCGGCAAGAGATGCCCGTTCGGCGATCTGCTGTATTCGTTCAGCCGCCGTAATGCGCCCGATTTCGGTCTGTGGGTCGATGGGTTGCGGCACGATGGTCTCCTCGTGCCCCGTTTCCCGTGCGGGGCGCCTAACGTTCCCCTTCGTGTTCCCGTACAAACTTACGCAGCCGCTTCATGGCCGCGCTGTGGATTTGCGATATGCGCGATTCGGTCACGCCCAACACCGCGCCCACTTCCTTCAGGGTAAGCTCCTCATAATAATACAAGTTTAGCACTTTTTGCTGCTGATCCGAGAGCTGCAGGATGCCCGCCACCACCAATTCCTTCCGCTCCTCCATTTCGGCGTGATGAGCGGGACTTGGTACACGCGTATTTCCCACGATATCGCGTTTTCGGTTCTCGGAACTGTCCTCGGAGGGCAGGTAATCATCCAGGGAAAGAATCTGGGCCGTTTGCAACTGGGCCATCGTTTCTTCCACCTGTTCGGGCGTGGTGCCCAACTCCTTCGCGATGGCCTCGTTGCCGGGATCTCCACCCATTTCATGGCGCAGTTTTTCCCGTGCCGCCCCCACCCGCCGCGCCATGTTACGGAGCGACCGGGGCGCCCAATCGAGCGACCGTATTTGATCGATGATGGCGCCACGGATACGGATGGAGGCGTAGGTGGAAAACTTGATGTCCTGGGTATGGTCGAATTTCTCGACGGCGTCCATCAGTCCCATGATGCCCCAGCCAACGAGGTCGTCCAACTCGACACTATTGGGCACGTGCATCGCCATGCGGCCCGCAATATAGCGCACGGTACGCATATGGTGCATGATGAGGGCATCCCGCGCCCCCCTGTCGCCCTCGTTCTTATACCGGGTCCACAGATCCTGCTCGTCGGGTAATACGGTCACTGCATGCTCTCGATTCGCTCGCGCTGGCTTACAATTTCGGTAATGCGTATCCCGAACTTCTCATCCACCACCACCACGTCGCCCCGTGCGATAAGCTTGCCGTTCACCAGCAGCTCCACCGGTTCATCGACCATATGCCCCACCTCGATGATGGAACCGGGACCCAAGTTCAGGATTTCGCCCAAAGGCAAATCAACACGGCCCAGGCGTGCCGTGGCTACGAGGCCAATGTCCAACACCATGTCCAGGTTGTCCGGGGCGGGTGTTTCCCCGGCCCCGGGCGTTTCCTGGGCGCCGGCGTCGAAGCCGCTGAGTATGTCCGTCATCTCCGCGTCGGTCAACGTGGCTTCCTCGGCCGGCGGGGGTTCCGTCGTTTCCTCACCCAGGGCATCTTCGGGTACCAGGGTTTCCAGGCTCTCGCTGAACAACACCACGGCCTCCCCGTCGAATCCCGGGTCCGCCTTGAACGTGAAATTCGCGGCGCGGGCACCCTCGCCCAGCAGTTCCACCAGGGCGGCCGCGTCACCCGGGCTGTCCACCTGGACGTCCTCCAACTGCTCCACGTTGCGGCCAAAACGTTCCATCAGGTTCGTTACACCGCTGCCCAGCGCGGGAGAGGCCACTTCGAGCAGGGCCGCGCGGTCATCATCGTCCAGCGCTTCCTTTTCAGAGGGTTCCCCGTCCACCGCCAAGGCCGCGATGCGCGCCGCGTCTCCCGGCCGCATCAGCAGGGCCACGGCGCCCAGGTCGTTTTGAATTTTTCCCCGCAGGACCACCGGAAAAGCGGAGACGAGCTCCTCAAGGGCCGCCGCGTCAGCCGGTTTCACCTCGCCGGTCTCGTGGGAGAACGACAGGGACAACATGGCGTCAAAAAGGTCGAAAGCGCCTTTCAACAGGCCTTCGGAAATCACCTTCGCGGCGGGGGCATTCATTCGCATTCCTCTCTAGTCGCGTGTCAGGGCAAGAATCTGAAGCACCGTCTGTTCGCGGCGGCGACCGGGCTGTGCCAGGTAACGGGGCAAACCGCCCACGTCCACCTCGAGCGGTTCATGGGGCGACGTGTTCAGTTGAATCAGGTCGCCTTTCTGAAGGTGGGCGATATCGTGAATGGATAACCGCGCGCGGCCGAGAATGGCTTCCACCGGAATTTCCGCGCGCGTCACGATATCCGTGATGGCCTGGCGCGTCATCTTCGCCACGTCAGGCGACATGCGCCGCGAGTAATGGGCCTGCTGCGATATCTGGTCCAGAACGGGATTGAGTACCATCAGCGGGATGCAGAAGTTCATGGTGCCCACCGTTTCGCCGATATGTACTTCGTAACCCACGAGAATGACCATTTCGCTGCCGGCCACGATCTGCACGATGAGGGGGTCGCTTTCCTGCTGCAATATGCTCAGGCGAAACTCGATGAGTTGCTCCCAGGAACGGCGCAGACTGTCGAGAATCATCATCACTATGCGCTGGATGATGCGGTTCTCAATCTCGGTAAGTTCCCGCGGCTCCGAGAGGGTCATGCCCTTCCCGCCCAACACGCGGTCCACGATGGGGAATACCATGGACGGACTCATTTCAAGCACGGCGTTCCCCTCCAGGGGCGCCATGTTGATCACCGTCAAAGCCGTGGGACGCGCCACGGAGAGGATGAACTCGTCGTAGGTGAGTTGGTCGATGGACGACAAATCCACCCGCACCACCGTGCGCAGGAAAGGGGGAAACATGATGCTGATCTCGCGGGCGAAGAGTTCGAAGAGGCTTTGCAGGCCCTTCATCTGCTCCGTCGAGACGCGCTCCGGCCGGCGGAAGTCGTAGGCCGTGAGGTTCAGGTCCGCGGGACCTTGCCCCTCCTCCTTTTATTCGCCGAAATCGGAATCCGATACGGCGTTCAAAAGGAGATCGACTTCGTCCTGGCTCAGGATATCAGCCATGCATAGACCTTCTCATCGCGTGGCTCCCCACGCGCCCTGCAACCCGTCTCACGGGGCAGAACGGAGTCCACTCCGCACCCATTTGCCCGCATCGAGTATAGCATGGCCTAAGCCATTTGGTTCAAACCAGATACGATTTTGCAAATACCCCATAAAGTTTGTCTCCTGGCCGGAACTCCCTGGCCGAAAAGGTCCATTCCCGCGAACTGGCGGGGTTTGCCAGGGTCTTGGCGCAGGCGGGGTGGAAAGCGCCCCTGGTGAGGTTCTCTCTTGCCGGGTTTGCGTCGTCAAAGCGAAGTTCCCCGCACCCCGGTCGTCATTTCCACGAATGCGGGAATCCACCCGTGAATGATCGCTTGCCTTCAGTACAATTCATCCAACAGGTCCCGGAGGATGACGGCGTCCCGCCGAAGGTTTTCCGGGGTGCCGTCTTCAACGAACTCCAGCATGGCGTAGCGGTCGCCGCCAAGGGTATGGGCGAAGCCCAGGTATTCACGCCAGGCTTCCATCCCCTCGCGCAGCGGGCGTTGACGCCCGTCCGGCTCGCGCCAGAACACATGAAGGTGAGAAAGCCAGGGCGACATGGCGATCAGGCTGTCCCGGTGCCCGGCCGCCCCGAGGGTCCAGTCAATCTGCCAATAACTGAACACGTTGGGTTGATCAATCGCCTCGAAAAGGCGTACCGCCGATTCGGTCGTGTCCGTGAGGGTCTTGGGATGGAACTCGACCGCGACACTCAATCCCGCGTCACGTGCCCGGTCAGCGACGGCGTGAAAGGCTTCCACCAGCGATTGTCTTTCCGCCTCAGCGGTCTCCCGCGAACCCCCTTCCCCGGCCCAAACCCGGATAAGGGGCGCGCCAAGGGCCCGCGCCGCGTCAATCACACAGGCGAAGGCGTCAAAAGTTCCCTGCTCACGACCCACGCGATAATAAGAACCATACGCCGCGACCGCCAGTCCCGCGTCACGGGTTCGCCGCCCGACGTCCTTGGCGTTTGCCACATCCTCCGGGCACACATGCACATCGCCGCCCCACTCGATCCCTTCCAGCCCCGATTCAACGGCCAGGGCGATGATGTCCGGCGGCGCCAAAGGCCGAAAAGTGACGGAAACCAGTCCGGGACGAATCATGAAGGCTATTCTCCTGCCGCGCCATGGGTTCGTGGTACACCGGTCAGTTCAGCCAGCCGCAGGAATCAAGACGCTTCCAGGCCGTGTGGATGTGACCGGGTTGGAACATGTCGGCCTTGCGCCGGTTCCAACCGTGGATCGCCTCGACGGCCTCATCGGCGGAAGTTGCGGGGCGCTCAACGTGCTTGCAGTCACTATACCCCTTAAACTCGAGGTGACACCATCGATTACATCCCGGTATCCGTGACCGAGGGAACTTTCGAGACAATATACTGGATAACATAGAAGCAAAAAGAGGAAAATGCAAATGCCTTGGTAGATGCAAAGGGGCGGTTGTTGCCACGGTCCACGTGGTTCTTTCTTCCTGATTATCACCCGACGGAGCACCCCCATGATAAAGAGAATTGGAATCGTTGCGCTGGCCTGTCTCGCCCTGGTTCAAGCGACCACGGCTGAACCGGTGGGAAAGTGGAAGCGCTTCAACGTGTCCTACGAAAACCCGGGTTGGGAGGGCAATCCCTTTGATGTCGCCTTTCGGGGCGTCTTTACAAGCCCCACGGGCTGTGTCCTGGAACAGTGGGGTTTTTACGGGGGCGAACATTCATGGCGTCTCTATTTCATGCCCGACGAAGTGGGGCGGTGGACGTTCAAAACCGTGTCCGTCGACCCGGATCTCGATGGAAAAACGGGTGCCTTCGATTGCGTACCTTCGGGGCTTCCGGGGAAACTCGTGGGCGATGGCAACCGTTGGCGCCTGACCGACGCCGGGGGCGACGCGCCGGTCATCTGGAACCCGCCGCCGGTGGGCGACGCCCCCCACTGGGCTTTCCGGGAGCGGCCCGTGACGGATCCGTCGGTTACCGCCGCGATTTCATGGGCCCATGACGTGGTGGGCGCACGGGTAATCGGCTTCGGCGAATTGGTCATCGTCCCCACGACTTGGGCGAAGGATCGGCCCCAGGATTGCGTGCCCTATGTAATCGGCCGTGAGGGCCAGGCGTTTTACCTGCCCTTCTGGGATCGCCTGAACGACAAGCTCGACGCGCTTCGCGACCTTGGCATGGGACACTACATCATGTTCTACAGCGATGACGCGCTTACGCCGGACCGGTTTGGCATGACGCCGAAGTCGGCTGCGGAACTTCGTCTTTTCCGCTACGCCGAAGCGCGGCTCGCCTGCTATCCCATTGTTCTCTGGGACACGGGGATCGATATCGGCGAATACCGCGACCGGCCCTGGATAGACTGGTTCGCCGATTGGTTCAACCAGAACGATCCCTGGCATCACCCCACCGGGAGCCGTAGCGGCGGCGGAAGCGGCGGCGCCATGCCGCGAAGGGCCACCTATTTCAGCACGGGCGGCGCCGAACTTCCCACGCGCGCGGCGCTTCTCGCACTGCTGGATCGCACGGTACCCACGGCCCACACCGACCATTGGCGTCCCTTCATCCGTCGGGGAAACTGGACCCATGACAAGATTCGGACCGTTATCTGGCGCTGTGCCCTTTCAGGCGGTCAGGCGCCCTACCCGGATTACAACCAAGGCCCGGTGAATCAAGAAGGCGTCCGCATCGGCAGCGCATACATCGGCCATGCCACGCGCTTCTTCCGCGAGGAACTCCGGGAAGACATCAGCCTCCTG
>JAJRTN010000105.1 GCA_024278275.1 Candidatus Hydrogenedentota bacterium
AAGCTCTGAACTGAAGCCCCGGTTAATGGCGGCCGTAACTATAACGGTCCTAAGGTAGCGAAATTCCTTGTCGGGTAAGTTCCGACCTGCACGAATGGCGTAACGATCTGAGCATTGTCTCAAGGGTGGACCCGGTGAAGTTGTATTACGAGTGAAGATGCTCGTTACCCGCAAAAGGACGGAAAGACCCTGTGCACCTTTACTACAGCTTGATATTGGGTTTAGTTCTAGTTTGTATAGGATAGGTGGGAGACGTTGAAGCTGGGACGCTAGTCTCGGTGGAGTCAACCTTGGAATACCACCCTGATTATAATTGAATCCTAACCCCGATCCCGTGAATCCGGGCGGGGGACAGTGTCTGGTGGGTAGTTTGACTGGGGCGGTCGCCTCCCAAAAGGTAACGGAGGCGCCCCAAGGTTCCCTCAGCATGTTTGGAAATCATGCGAAGAGTGTAATGGCATAAGGGAGCTTGACTGTGAGACCTACAAGTCGAGCAGGTTCGAAAGAAGGGCATAGTGATCCAGCGGTTCCGTATGGAAGGGCCGTTGCTCATCGGATAAAAGGTACGCCGGGGATAACAGGCTTATAACCCCCAAGAGTTCATATCGACGGGGTTGTTTGGCACCTCGATGTCGGCTCGTCACATCCTGGGGCTGAAGCAGGTCCCAAGGGTTCGTCTGTTCGCCGATTAAAGTGGCACGCGAGCTGGGTTTAGAACGTCGTGAGACAGTTCGGTCCCTATCCTTTGCGGGCGCAGGAGACTTGAGAGAAGTTGCCCCTAGTACGAGAGGACCGGGGTGAACGGACCCATGGTGATCCGGTTGTCACGGCAGTGGCACCGCCGGGTAGCTATGTCCGGCAGGGATAAGCGCTGAAAGCATCTAAGCACGAAGCCCCTCCCAAGATAAGGTCTCCCTGGACGAAAGTCCCTAAAGAGCCCTGGAAGACCACCAGGTTGATAGGCTGGAGGTGTAAGCGTAGTGATACGTTTAGCTGACCAGTACTAATAGCTCGTGAGGCTTGGTCTTAGCCATCATAGGCTGAGAAAAGCCAGTAATATCCCAAGTGGATTATCGTTACCAGGTTTTAATGTCTTGAAGCCCCTTGCATTCACTGTCAAAAAAATTTAATGCTTCCCGTGCGTAAGCGCGACGGCAAAAGTTTTGCCGGTGGCTATGGCGGTGGGGCCACACCCGTTCCCATTCCGAACACGGCAGTTAAGCCCACCTGCGCCCATGGTACTGCGGGGGAAACCCTGTGGGAGAGTAGGACGTCGCCGGCGCTTTCTTCAGACGCCCCGAATTCTTCGGAATTCGGGGCGTCTTCCTTCTGCCCCTTCCGGCCCGCTTAGGGTTTCAGGATCGGTTGCAGCCACCCGGCGGGATCATCGCCCGACAGGACCGGCATGCGCAGGGGAATGAGCCAGGGATGGCGCATGGGATCGTGACGGCCGTCCGTTGCCCGGGGATGGGCGTGGATAACCAGGCAATCCCGGCCCGCCACCCGCACGAGGTTCGCCAGACCGGGTCCGTCCAAGAGGTTACCCGCGAAGTTCGGCCATGCCCGGTACTGGGTCTGAAGGAGATACCGGACTTCTTTTCCGGGTCTGTCGTTACCCCAAAGGTTATCCGGATCGGCCTGCAGAATCTTGCGATAGGTTTCGCCCGGCCCGGGAATGAGCGTGTCCGACCAGGCCAGGCCCACCTTGTAATTTCCCAGCATGTAATCGCCCACGCTGTAGAGCAGGAAAAAACGCCCGTTTCGGCGAAAGAGGTTGGCCCCCTCCATGATTTGTACGCCCCCCGGATTGCGGTCCTCACTGCGCAGCCCGGCAGGGCTCAGGAGAGGCCGGGCCGGGGAATCGGGGTCGAGGGTTGCCGGATCCAGCATGCGGCGCGCCATGATATGAATATCCACCCCCACCTTTTCCTCGGGATACCCGGCGCTGTATACAAGATAAAGCGCACCGTCCTTGTCGCGGACAACCTTTGACTCATAGGCAAAGCGTTCCTCCGCGCGGCTGCCCACGAGTACTCGGTTGAAACGCCACCGCGTAATGGGCTTTTCCGGGGTCCAACACGCCCCGTCTTGCGGGAGAAAGTGGGCCACCACGGTACGGAACCAACCGAAATGAAGCGTGCCGTAACCGTGATAAGTCCCGTTCTCGGCGCGATAGGGCGTAAATCCCCACACCCCGGCGACGGCTTGACGCAGCGGCCCCAAGTCGAGATCCAGGTCGAACCATTGGAGGTCGCGGGGCGCGAAGGTCTTGGTCCGGAAAAAACACGGGGGCTGCCCGTCCTCCACGGTGCCGAAGACATAATAATACGTCCCCTCCTGGAAAACATAGGGATCGGCGAAATAGCGGTCCGTGATCCGCCCGGCGGTCGGCGTGGCGCAAAGCATGGCAAGCAGGATTCCCGAGAAAAAAGGCATCATAGAATGGCTCCAGGCTTGTTACGCCACAGATATAGCGGAGCGGACCTGCCCCGCGCAAGGTTTCGGATGCCAGGTCCTGCCTGCGCACCAACGTCTGGGATAACAAGAAAGCGGTCCGCAGGGGCGCAGTTCCAGGAGGGGAAGCCCCTCATGAGGGAAATCAAGCGAAGTCGTGGTGTGCCCGCCATCGTGAAATCCCCCGCGAGGCGAGGAAAAAACCATGTTGTGTACACAAAACCGGCGTGCTTGTCGTCTTGTAGGTGTTGGCTCAACCGGGAGAATCCGCCGTGCAGCACGGCCACGACGATTATGAACGCTTTATCGCCCCGCTGGAAGAGCACATGATGCGCGCCGTATGGAGCGTGTGCCGGTCGGCGGATGACGCGGAAGAGGCGATGCAGGAAGCCCTGTGTACCATCTGGGGAAAATGGAACCGCATTCGGTGTCACGAGAACCCGAAAGCACTCGTGCTGCGGATCTGTTTGAACGCGGGCTACGATGTGCTGCGGCGCAAGATCCGCGAGCGCGAGCGGGCGTCCCGTTTACCCGCCGCACCGGCTGTCTTTCCGTCACCATCGGAGCAGATGGTTCGGAAGGAGCGGGAATCGTTTATCCTCCATGCCATGGCCCAGCTTTCACGGAATCAATCCGCCGCGGTGGTCATGCGCCTGGTGCAGAACGCGACCTACGATGAGATCGCGGCGATTCTGGGCTGTCGCGTCGCGACGGCGCGCAAACATGTCGAACGCGGCCGCGAACACCTTCGCACGCGGCTGACGCCACAGCTTTCGTGGCTTCGGGGAGAGACCGTCTGATGGATAAGAAAAACAGGGATGATGCGGTGGATGTCATGGTTAAGTCCACGTTGGGCGGCGACCTTCCCGACGAGGTCCGAGCGCGGCTTGGCGCCCGGCTGGCGGCCTTTCGCCAGCAGCTTCCCTACCGGGGCAGGAAGCGGGCCGGCTGGTCCCGTCTCGTCCTGCGGAGCGCTGGAGCCATGGCCGCCGCGGTCCTGGTTATTATCGCCTGGGCCACGGTCACGGGAGAAGGCGCGGAACCGACCTGGGCGCAGGTGGCCGAGCGGTTTGCGAGCGTCCGCTTCCTCAGTACCACGATCTACGTCAAGTCCGGCGCCTCCGCGAGCCCCGTGCAGTTGGACCTGTGGATGGGCCGGGGCGGGCGCCTTCGGCTGCTGGCCGGCAACGAGGTTTTTTTCGGCCGGCGGGGGAAAGTGACCGGCCGGGTGCCCTTCGCCACGCCGCCGGGCAACGAGTCCGACGTTCGGGAGGCCCGGGAAATGGTGTACGGCGTGATTGCGGCCCTGGGCGAGGCGGAGACCTTTTCCCTGGAAACCCTGGTCGAGGCGCTTCCCCTGCAAACCATCATTTCCACGCCCCTGGCCAACCAGGACGCCCGCATCGCCAACGACCTGGTCGTCTTCGACATGGCCGACGAGACGAGCCCGGCCTGGCTGCGAATCTGGGCCCTGCGCGACAGCCGCCTTCCCGTGCGCATGCGGTATTGGGACCCCCGCACGGGCGAAAGCGTGGATGTCGTCCTGAGCTATGCACACGAGCAGCCCGCGAGGTTTTTCGACGCGGAGGCCTACAAGGCGGCGCTGGCCGAGGAAGACGAGGATGCGCCGGGCCGGGCCTATGCGCTTCTCAAGGATCCCGGCGGCCGCCCCGTCACGCCCGCCGATTTGTAAAGACCACAACCCTCACACAGACAGGAAAGTACCATGCGAAAGAACCGTGGATTCACCTTGATCGAACTGCTGGTCGTGATCGCCATCATCGGCATACTCGCGGCCATCCTCCTTCCCGCCCTCGCCCGGGCGCGGGAAGCGGCCCGCCGGGCGTCCTGCGCCAACAACCTCAAGCAAATGGGACTGGTGTACAAGATGTACGCCGGGGAAAACCGCGGTTATTTCCCGCCCAAGGTCCGCCTTTGCGACTTCAACCCCGACGCCATCGGCCGGAACTACGTGTGGATGCCCGACCCGCTGAGCATCTACCCGGAATACCTGGCCGACGTGACGGTGCTGGTGTGTCCCTCCGATTCCGAGGGCCGGCGAATGCTTGAGCCCGGCTCGGAACGGTCCTGGCGTAATGCGGACGGACGCCTCGATCTGGATCCCCGGACCGGCTGCGGCCGCTTCGCCCTCTTTGGCGACGCCTCTTACGGCTACATGGGTTACGCCGTGCCCGAGGACAACCGCTTCCTGCTGGATTGGCCCGGCTTTGATCCCACGGATCAGAGCAACATTGACGACGTGGTCTTCGCCGTGCAGCCCCTGTTTCTCAACCCCTTCGTGGACCACCGGCTGAACCATCCCAAGCTCGGCGTGGTGCCTTTGGCGCGTTTACGGGAAGGGATCGAACGCTTCTTCATCACCGACATCAACAACCCCGCGGCCTCCAGCATGGCCCAGTCCACCCTGGCCACCATGTGGGACCACCTGAGCACCAACACCAATGACTTCAATCACCTCCCCGGCGGCGCCAACGTACTCTACATGGACGGCCACGTCTCCTTCGTAAAATACCCCGGCGATCAGTTCCCCGTGAACCCCTACATGGCCTTCATCACGAACGCCGCGAGCTGAGCAGGACCTTGACGGAGCGGGGCGAACGACAGCGTGTAGATACCCATCGAGTTCACCGAACGAGACAAGTCCCTGGGATAGCCCGATTATGCGTGTGCAGCAGGAGGCTGGCGGATTATCCGGGTACCTCTATGGCGTAACCGGAACCAGAATCGCAACCGCCGTCCAGGTCACGCCCCACCGCCATCCCCGCGAACGGTTATTAATTATTCTTCCAGGGGCTCGTAGTCCGCTTCGTCGATGTCGGGGATGCCGATGACCAGTACGCGCATGCGGCCCCGCGCGGCGTGGACCACCCCCGGCGGGATCTGCACGATGGACCCTTTGCGAACGGGATGCTCCTTGCCGTCCAAAACCACGGCACCTTCGCCTTCCAAGACGTAGTAGAGTTCCGTGCCGCGCCGGTGGTAATGGGGCTTCGCGCCGTCCACATCCACCGCGTGGACCCACGCCACGGGGTTCAGGGCCTGGTCCTCCCGGCTGATGAGGCGGTCGCGCCAACCGCAGGCGCTTCGTTCGCGGGCGGTTCTGCCTTCGTGGCGCACGATGATTCCGTGTTTTTTTTCTTGGTCCATGGGCGGTCTATGGGTTTACGTGGGTGGAGCGTCCGTTTCTTTTTCGCCCTTTGGCGGCGGGCAGCAGGTTAAAGCCCACGACGAGCAGGGCGGCCAGCGAGATCAGTTCGCCCAGGCGCAACGACATCGGATTGTAGCGGAAAATCACCTCATGGGTGCCCATGCCCACCTCGACGCCGCGAAAGATACCGTCTACCGCGTGGATGGGCGCGGGTATGCCGTCCACCTCGGCTTTCCAGCCCGGGTAGAAGGCATCGGCCAGCACGAGCATGCCGGGCCGGGTTTCCGCCACGTGTACCACGATGCGCCCCCCGTGGGTGTCTTCGGTGATGGCCGCCTCGGCCACCGGGCCGTCATCCTTTTCCGGCAGGGTGCCGCCTTCCAGGAGGGGCGGGCTGTCGGGACTTAACAGGCGGGGATCGAATTGTGTCACGGCGCGGGCCGCATGGATCATGCGGGCACGCGGTTGGGTCACCGGAGCTTCCAGGAGTGCCGCACCCGAGGTGAAAACTTCCCGAACATGGAGCGTGTCGCGGATTTGGGCGAAGGCCCCGCGCATGGAATCGCTCGTGAGCAGGAGCGCCTGCGCGCCGGTTCGTTGGAGCAGCAGCGGGCTGCGCTCGGCCGTGCGCAGGAAATCCTCGTGGCGGTCCAGGTACGCGCCGCCGGTGGCGTAGACCTGGCGGATGCCCTGGCACGAGAGGGGCCAGTGGCGCAGGTCCCGGGGGCCGGCGATCCGGGTGTGGAGGTCGCGGACCGTGCGCACGAAAGCGGTTTCAGGGAAAACCTGTTGTTGGGGCGTTTGGGGCGCGGCGGGTTGGAGACTCCACCAGAGGCCCAGTCCCGCCACCAGGGCCAGCCCGTAGCCCAGCAGGGCGGCGGTGGGTCGCAGGAGGGTGAAGGCCAGGAGAACCAGGATCACCGCTGCCGTGGCCACCGGGAGAGCGAAGATATCCGCGGCGGATTGGATATGGAAGCGCGCCATGCCGCGGGTGAGGCCGAGGAAGTAGAGTCCCCAGAGGAGCGGCGCGGCCAGCAGGAAGCGCCGCAGGGTTGTCTTGCACGGATCCGGGTCGAGGCGCACCCATTCTTCCAGCGCTCCCGCGGCGAGAAAGGCGAAGGCCAGTCCGAGAAAGGGGAGAAAATGTTGCGGGCCGAGCATCTCCAGGAAAGGCAGGCGGGAAAGCGCCTCTCCCGCCGGCAGCGGGATCGCCGCCAGGCCCATGGCCGCGAAGGCGAAAGATTCCATTTGTCGCCGGTGGCTGGACTCCACGAATGGACGCAGGGCCAACCACAGGGGGAGGAGTAAAACCGGCACGAAACCCACGTGGTAAAGGCGTGCCAGGGTCGATGTGCCCGTGTCGCCGGCGATGGTGAATCCCGGGGACAGGAGGGCAAAGAGGCTTGCCAGGGGCATTCCTGGCGCGGTCTTCGTGCCCCGCCAGCCGCCCTGCGTAAGGAACTCGATATAGGGTATCCACTGCAACGCCGCCAGGCCAACGCCCAGGAGGACGGCCACCATCCATCCTTTCATGGCCTCGCCCAGGCGAACCCGGCCCCGGTCGGACACGCGCCGCACCAGCAGGTAGATCGTGCCAAAGAGCAGCGACACGGCGAGGAATTCAGGGCTTCCCCCCAAGGCGATCAGGCCCAGGACCAGCGCCGCCCGCGGCCAGGCCCGCAGGTCACCCAGGGCCAGCCGTTCGAGGCGGAGCAACAGGAGGGGCAGCCAGGGCAGCCCATCGGCCAGGGGCGCCGCGGGCAGCAGGGTGAGCGGTGCGCCAAGCTGGTAGGAGACGGCCACCAGGAGCGCCAGGGGTGGGGGAAAGGCGAAGCGGCGGGCGGCATAGTAGGCGCACCAGCCTGCCAGGATCAGCTTGGCCAGCACCGACACGCCCAGGGCCATGCCCAAGGGAAAGAAATAGAAGGGGAGGGAGAAAGGCGACAATACGCGGGTTCGCCACATCGCCAGGAAAGGCATGCCCAGGCCTTCTTCGTCATTCCACAGGAGCGACCGGCCTTCCCGGGCCGCCTTGCCCAGGTAGGCATAGGCCGGGTAATAACGCTCCGCGTCGAGTTCCGTCAGGAAACTGCCCGCGTCCTTCATGCCGGCCGGGCGCGCCTCCTGCCACGGGGGCGCGAAAAGAATGTCTTGCAGGTCCAAAGGGAGGGCGCGGCCCGAGAGCACCGGCAAGAGCGTCAGCACCGGCACCGCGGCCAGCAGTGCCAGGCAAAAGCCATGCGTTAATAGGGTTCGCTTGCGTGGAAGCACACCCGCTATCCTTCCCCGGACACGTTCTGCGTGTTTTGTCCCCACGGGGGAGACGCCAACAACGGCATGGCGGCCCGTACCTGGCGCGCCTCGGGACTGTCCGGGGCGAGGCCGCAGACCTCCCGCAACACACCCTCGACACCGGTGGCCGCACGCATGCGCTGCAGCTCCACCGCGCCGGCGTCCTCCGGCGCCCTGTATTCTAGCGCGGCGGCGATGGCCAATGCGATGTGGGGGGCTTCGACATGTTGTTCGACGCAACACCGCAGCGCCCCCGTGAGCCGGTCCTTCGGGCCGAGCTTCCGCAGGGGATCGCCGCCCACCCGGCTCACCGGATCGCCCAGGGCGCGGTTGCGGTACCGCCGCATGAGATCCCGGTAATGGGCGCGGAGTTCCTCCAGGTCGCGGCCATGCTTGGCCGCGAGGGCCCGGCAGCTTTCCTCCGCGGCGCCCGCCACCACCTCCGCCACGGCCGGATCCTCGATGGCCTGCCAGATATACGCATGTCCTCGCAGGTGGCCCAGGTAGGCCGTCGCCGCGTGGCTCATGTTGTGGACAAAGAGCTTTTGCTCCACGTAGGAATCAAAGTTCGTGATGGCCTTCATGTGGGCGATCTCCGGAATGGCGCCCCGGAACGCCTCGCCATTCACCGGCAGTTCGCAATAGGGTTCGACACACACCAGCAGCGGGTCTTCGTTCTCAGAGACCAGGTCCGGCACCATCCGCCCGATGGAGGCGTCCACGAAGCCCACCCGCGTCTCCAGGAGATCCTGCTGCTTCCCGGGCAGGTGCTCCGCTACCATCGCACGGAACTGCCCCGCCGCGCCCACCAGGTTCTCGCAGACGATGATGTTGAGCGGCAACGCGTTGGCCTGCTCGAAGCGCCGGACGATGCCCCCCGCCACCGGCCGCGCCAGGTGGGGAAGGGCGCGCACGCCCACCGCGGTGGAGGCGATATCCGCCCCCGCCAGCGCTTCCGCCACGGCGTCCCCGTCGCGACCGTCCACCGCCGAAACATTGGTGACGGTCAATTCCTTCACCTGTTCATCGACCAGCCGCACCGGGTACGCGCCCCGCGCATTCAGCGCCTCCACGACCTCCGCCATCACGTCCACGAACGTAATGGCATACCCGCTCTCATGATAAAGCTGCCCGAGGAAACCGCGTCCAATCTTCCCCGCTCCGAAATGTACGGCGACCTTGGCCAAGGATACCGATCCTCCTTTCGTAAAATACGATTGTCGAAAAGGGAAGTATAGCAGCCGGCGCCCCGCCGGGTCGCGTATTTTTCGGCGCCTGTCCCGGCCATTGGCGGGAAGACGATTTTCAGTGCGATCACCCCATTCAGGGAACAGGGACCGAACGCGGACCGACGGAGGGCACGTGCTAAGATTCTCGCTTTCGCCAACGGTGATCCTCCACGGGCCTTCCCCATCCGTGATTGCGAGAACGCGGCGCGGAACAAGCCGTTACGTGATAGGGAAAGTACGTTTTTGCGAAAGCGCAGTAACGTGGCAGCCTGGTGTAAGAGCGTGGGCCTGGGGGGCGATAACCCGCAGGGGGACACCTCGGCCCATGGCGCTCGCGGGAACGGGTAAGCCGGGGTGGGAGATTGGCGATCATTCATATTTATTCAATCTTGAACAACTAATGTATGACCTGTCGAAATATTATTATTCAATTCTGACAATACACTAACGATTAAAAGGGCGATACGGAAGCAATTTACGGAAATAATCTCTTAAAATCGGTTTATTTCCATTTTGGTATGAGCTTTGCTCTTAGTGGAGCGAAGCAAATGGGGGGCACGGCGTGAATGGCTGTGTCCGGGTAGAATCAGTTCGGGGCCGTGCCCCATCGGCGGCCGGGCGAGGGAAATACGGGAAACAGAGGAGATGCAAAACCCATGAAACACTTTTTATTGCTGACTGTCATGGCCGTGGTCCTGGCGGGTGCACAGGCGAGCGCCCTCACGTATGCGGTCGAAGCCGAATACCTGGTAAACGGCGGGGTCGTCGATTCTGATTCCATGACAGGGCCGCCGCTGCCCATTGACGCCGAGGTGCTTTCGCCCATGCCGACGCACGACACGGGGCCGGACCCCGGCTTTGCGCAGGCATCGGTTGACGGCCTGGGCTTTTCGTCGGCCGCGGTGGACGGGATTTTCTGGAATGTGGAGCCGAGCAACACGTTGACGGCCACGGCGACGACTTCGGAAACCGTGACAAACACCTCCGGCAACCTCATGAACTACGACTATGATTTCTGGGTGGCGGCACCCGAGTTGATTATCTCGGACTTTGCCGGTGCCGCCGCGGGCGACCCGGGCGCGCCGGTCATCAGCTACGTGCTGGATATCCGGTTGGATGGCGTGAGTATTTGGGGTTCTTCGGCCGTGTTGAACGGAGGCCTTGTGTCGCACACCCTCACGAAGACGGGGGAAGACCTCGGTGGAACCTTTTTCTCAGACCCGGGCTGGAGCGGTAATATTTTTGGATACCAATTCGATGCCTTCGCGGGGAATCTCGACCTGGGAAGTCTCAGTAACGGAGAGAGTCTTGTCCTGGAGACGTTTCTGACGGTAAGCGTCAACGCCGGTGGCTACGAGTTGGGCGGTGCGGCCAGCATACTGGATCCCGGTTCAACCGAAGGCGCCTTTGGTGGCATCGTGAACGGGAGCGGTGGCCCCGTCGTTCCGGAACCGGCCAGTTTGACGCTTCTGGGCCTGGGTTTGATCGGCATGACGGCGCGCCGTTTTCGCGGACGGTAGAGCCTGCGGTTCGGCACTGTAATTCTCGACGAGAACAGGCCCCCGGCCATGTGCCGGGGGCTTCCTTATCTTCTCGACGACCGGGCATCCGGCTTTGCCCTGCCCGTGTGCGTCCGGTGAACCTGAAAAGTGTAAGATTATTTGAACACGGGCCTGGCCGGATGTATGAATTTCAAGCCTTTGTGTCGGTGTATTGAGGACGATATTCTTTGTTAAGCGATTTGTGTGCAAGGACTTAAATGGCCATCGGAGGCTGGGGTGCCATGCGATGGGATCCCCCGGATCCAGGCTGTTGGTTCAAATAATTGTACACACCAGGGGGGAGTTCCCGGACGTGGGTGGTCTTTTCAAGTCCTGTCCCATACGATGGCTGCGATTAGTGTGAATTATCTATCAAGAATTCTTTTCTATCTTTCCCCAGTATGGCATGCCCTTGCTCAAGGTACCTTTGACAACGATGGTGGCACGGTTTTGGCCTCCCTTGGCTTTCTTTCGAAGGTGTGCAAGGCTCATCGATGGAATGGTGGGCCATGCGACGGTGGTTTCAGAAGGCACGCTGTCGCCTCATGGTTGAGTGCGGCGGAATGACGCGTTTGCTTTTCCCGGGTCCCCGTTTTTTCGTGGTGGAAACGACGGGTTCCGGAATGGGCGCCTTTATCATGCGTTCTTCTGCAGAAAGTTTTTTTTGATCCCTCAAATGTCTCCAATGACGTCTGTTGAAGCGCATGGGCGCGGTGGTTGTGAACAGCTTGGCGAAGGTACAGGAGGGGAAGGAGTGCAGGCAATGCAGGATCCAATCGCAGGGGGATTCCGTTCAAAGGGGGGCAGGTCAGGGCATCTCCGTTATTTCCGGCGGACGATCCGCTTGCTTGGTTTCAGCTTTTTCTTGGCGCTGGCGGCGCAACCGCCGGCGACGGGCCAGTCCCTGTCCGGGACCATTACGGACCAGACGACCGGCCTGCCGTTGAGCGGGATCGACACGGATGTGTTCGAAGTGAGCCGCCCCAGCACCAATCTCGGCGGCGGGCCTACGGATCTGAATGGCCAATACACGGTGGTGCTTCCGGGACCCGGGCAGTACATCATCCGGGCGGACCCGGTATTGGCGGACGGCGTGGCCGACGAGTATTACCAGAATGCGTTCCTGAAGAGCGATGCCACGCCGCTGACCGTGGGGGCGGGGCAGGCCCTGACGGGGATAGACATGGCCCTTGCCCCCGGGGTCCCGGTTTCGGGAACCATCACCGATGCCGTCAACGGTGCGGTTCTCGGTTCCATCGACATGGACATTTACGCCTGGAACGGCGCTTTCCTGGCCAACTACAACGCGATAACCGCGGTGGATGGCACGTACGCGCTGGGGTCGCTGCCGCCGGGCACGTATTTTGTCGCGGCGGATCCGGATCCGGCGCAGAACCAATTCTACCTGCGCACCTTTTACGGGGGCGCCACGGATATTGCCCTGGCCACGCCCATCACCGTGGGAAGCACCGGGGTGACCAATATCAATATCGCCCTTTCGGCGGCGGGCTCCATCGCAGGGGTGGTGACCGACGCTGTCACGGGCCAGCCCTTGAGCGGCATTGATATCGATCTTTTCGACTCCCTGGGAAAACGGGTGAGCGCCAACAGCATTACGGACCTTACCGGTGCGTACGATATCGGTCCCGTGGCGACGGGCAGTTACTATGTGCGGGTGGATCCGACCATTGCCCAGGGCTATGCCCGGACCTTTTACCCGGCCGCGGTGAATATCGCGGGCGCCACGCTGGTTTCGGTCGTGGCGGGGGGGCGCACCACGGGGGTGAACGTGGCCCTGCAGGAGGGGGGCGCCATTTCCGGGACCCTGACGGACGTCTCGACGGGCGCGCCCCTGTCGGGCATCGATCTTGATTTGTTCAATGAACTGGGAGCGCGGATGGACGTCACCACCAAGACCGACGCGACCGGCTTTTATGCGATTGGCCCGGTGGGTTCGGGGCTGTACACCCTGCGCGCCGACCCGACCCTCTTGCAGGGGTACGCGATGCAGTACTACGTGAACGCCCTGGCGGAATCGATGGCCACGCTGATCAGCGTGACGGGCGGGGCCACCACCACGGGCATCGACCTGGCGCTGAGTGCGGGGGGCACCATCAGCGGAACGGTCCGTGAGTCGGGCACCACCACGCCCTTGGACGCCATTGACCTGGATTGCTACGACAGCCTGGGCAACCGCATCGATTTCACGACCAAGACCGGCCTGACGGGGCAGTACACCATCGGCCCGCTGCCGAGCGGTACGTATTTCCTGCGCGCCGATCCAACGCCGCTCCAGGGCTACGCGCAACAGTACTATAACGGGAAGGCCGACATTAACCTGGCGACGCCCATCGTGGTCTCGGGCGGTTTTGATACGCCGGGGATAGATTTCTACCTGGAAGGGGCAGGTACGATTACGGGCACCGTGCGGGACGGCGCGGGACTTCCCGTGGCGGGCATGGACCTGGATTTGTACGATGCCGCCACGGGTACGCGTTTCCGTCAGGGCGGATTGACGGATGTCAACGGGGTGTACCAGTTCAGCCAGTTAAGCCCGGGCCTGTACAAGGTCCGCGTGGACCCCACGCTGTTGAGCGGTTACGCCATGGAATACTTCAGCAACAAGATTGCCAAGTCCGTGGCGGACACGGTGGCGGTTACGGCGAACACGGTCACGAGCGGCATTGATTTTACCGTCGAGTCGGGCGCATCCATTTCGGGTCGGATCACCGACCTGGTTTCAGGGCTCTCCCTTTCCGGTATGGACATGGATATCCTGGTGGCGGCCACGCTGCTGCGCCTGGATCAAAGCGCGGTGACCGACGTGGGCGGAAATTATCTCATCGGCACGTTGCCGCCGGGGCAATACCTGGTTCGGGCGGACCCGCCCTCGGGCGTGTTCTACGAGTTGACCTATTACGGGCAGGCCGCGGCCGCGGCCGATGCCACGCTGGTCGGCCTGGCCGGGGGAAACGCCGCCACGAATGTCAATATCGCTCTCCCCAACGCTTCCGCCACGCTGCGGGAACAGTTCCATGCGCTGGATACGGCGGGTAACGGGGATGGCCGCTTGAGCCTGGCCGAGGCCCGTGTCGCCCTTCCCGCCCTGACGAGTCTCAAGTTTGACTCGTGGGATGGAAACAACGATGGTTTCCTGTCCCTGGATGAGTTGATCGCGTCCAGCACCGGGTCTTCCGGGGGGCTGGCCGCGGTTTGGGTGGACGGCAGCCATATGGGGAGTGAGATGGGCACCTTCGATCTTCCCTTCAACACCCTGGAGGAAGGGGAATTGGCCCTGACGCCCGGTGGCACGCTCCACATGGTAACGGGAGCCTACGCGGAGACCTTACGCATCGCCCGGCCCATGCGTGTGCTCCGGTCCGGCGGTCCCGTGGTGGTTGGCCGCCCATGATGGGAAACTACCTGGAAAGAACCAGGCCTGTGAAGGCCGGAAATGCGCGCCCGTGAGGATGGGACGCGGGGAGATGTACATGTTGTCTCACGTGGAAAAGAATCGTCGGCTCATGCCGGGAATCCTGTTGGCCTTTACCTTGGTCGCCGTGACCCTGGCGGCCGGCGCGGCGGAAACCATTTCCGGCCGGGTGACCAACGCCGGCACGGGCAATGGCATTATCGGCATTGACCTGGATGTGTTTGACACGCTGAACCAGCCCGTGGTGGTGAGCGGCGCGCGCACGGGGACCAACGGTGCGTTTACCCTGACCCTGCCCGGCCCGGGTGTCTACAAGGTGCGCGCCGATGCCAGCCTGGGCGACGGGTTTGTCGATCTTTTCTACAACCAGTCCTTCCTGCGCAGCGAGGCGCAACTGATTACCGTCAACGCGGGACAGGCCGTAACGGGTATCAACATGGCCCTTTCCATCGGCCATGAGATTTCCGGTCGTGTCACCGCCTCTGGAACGCCGGCGGCGGGGATTGATATGGACGTGTTCGCGGCGAATGGCGAGTTCCTCAGCGGCTATCCGGCCACCACGGCCGCCGATGGCACTTTTGTTATCGGCGCGCTTCCCAGTGGCGACTATTTTGTTCGTGCCGATCCCGATCCACTCCTCAACCAGTTTTACGTGCGCACTTACTTCGGCGGCGGCAGCGATATACCGGGGGCCACGGCGGTTACCGTGGGGAACGGGAGTGTCTCGGGCATCAACATTGACATGGCGCCCGGCGGAACCATTGTGGGCCGCGTGACGTCGGCCGACACGGGCTTGCCGCTGGAGGGAATCGACCTGGACCTGTTTCTGAGTACGGGCGCGCGCCTCCCCCAGACCGCCCGAACCGACGCGCAGGGATTCTACGAGATTGGTCCCGTACCTGCCGAGGCGTATATTATCCGCGCGGACCCCAGCCTCACGCAGCCGTATGTGCGCGTCTATTACCCGGCGGCGGCCCGCCCGGCCGACGCTCAACCCATCACCGTCACCGCGGGGGGGCGTTCCCTGGGGATCAACATGGCGTTGGCGCCGGGGGGGACCCTGGCCGGCCACATACGGGACGGGCGAACGGGGCTGCCCATCGACGACGTGGATCTGGATGCCTTCGACGACCAGGGGCTGCGGGTGGACCAGAACGCCCGGAGCGCGGCCGATGGGAGTTACGCGCTGGGGCCGGTGCCCGCGGGCGTTTACGTGTTGCGTGTCGACCCGTCACTGGGCCAGGGCTATCCCCGGATCTACCATCCCAACGCCGTGCGTAGCGCCGATGCCGTGCCGCTGTCGGTGGTGGCGGGAGCCCGGACGGACGGCGTGGACTTCGATATTTTTCGCGGTGGGAGCATCGCCGGAACCGTGACCGACCTGGCCACGGGCACACCCCTGGCCGACATCGATATCGATATTTTTGATGTGCTCGGTTTTCGTGTGGATCAGACGGCGCGCACCCTGGCCGACGGCACCTATGAGATAGGTATTCTCAATGAAGGCGACTATGTGCTGCGCGTGGATCCCACCCTCGAACAGGGGTACCCGCGCACCTATTTCCCGGGCGTGCGGCAGCAAAGCGACGGAACTCCCATCACCGTGACGGAGAATGTACAAACCTCCCAGGTGGATTTTGCCCTCTCCCCCGGCGGCACCATCAGCGGAACGGTCCGGGATGCCCGTACGGGCACACCCCTGCCGGACATCGATCTTGACTGTTTCGATGCTCTGGGCGCGCGCGTCGATGTAAACGCCACGACCGGACCGGACGGAAACTACACCCTTGGGATACTCGCGCCGGGCAGCTATTTCGTCCGGGCCGACCCAAGCCAGGCGCAGCTTTTCGCGGAGATCTTTTACCCGGGGCGCGCGGACATCAATTTGGCCGAGCCGGTGGTGGTCACCGCATCCACGGACACGGCGGGCGTGGATTTCGATCTGCCCTTGGCGGGCACCATTACGGGCGTGGTCCGGGATGCCGGCCAGAACCCGCTGATCGGGGTTGATATGGACCTTTACGACGCCACCACGGGGCAGCGTCTGCGGAAGAGCGCGCGCACGGATGCAAGTGGCCGATACACCATTGCATCCCTGGCGCCGGGTGATTACAAGTTGCGCTGCGACCCCGATTCCACCATGGGGTACGCCCGCCTGTATTATGACGGGCAGGCGAGTCGGGGGCGGGCGGCCACCCTCGCCGTGGCGGAGGAGACGCTCCTGTCCAATGTGGATTTTCTTTTGCCCGCGGCCGCGTCGATTGCCGGACGCCTCACCGACAGTATCGACGGGACCCCCCTGGCCGACATGGACATCGACGTGTTCGAGGCGTTGACGCAAACCCATATGGATCAGACCGCCAGGACCGATGGCAATGGCGCGTACCAGGTGAACCTGTTGCCCCCCGGCGATTATACCGTTCGGGCCAACCCGGCGCTTCCACCCTTTGTTGATACCTATTACGAAGGTTCCGCTACGATGGAAAGCGCGACCCTGGTCACGCTCGCGGCCGGCTCCCGGCTTGCGGGGCTTGACATCGCCGTGCTTCGACAGGGCGCCCAGGATGACCTGACGCCCCCGGTGATCACCTTGCAGGGCGTGGCCGACATAACGCTGGAATGTGGAAACACCTACACGGAGCCGGGCTTCTCGGCGACGGACGACGTGGACGGTGATATCACGGACCAGGTGGTGACGGGCGGGGACGCCATCGACGGCACGGCGCCATCGGTCGGAAGCTACACGGTCACCTACGATGTTCGTGACGCCGCCGGTAACGCGGCCGTGCAGGCGACCCGAACCGTAACGGTACGGGACACAACGGCTCCGTTGATATCCCTGTTGGGCGCGACGAGTGTGACGGTTTCGTGCGGCCAGGCCTACACGGACGCGGGCGCGACGGCGACGGACGGGTGTGAGGGGAACCTCGACGGGCGTATTGCCGTGGGCGGCGACACGGTGGACACCACGACGCCGGGCACCTACACCATCACCTACGATGTTCGTGACACTGCCGGTAACGCGGCCGTGCAGGCGACCCGAACCGTGACGGTACGGGACACGACGGCTCCGGAGATATCCCTGTTGGGCGCGACGAGCGTGACGGTTTCGTGCGGCCAGGCCTACACGGACGCGGGCGCGACGGCGACGGACGGGTGTGAGGGGAACCTCGACGGGCGTATTGCCGTGGGCGGCGACACGGTGGACACCACGACACCGGGCACCTACACCATCACCTACGATGTTCGTGACACTGCCGGCAACGTCGCGCAGCAAGTGACCCGTACGGTGCTTGTTGCGAACGATTGTGTCGGGGGCGAAGGTGAAGGTGAAGGCGAAGGCGAGGGTGAAGGCGAAGGCGAAGGCGAGGGTGAGGGTGAGGGTGAAGGCGAAGGTGAAGGCGAAGGCGAGGGAGGGGGGCCGTCCCCGGCGTGTTACGCGGCCTCAAAGGGATCCGACGTACCGCCCAACACGGGCGATAGCCTTCTTTTGCTGATGTTATTGGGCTGGCTCCTGGTTTTGGGTCTGAAAACCGGTCACGCCCCCGGCCGTGGTTCTTCTTCGAGGGAAGAGTGAGTTATTTTCAACCCAACAACGTATTGCCTTTGTCCTGGCCGAAAAAAGAAGGCGTTTCCGCGGGGTGTGCTTCAGCGCACCGCTTTCCCTGTCGCACGAACCGGGTCCCCGGAGCCCCCGAACCCTGAATTGGTGAGCAATGAAGAATTTTGGCGTTAAAGAGATTGGCCTTGCGTTGGTCATCGTGGCTCTCACGGGCGGGATCATCGGGTACAAGGTTTTCGTGCTGGATTACTCCATGACGACCATCGAGCCGGAAGACGGTTACTATGTCCGGCTCATGATGAATGTCACCGGCAACGGGAACGCCTTCAAACTGGGGGTTACGCTTCCACTCCAATCGGATCGGCAGCGCATCAAGTCCGAGCGCGAGTCTTCGGGAGGCGTATTCCGCTTCGGCATCACGCCCAGCCGCGTGGGCCGCTGGCGGGCCGCCGCGCTTTCGGGCGAACACTCGATTACCTACAGTTTTTTCGCCCAGACGGAAGAGCGCACCTACGCGCTCCCCGAGAACCAGCCCATTCCCGAAAGCTATTCAAAGCAGCTTCGGGAATACCTGGGCGCCACGGATCGAATACAGTCCGATTCGGCCCTGATTCGCGAGAAGGCCTTTGAGTTGGCCCCGGAGGGCGCGGACCTTCAGTCGGCCCTGACGGCCATCTACAACTTTTGTTACAGCGAAGTGAAATACCTGAAGATTCGCGGGCCGACGGACGCGGTCACGGCGCTCAAACTGGGCGAGGCGTCGTGCAACGGGAAGAACCGGCTCATGGTGGCGCTGTTGCGGGCACGGGGCATCCCGGCGCGTATGACGAACGGTCTCATCCTGGAGAACAACCGGAAGCGCACCACCCACGCCTGGACCATCGCGCGGGTGGGGGATGAATGGGTTCCTTTCTGTCCGACCAACGGTTACTTCGCCAGGATCCCGGAACATTACCTGGAACTGGCCCGGGGGGACATCGCCGTTTTCACGCACAGCAAGCACGTTGGTTTCGACTGGCGTTTCGTCATTCAGCGCCAGTTGAGCCACCGCGAGCAGGCGGTGTTGAGCAACGCGAGCAACCCCCTCAACATTCTTCACCTGTGGACCTCGCTGAAGGACTACCACATTCCGCTTGATCTGATCATGATCATCCTCCTCATCCCGGTGGGCGCGACCGTGGTGGCCCTGGCGCGCAACGTCATCGGCCTGTTGCCTTTCGGTACGTTCATGCCCGCCCTGGTGGCGGTATCCTTTCGCGATACGGGTTTTCTTTTCGGCGCCGTCTTTTTCCTCGTGGTCATTGTCGTGGGGTCGAGCGCCAACTACCTGCTGATGAAATTACGGCTCCTCCATATTCCGAGGTTGGTGATCATTATTACCGTGGTGGTGATGGCGCTTATGATCCTGTCCATCGTGTGCATCCGGCTTGGTCTGACCACGGGGGCCGCGGTCAGCCTGTTTCCCATGGCCATCCTCTCCCTGACATGCGAGCGTTTCACCCAGAGCATGTTGCAGGAGGGCTGGCTGCCGGCCGCGCGGCGCATGGTGGCCACGTTCACCGTGGCCGGCGGGTGTTACGCCGTGTACAGCCTGGAGTGGTTGCAGAACATCATCGTCGCTTTCCCGGAATTGCTGCTCATCAACATCGCGATCAACCTGGTGCTGGGTTCCTGGACCGGGGTCCGCCTGATGGAGCACTACCGTTTCCGTGATCTGAAGCGTGCTTCGGAATTGGCCTGACGAGGGACTCATGAAGCATCATCTCCGAAGTATCTTTGGCCTGAACCACCGCAACCGTGAACTGGTGGCGCGCTACAACACGCCCCCGATGATCGCGCTGGCGAGTGACAAGATCGCCTGCAAAGCGCGGCTGACGGCCTCGGGCGTCGCCACCCCCGCGTGTATCGCCGAGCTGCGGACAACGCGTGATCTTCCGGCGATTTACACCGTACTTGAGCGGCAGGTCAATGGCTTTGTCGTCAAGCCCGCCCGGGGCGCCCAGGGGAACGCGGTGGCCCTGTATACCCATGCCCTGCCGGACCGCGTGCATCCCCAGCATGGGCAACCCATAAGCCGGAAAGACTTTGCCTTTTCCCTGGCGGCCATTCTCAGCGGCGAGTTTTCCGCGGGACGGCCCTCCGATGCCGTACTCATCGAGGAGCGGATCATCCCGGATCGATCCTGGATTCTGGAAGGCGTGCCGGGGGCGCCGGACTTGCGCGTCATCGTTTTCCAGGGTACGCCGATCATGGCCATGGCCCGTATCCCCACGGTGGCCTCCGAGGGTCGCGCGAACCTGCACCGGGGCGGTATTGGGTTGGGCATCGACCTGGTCTCGGGCCGCTCCACCCACGCCGTCTGGCAGGACCGAATCGCAAGCCATCACCCCGACACGGGGGCCGAACTCGCCGGGCGCTTCGTGGATGGCCTGGACGAATGCCTGGCCCTGGCCCGGCGCTGTTTCGATGCCGTACCCTTGGGCTATATGGGGGTGGACATCATGCTCGACCGCCACCGGGGCCCCCTGGTCATCGAACTGAACGCCCGGCCCGGCCTGGCCATCCAGATCGCGAATCTCAAAGGGCTGGGCGAGGTACTTGGCGGAAATGAACATTGTCTTGGCCGGCCCATGGCCTCCCCCGCCGCGGAACCGGCCTTTCCCGGGAACAACCCATGAAACAGATTATCGCCTTGCTCATCGTTACGTTGGCCGCCGTCGGTTGTGGCGGCGGAGGCTCCCGGCCCGTGGCCTCCGGGCCCCGCGACGATGGAGAAACGCCCGCGTGGGCGGAGCCTTCGGGCGCGGATGCGCGATATGAACAGGCCCGGCGTGAAATGAGCGCGGGGCGGTATGGCGACGCCGTTCAAACGCTCGGGGACATCCTGTCCCGTCACCCCGAGGATCCGGCGTACTGGAACGACCTGGGGATTTGTCATATGCGCCTGGGCGCATGGGAAGAAGCGGCGAAAAGTTTCCAATCGGCCCTGGACCGGGATCCCGCTTACTATAAGGCGGCTTTCAATCTCGGGCTGCTCCACGCACGCCGGGGAAACGACGCCGAGGCGGAAAAGGCGTACCGCGCTTCGCTGAAGATTAACAGCGCTTACGGGGAGGCACGCTATAACCTGGCCCTGCTCCTGCAACGGCAGGAACGCTTCGAGGAAGCGCGGGCGGAGTACCGGAAGGCCCTGCAAACCTCCCGGGCGGCGTGGTTGTACAAGGCGCACTTCAACCTGGGCTTGATTGCCGCCCGTGGCGGCGATTTGAAGGAAGCGGTGAAACGGTACAAGCGGGCGGTACAGCTCAACCCGGGCTTTGCCGGCGCCCACCTCAATCTCGGGGTGTCCTACCTCGCCGCGGGAGATCATGAACAGGCCCTCAAATCGCTTCGGCGGGCGGAGGCGCTGGACCCCGAAGACTACCGGATCCCCTGGAATGAAGGATTGGCGGTGCTTGCCACGGAGGGCCGTGCCGCGGCCGAGCCGTACTTCCTGAAGACCCTGGAACGGGAACCCGGTTACGCCCCCGCCCTGTTCAACCTGGGTTTGATCGCCTGGCACGCGGACGACCTGGAGGGCGCGGCCCAATGGTCCCATAAGGCCGTCGAGGCGTCGGTCGATTATGCGGAGGCCTACTACATGTTGGGTAAGGTGGCCGCCCGGCGGAATGACCCGGAAGGGGCGCTTTCGGCCTATGAGCGGGCCTACGCCCTGGACCCGACCTACGGGGAAGCGGGCTTCAACCTCGCCCTGACCTTATCCAGGCTGGGGCTGGAGGAAGAAGCCACGAAGGTGTACGAGGCGCTTGGAAAACTCGACCAGCCTCACGCGGAGGGATTGAACAACCTCGGAACGCTGAAGATGGATCGGGGCGATCCGGACGGTGCGCGGGAGGCGTTTCTCCAGGCGCTGCGGGCGGATCCCGCCTACGCGGTACCCGCCTTCAACCTGGGTATTCTGGCTTTCCGCGCCAAGCGCTTTGAAGAAGGCGAGGCCCGGTTTCGGGAGGCCCTTGAGCGCGACCCCGCGTATGCGGAAGCGGCTTACATGGCGGGCAAGTGCGCCAGCGAGCAGGGCAAGACCCGGGTGGCCCTGGAGGCCTACAGGAAAGCCTTTGAGTTGGATCCCGCGTATGCCGAGGCCGGCTACAACCTGGCCCTGTGCCTGACCCGCGAGAATCGCCGCGACGAGGCGGTGGCGGTCTATGAACGCATCGCCCGGTTGGCGAAACCGCACCCGGAATCGCTTTACAACCTGGGGATCGAACGAATGCGGGACGGCCGGTGGGCCGACGCAGCCGGTCTTTTCCGCCGCGCGGTGGCGGCCAATCCCGATTATACCGAGGCGTGGTACAACCTGGGCCTGGCGGAATTGCGGGCCGACCGCTTCGAGGAAGCGGCGGAGGCCTTCAAGCGGGCCACCGGGCAAGCCCCGAAGTATTACGAGGCATGGTTCAACCAGGCCATCGCCCATGCCCGGCTGGGCGAATACGCCGAGGCGGAGCGGGCCATGCGGAAGGCCCATGAACTGCGGCCCGGCCGGGAGAAGGCGGCCCGTTACCTGGCGCGGTATCTCAAGAAACTGGGCCGGAAAGACGAAGTCCTGGCCGTGTACGAACGGGCCTACGCCGCCGGGGCAAGCCACGAGGACCTGTTCATCGCCCTGGCCAAGAAGGCCGTGGCGGAGAAGGACGACGCACGGGCCGTGGATTTCTACCGCAAGGCCATACGGCTGGATCCCAAGGCCGTGACCTGTTACAACCTCGGTCTCGCCCTGCGCCGCCAGAACCGGCTTGAAGAAGCGGCGGAGGCTTATGGGCAGGCGGTTGCGTTGAAGGACACCTTTGAAAAAGCCTGGCTGAACCTGGGGTACGTGCGGCTTTATCTGAAGCAATTCGAGGCCGCCCGGTCGTGTTTCGACCGCGCCCTCGCCCTCAAGCCCGGCTACGAAAAAGCGCGCGACGGCCTGCACGATCTTGAGGAAGCGCTTGAGGAAGCGGAAAAACAGTCCGCGGAAAACGGCCCGACCGGCCCATAGCAGGAGTGGAAAAACATGTACCGTCCCCGGATCTCGCGACTAGCGGCAGGCATGCCGCTTCTTATCTTGTTCATGGCCTGTCCCCCCGCGATGGGCGCGCCCGAAAAAGTCGGTCCGGCGTTGGACGCCGCCATGGTCGCCCTGGCGGTGCCGCCGACACGCCCCGGCCATCCCTATGCCGCGACCGTGAAGCGCGTGTTTCGACTGGATCCCGACGCCTCCACCTGGCGGCCCGTCTTCGATCTGCCCCCGACGGCCACCCGGATCATGGGCATCGCCGGCTACGCCCAATCCTCCAAGGTGCTCTATGTCGTGCATGAAGGTGGGGTCGCCCGGACCGGCGATGGCGGGGGCTCGTGGACCACGGCCCTGCCGCCGGGTTTTCGTTCCGACGGTATTGTGGCGATCCGGGTCAGTCCCGCGGACCGCAAACACGCGGTGTTGCTTACCCGCGACCGTGCCTGGAGAAGCCGGGATTACGGACTCACGTGGGAAACATTCACGATTCCCGGCGCGGAGGGCGCTTTCCGGGGAGCGGCTTTCAGCCAGGGCGATACGCCCTGGCTGACGGTTCTCGCCGGCAGGGGAGTCTACCATTCCCCCGACCTGGGCGACCACTGGGTATGCTCCGCGCGGGACGTGGACGGGCCGGGTCGCCTGGCCGCGTCCCGGGGCCTGTTGGCGCTACCGGTGGCGGGCGGCACGCCGAAGGTACGGCTGTACGACCTTTCCTCCACGGTTCGGTATCGCGACCTGGACCTCGCGCTGCGGGGGGAACCCGGCGCCGTGGCCCTGGATGACGGCGACCGTGGGGCCTTGTGGTTCGCCCTCGGGGGAGCCGTCTTTCTCCTGAACCTCCAGGTGGACGGCGCCGAACCGGAATTGCTCTTCCAGGGCGATGGGGAGCTGCGGAACCTCACGGCCTGTCCCAAACTTCCGGAAACCCTTTTATGGACGCGGGAGGGGCAATTGTGGAAACTGGACAACGCCTTCGGGGCGCGCGCCGAAGCCCTGCTCAAGCCCTTTCCCACCGTCGGCTTCACGGTGCTTCGGGGCGCGGGCGATTCCGTGCCGGACCCGGGAAACGTGGCGGCCATGCTGGTGAAACTGCGGGCAACCGAACCCTCGCTCCGGCGGACGGTGGCCGCCGCGCTTCGCTACGCCGATTACCACCCCGGCGAGGTCCAGAAGTGGCGGCGCAACGCGCGGCGCCGCAACTTCATGCCCACCCTGTCCCTGAAAGCGGGGAACCGGGATTATCCGGTAAGCCGGTGGACCAGCGTGACGAATACGGATCGCTTCGGTATCGACAGCATCGACGATATTCACCAGAGCGACCGGATCGAGCGGCTTGACACCTTCGGTGTCGAGTTGGAGTGGAACCTGCGGGAGCTTCTTTTCGATAAAGACCAGGTGAAGATCAGCGAGGAAGCCCGCCGCCGGGCGGAACAACGCAACCAGCTTATCCGGGAGGTTACCAAACTTTATTACACGCGTCTGGACCTGAAGGCCGAGATGGAACTTGGCCGGGACCGGCTTGATCTGAAGGAACGGCTGAACCTGGAGCTTCGTTTGCTGGAAGCCACGGATATGCTGAACGAGATTTGTGGCAACTATGTTCATTTTGGTGAAGCGCGTGAAGAAGACGCAACACCACGGTAACCGTGTACGAGAACCGTTGAGGTAAGGACGTATTGGCCCGTACCCCGCGTTTACCCCGTGAACCCCATAAGGACCTGAACGGCAGGCGATGACGGATCAGCCTCTCAAAGCGATACCGTTCGCGGTGGACACCCCATCGCCGCTGACCGTGGGCGGCGCCCTGCTCGCTCCCATGGATTACCCTACCTTTCGCAACCAGGAGTTGAGCCTCATCGGACTCAATCTCGTGGTGCTGGGTTTCCTGTTGCTCATCGATTTGAGTTTCTGGCCCTATATGGGCGTGCCGCACGCCATGCTTCCGCCGGTGCTTTTCGCCTTACGTTTCGCCGAGCAGTGCGTGGAATGGTGGTTGTTGCGGCGGCGGACGCGGCCCATGGGCTGGCTGCAGGTTCGCCTCTACGCGCATTTGTCGATCTGGATCAGTTTCTGTTTCGCCGCCGCGATCAGCCTGACCTCGAACTTTTCCGATGCCCACTACGCGGTGCTCCTGGTTTTGCCGCTTATCGCCGCCGGATTCCGTTTCAACCTTGCGGGCGTGCTGCTGGCCGTGGGGACCGCGGCGGCCTTGGCCTACATCGAGATCACGGTATACTTTACGCGCAACCCGCCTTTCGACCCCGAGGAGATTTTTGAAACAACCACCATGCTGCTGGTGTTTGTCGTGGTGGGCGTAATGGTGTGGCTCGTGGCCCGGCGCATGCGTTTCGACGCGCACCAGCTTCGGAAGGCCCTCGACGAACTGAATAAGACCCAGGAGAAACTGGGGGAAGAGGAGCGCCTGGCCGCCATCGGACGCCTCGCCAGCGCCGTGGCCCATGAGATTCGCAACCCGGTGGGCATGATCGCCAGCGCCCTCGAAACGGCCCGCCGCAAGGAAAACGACCAGGCCATACGCCGGGAGTTTTGCGACATCGCGGCCAAGGAGTCGCGCCGCCTCGAGCGCATTACCACCGATTTCCTCGCGTATGCCCGAAGCAAGCCCCTGGAAGTCGTGACCAGCAGCGTGGAAACCACCCTGCGCTACGTGGCGAGCCTGGTTTCCCCCAGTCTCGAAGCGCGGGGGCAGCGGCTGGTGCTGCGCGTGGAGGGTCCGGAAGAGGTTCCGCTGGATCCCTTTCAAATGCACCAGGCACTGCTGAATCTCATGGTGAACGCCATCCACCACCCCCCCCCCGGAGGGCGCATCATCCTCGGCAGCAAGCCGGCCCGTGGCGGCGTGGCGTTTTATGTGAGAAATCCCGGTGAACCCGTCGGGCAGCCGGAGGCCATCTTCGAGCCCTTTTTCACCACGCGGGCGCGAGGCACCGGTTTGGGGCTTTCCATCAGCCGAAAGATAGCGCGGGCCCATGGCGGCGACCTGCGTTTGAGTGAGAACAGGGCCGGGTGTGTCCGGTTCACCTTGACGGTGCCGCTGCACGGACGGGAAGGTTGATACATGGCACGGATTCTCATCGTGGAAGACGAAGAAAGCATGCGCAGGATCCTGTCGGTTCTCCTGCAGGACGACGGGTACGAAGTGGTGGAGGCGGATTGCCTGGCCGCGGCCCGCGCCCTGCTTCAGGCCGGTGACTTCGATCTGGTCATGACCGACCAGCGCCTGACCGATGGTGAAGGGATCTGCCTGCTGGAACAATGCCAGGATAGCGAGTCCCCCGTGCCGGTTATCATGCTGACCGCGTACGCCACCGTGGACCTGGCCGTTGAAGTGATGCGCAGGGGAGCCTTTGATTTCATTTCCAAGCCCTTCGTGCCTGAAACCGTGCTGACCGGCGTGCGCCGCGCGTGCGGGCACGGCAAGTTGCTGCGGGAGAATGAGCGATTGAAGCGCGAGGTGCAGCAGGTGGAATACGGCAGTGGCGATCTGCTGGGAAAAAGTGACGCCATGAACGAGGTGCGCGGCCTCATCAAGCGCGCGGCGCCCACCGATGCCACCGTCCTGATTACGGGC
The DNA here is from genome assembly GCA_024278275.1 of Candidatus Hydrogenedentota bacterium. Taxonomy (GTDB): domain Bacteria; phylum Hydrogenedentota; class Hydrogenedentia; order Hydrogenedentales; family JAJRTN01; genus JAJRTN01. Next base: position 26,329 of record JAJRTN010000105.1, read on the forward strand.
GAAACGGGCACCGGCAAGGAGTTGGTGGCGCGGCTCATTCACGCCAACAGCCGGCGCGCCCGAGAGCCCTTCATCGCGGTCAATTGCGCCGCCATGCCGGAGTCACTGCTCGAAAGCCAGCTCTTCGGTCACGAACGGGGCGCTTTCACCGGCGCCGACCGCGCCCGGAAAGGGCTCTTCGAGGCCGCCCATGGCGGCACCCTTTTCCTCGATGAAGCGGGGGAAATGCCCGCGTCCCTGCAGGCCAAGCTGTTGCGCGTGCTGGTGGATGGGGAAGTCTTCCGCATTGGCAGCACCACCCCCGTAAAGGTGGACGTGCGCATTCTGGCGGCCACCCATCGCGATCTTCATGCGCGGATGAAAGAAGACCGGTTCCGGGAAGATTTGTACTACCGCCTCGCCGTCGTGCCCATCCACATTCCGCCGCTTCGGGAACGCCCGGAAGACCTGGCCGACCTGGCCGCTCATTTCGGCGAACTCGTGGCCTCGGCGCTTGGTGTGCCCCGCCGGGATATCAGCCCCGGGACCATCGAGGCCCTGCGCGGGTACGCTTTCCCGGGGAACGCCCGTGAATTGCGCAATATCATCGAGCGCGCTTACATTCTCGCCCGGGGCGAAACCATTCTGCCCGGGGACCTGCCTTTGGATTTGCCATTCTCCCGCGAGACCCTGCCGGAGGGCGGAGAACCGGACATTTTCCCCGATACCTTGCCCGAAGACATGGACCTGCGCACCTTCCTGGAACAAACCGAGGCCCGCCTGCTGGCCCGTGCCCTGGAGGAAAACGGGGGCAGGCAAGCCGCCGCGGCCCGTCAACTGGGTATTTCACGCAGCGACATGGCTTACAAGGTGCGGCGTCACGGTTTGCGCGACCTGGTTTCCTGAAACCTTGGCACCGTGTTCTGGCCGGGTTCCCCCCCTTTCAAGCCCGGGATGCGCAGCATGAGCGTCGGCGGTTTTGTCGTCTTCCCGCGGTTTACGGGGCGGAATGGATGGGCCGCCCGTGCTGTTTCCTTTGCGAGGGGGGAAAGGAAGACCCGTGAATCGCTTGATGGTTCCATTTTTTCTGATGGTTACCCCCTTCACCCCGATCCTGGTCCATGGCGCGGAGGAGTCCCCCTTGTCTGACACCCACACGAACCGGCTTATCCATGAGACGAGCCCCTACCTGCTCCAGCACGCCCATAACCCCGTGGACTGGTTCCCTTGGGGCGGGGAAGCCTTCGAGAAGGCCCGTGCCGAGGACAAACCCATCTTCCTCTCCATCGGGTATTCATCCTGTCACTGGTGCCACGTCATGGAGCGGGAATCCTTCGAGAACGAGGAGATCGCGGCCTTTCTCAATGAGCACTTCGTCTCCATCAAGGTGGACCGGGAGGAACGGCCCGACCTGGACGACATCTACATGACCGCCGTGACCGCCATGACGGGCCGGGGCGGCTGGCCCATGTCGCTGTTCCTCACGCCCGAACGAAAGCCCTTCTACGGGGGCACCTACTTTCCCCCGGGGGACGGCATGGGACGCCCCGGTTTCATGACCGTTCTGCGATCCATCGCCGACGCCTGGGAGAACAAGCGGGACGAGGTGGAAAAGGGCGCGGCCGGTCTCGCCGATCATGTTCGGGAGCAGATGAGCGCGGCCGTGCCCGCGAGCGACGTCACGCCGGGACTCATCGCCGGGGCCGTGGCCCATTGGCGCGACACTTTCGATGCGAAAGAGGGCGGCTGGGGCGGTGCGCCCAAGTTCCCGTCGAGCGCGACCATCGGCCTCCTGCTGCGGGAGTACCGGCGTGGTGGCGAGAAGGATCTCCTCCACATGGCCACCCTTACCCTGGACAAGATGGCCATGGGGGGCATGTACGATCACCTGGGAGGCGGCTTCCACCGCTATTCGACGGATGCCCAATGGCTGGTGCCCCACTTCGAGAAGATGCTCTACGACAACGCCCAGTTGAGCCAGGTCTACCTGGAAGCCTTTCAACTCACCGGCGCGGCCCGCTATGCCCGCGTGGCGCGGGAAACCCTCGACTACGAGTTGCGGGACATGCGCGATCCCCTCGGCGGCTTTCACTCCGCGGAGGACGCGGACAGCGAGGGCGAGGAGGGCAGGTTCTATGTCTGGACGGCCGGCGAAATTGAGCAAGTCCTCGGCCGGGAAGACGCGGCCCTTTTCAACCGCTATTACGCGGTGAAACCCGGTGGGAACTTCTCTTCCCGCGAGGCCTACCACCGGGGCCAAAACATCCTCCACCAGGAGGAAACGCCCGGGGCCGTGGCCAAGGCGCTGGGCATGACCGTATCGGCGCTGGAAGAGAAAATGGCGCCCCTCCGGGCCACGCTGCTCGAAGCGAGAAGCAAACGCACGCGGCCCGGGCTGGACGACAAGGTTCTCACCTCGTGTAACGCCCTGCTCATCTCGTCCCTCGCCCAGGCCTCGCGCATCCTGGACGCGCCCCGCTATCGCCAGGCCGCGGAGGAGGCCGGTCGTTTTATCCGCGAACGCATGATGCGCGACGGCGTGCTCCTGCGCACCCATCGCGCGGGGGAGAGCCGTCTCGAAGGCTACCTTGACGACTATGCCTTCACGGTGAACGCCTTCGTGGATCTGTACGAAGCCACCTTCGACCCCGCCTGGCTGCGGGAGGCCGATGTCCTCGCAGGCAAGATGCGTGACCGCTTCTGGGACGAAGATAACGGCACCTTCTTCTTCAGCGCCGCCGCGCAGGACGACCTGCTCGTCCGGGCGCGTCCCACCTACGACGGCGCCGAACCCTCCGGCAATTCCGTGGCCGCCCAGGCCTTGATTCGCCTGGGCAAACTCGTGGGAAACGAGGATTACGACGCCATGGCGCGCCGGGTGCTCGAAGCCAACGCGGCGCTCATGGCCCGCGCGCCCCAAGGCTTCCCGCGCATGTTGTGCGCCGTGGACCTCCTGCTCCACCCGCCCAAGGAAATCGCCATCGCGGGGAAGCGGGGCGACGACGCCGTGTCGGCCTACCTCGACGCGCTCTACACGCGCTTCGTGCCGAACAAGGTGGTGGCCTTCATCGACCCCGCCGAGGGCGCCTCGGACCTGCCCCTGCTGGAAGACAAGGCCATGCTGGGCGGCAGGACGACGGTATACATCTGCAAAGACTTCACCTGCGAACGACCCATCACGGATCTCGACCAATTCAAGATTCGGCTGGACAAGGCCGCGCGTTGACATGACGGCCTTCGGGGGGGGAGTAAACGTTAATAAACGTTAACAGAATAAATGGTTACTGTCCCCAGTTTTCCCAGTTTTCTAATCCACTCATCCGGAACCGTGCCTTTTGTCACGGCGAGGAGTCATGAACAATCAACTCCCTTTGGGCTACCCTACGCCTTGATGCAGTAGAGAAACTTGTCCGACCGCAGCAGGATCCGGTTGTCCGTGACCACCGGGCTGGCATTGAAAAGGCTGCCGTCTCGTAGTTCGTTGACGCTCAGGATTTCGAACTCGGGCTTGGCGGCCAGCACGAACATCCGGCCGGAACGGTTCAGGTAATACAGCCGCCCGTCCGCTAGGACTGGTGAAGCATAGAACTGCCCGCCCCGATCCAGGCGCTCCTCGTAGACCAACTCACCCGTGTCGATTCGGGCACAGTAGGCCATGCCCCGGCTGTCGTGCGTCCAGTACAAATGGCCGTCGAGGTAAACCGGCGACGTGACGTTGGAGCCGGTATTGCGCGTCCACAGACGATGTGTCGCCGTGACATCTCCCCGGCCACCCGCCCGAACGGCCAGCGCGGCGGTTCCCGACCGGCCGCCCAGGAAGTATACGACGCCATCCGCGGCCACGGCGCTGGGAACCATGTACCAGGTGATGTCCGTATTGCAGGACCAAAGGGGCTTGCCCGACTCGGGATCGAAGGCAAGCACCTTGCCGTAGGTTGCCACCACAAGTTCTTCATCGCCCGATTTCGTTGTCACGACGAGCGGCGTGTTCCAGGCTTCCGTGATCCCCCCGGCGCGCCATTTCTCCGCGCCCGTGCGCCGGTCGAGCGCCACGAGCGACTCGTTTTCCACGCTGGCGTTGATGAAAACCATGTCTTCGTGCAAAACCGGTGACGCGGCCGTTCCCCAACTGTTCGTGTTGGAACCGACATCCGCCCGCCAGAGTTGCTTGCCTTGATGATCGTAGGCAAAAACACCGGATTTTCCATGGAACACGTAGACGCGCTCGGAATCGGCGACCGGCGTACTCGCGGCATAACCGTGGTCACGGATACGCTTTTCTTCGGGCAGCCTCGCCTTCACCGGCTTGTCCCAAAGAATCGCACCATCCTCTCGCTGCAGGCAGACCAGGTGCCTCTTCAGGTCGTCGAGACGGCCCCCCGGCTCGCCGGGAACATAATAGCCGGTGTAGCACGTCAGGTAGATGCGGTCCCCATAAACTATCGGACTGGAAGAACCCGCGCCGGGCAGCGGCACCTTCCACGCCAAGTTCTCCCCCTCGCTCCATGTCAGGGGCAACCCGCGGGCATGGCTAACGCCCATGCCGCCCGGTCCCCGAAAACGCGGCCAGTCGCCGTTTGCATCAATGGCACCCGCTTGTGACGCCGGGCCTGGCTGTCGTGAAGTCTCGCCCCGGACGGTCTCTCCACCATCAGGCTGCGCCGAACAAGCCGTGTTGATGAACACGCTCGACAAAATCGTGACCGTGGCAATCCATCTTCCGAATCGGGCCATTGAGCGTCTCCTGGTCCATGCACAGCCGGAACGCCTTCACGTCACTGATCACTTTTTTCACGGGGAGGCATTGTGCCGCCTCCCGTCCATGAGGCGGACTGAGATCGTATGCTATCGTATATATCTATGGGGGTCAAGACTTTTTATCTTGAATGCCCCTTGGAGGTGCCATTTGCGAAAAGGTGATTTTTCTCGTTCCCATGCTCCGCGTGGGATCGCTGGTCTCGACCGTCCTCGGTCGAATCGTCCCATGTGTTACGTAGACCGCCCCCATGACGAGATGCCGCCGGGGACGGCGGCTTTATGCATTCCCACGGGGGACCGTGAATATAATTGGGTATAATTGGGTATAATTGGGGACAGCAACCTATTTTAGTGACCCTCTTGGGCATGAGGTGTCTTGTTTGTCCGAAGTCTTCTCTTGATCTTGTCTTTGCTCCCCTTTGGGCGGCCTTTGGGTAAGGCACGGACACGTCGGCCAAGTAGCGTCTCGACTTTGCTCAGGAAGGTATCGTCTCCCAAGGGGCGCCCGGTCCTGGTGTGAAGGCGCAGGCATTCAATTGCGCGGTCGGACTGCGCTATCGCCCGCAGCGTCGCTTTCCATTCTTCCGCGGACACGCCCGCCAACCAGTCGGTCAACACCAGCAGCCCGGATGGGTCCCCCGCCTCACCGCAATGAGCGCCCGCGCTCGACCATGCGTAGTCCCATGCGGATTTCACCATCCCCGCCCGAGCGGGATTCAGTTCCACGTAGGCTGCGGCGTTATGCGCGTGGGCCTCATCCAACGGGCACGAGTAGAATCGGTTCTGCCAGAAATGGCCCAGCCGTCCATGCAGACGATGGACATACTGGGCGTACATCAGATGCGTTCGTCCGAGGGCCTTCGAGAGTGACTGCTTGGTCTCAGGCGTCACGACCAGATGAACGTGATTCGTCATCAGGCAAAAGGCCGAAACCGCCAACCCGTAGCGCACCGCGCTCTGCCTCAGAGGGTGTTTGCAAAGTGTAGTTTAGGCTAACCCTCTGCCGCAAGAGACTGCCACCCCTTTCATCTGCCCGGCTTTGCCGGGCTTTCTTCTTGACTTTTAAGTATAGCGTATATAACATATGCTATACTTAATGCG
>JAJRTN010000106.1 GCA_024278275.1 Candidatus Hydrogenedentota bacterium
CCGGTCTTGGACAGGCCCCTTAACCGGGCAACAGGAAAACGGGAGACCTGATCCCCAAAAAAGGTGTTTTCAGAAGGAAAGAACCCTATTCTATGCGGGTCGAAGCGTTACGGCGATTCTGTCTTGGACAGCAGTGAAATCAATCAATCAATAAAATCGGCTTTGGAATAAGGGGTTGAAAAGGTCGGTCCATATCAGGGTGGGCCTTGGCCCACCAGGCCTATGTGTTTGAGGCGATACCATCTTGCCATGGGGAAAGGTTATGGTGGGCCAAGGCCCACCCTACTCATTTCGTGTATTTTGTGTATTTCGTGGTTGAACCTGGAAAGGGCCGTTGCGTCCTTATTGCGGAGGCTTCTACTCATTTTATTTCGCCATGCGGCATTGACGTATATCGATTGTTCTCAACGGCGCGGCTGTTGAAATCCACTCCCCCAAGAGGTGAATGCACCGACACATGTAAAGCACTTTTCGGCAATGACTTACGACCAATCTCGCGATTTAACCGCCTTCCAGCCGCTTCTGCTTTTCTTTGAAACCACGGTTCTCCGTGGAGACGATGCCTGGTTCCGGCCAAGCCGGGTCAGGCTTACGAGTCCTTCCGGGCATCGTCGTCGGTCATGAACGTAGGGCGTGGAACCTTCAGCAGGAGCGCCAGCAGGACCAAACAACCAAAAGCAACGGTGAGCACCGGCACGATCAAGTTGATGTCGAGGGTACCCGTGTCGTGGAGCAGGGAACAGACCGAGGCAAGGAGAAACCAGGGGATGACCACCACGGTGACTTTGTCGATACCGCTCAACAGCCACGAAACCAGGGCAACCAGGGCCAGTGCGGCGGCTTGCACCCAATCGATATCCTCTCCCCAATGGGCCGCCATCATCAACCAGGCCAATCCCAAGACGATGATGATAATCGGGATGGCCATGAGCTTTCGCGTGGTTTCCGTCATGCCACGACTCCCGTTGCGAGGGCCGGTCGCGCCCCATGACGGGGCGCAACCGGCGTCCATCACTTGTTTGCCCCACTGAGACTCTTGATACCGTAGAGTTTCAGCAGATCGTTGATATCGGTGGTTCGCAGATCCAAACCGCCGCCGCCCGTGGGCAGCATGACGATACGTTTGCCCATGAGCGCGTCGGCAATGGCCATTTTCACCATGGCTTCACCGCCGGCCCCGGCCAGTGCCCGGTTCATCGCCAGGATACCTTCCGCCTCGGCCTTACCTTCGGCCATGACGGCCTCGGCCTGCTTGCTCATTTTCTGGTATTCGGCGTCCGCCTCGATAACGGCCCGCCGGTACTCGCCATCGGCCTCCGCGCGAACCCGGGCCACCTTGGCGTTGGCTTCCTCCACCGCCGTGCGGAACTCTTCCCGTTTCGCTTCCGTCTCGGATTTGAGACGCCGCGCCTCCTGGTCGGCCACCTTTTTCTTTGCGATGGCCGCTTCATATTCCGGATTGAAGCTGTAGTCTCCCGTGTTGACCCGGTCCACCACCACCCCATATTCGCTCAACATCTCGTTGAGCACCGTGCGGACCTTTTCGGCTTTCTCGGTCCGCTTCACCGCGTCATAGAACTCTTCCGTGTTCAACTCACCGAAGATGTCGCGCGGTTTACTGCGGGCGATGGTGCGGACAATAACCTCCTTCAACTCCTCGTCGCTACGCGCAACGTGTTGCAGGATATAGGGTGCCTTTTCAGGAATGATCTTGTAGGTGATGGTCACGTCCAGGCCAATGTCGTTGCCGTCGATGCTCTTGAAAAGCAACTCATCGGGGCCTTGCCGGTCGCCCCGGCCCGTGGCGCGCATCATCTCGATCTTCTGGATGTTCTTGTCGAAGGTGTTCCAATCCGTGAAGAAGGGAAAGAAGAAGTGGGTTTGACCGGGGGCGTAAATCTGTTCCTGCACCCCCGCTTTGCCCACGGGCGACCACTTGATGGTACGCACGCCCACCTGGTTGTCCGCCGTGGTATAGGGCAGACAGCCCGAAACAAGCAACGCGCACAAGGAGACTGTAAGTGTCGTAATAAGGTTTGCGTGCCTTTTCATTGGACGGTCTCCTCGGTGGTGACCGGCGCCGCTTCGGCGGCCGGTTCCTCTTTCGGTGGCGCGGGCGCTTCGACATTGCCCACCGCGGCGGCGGCCCGAGCGGCCAGTTCCTCCGCCGTGGGCACGGTCAATTTCAGGGACGTGGACGCGTCTTCCGAAGCTGCTGCCGCGGTCTCTTCCCCGTCCGCCTCATTGGCCGCGCCGAAGGAATCAATCATCCGAGCCAGGTCCAGGGGATTGAGGCTGTCGGCGCCCCCGGTCGGCAGGATGATGGTATCCAGCCCCCCCAGCACCTCGGCCATCTTCATGGCCACCTTTCGATCCGCCCCCAGCACCTGCATGGCTTCATTGCGGAGCCGGGCGGCTTCCGCGTCCGCCAACGCCACGAGCAACTCGCCCTCGGCCGTTTTCTTTCGCACGTAAAGGTCGCGCTCCGCCTCTTTTTCCACCTTGTAGGCGATACCTTCCTGTTCGACCACCTTTACGTTCATTTCCCCCTCGGCCGTCACTTCGTTCAGTTTTTTCTGTTCCAGGGCGGCCTTGCGCAGCGACTGGTTCGTGAAAACCATCTGGTCCTCGAGTTTCTTTTTCTCGATACTCTTCTGATACTCGTCGCTATACCGGAAGTACCGCACCAATACATGCTCGACCTTGATTCCCTTGGGGGAGAGTTCCTTGTCCAGCAGGTCGCGGGCGGCGTCGGCACGGGCCACGCGCAATTCGCTGTTGTAAAAATCCTCCGGGGTCAGTTCCCCGAGAGTCTGTTTCAATACCGGTTCCGCCTTGGGTTCCAGGCCCATGGTAAGGTAACGCTTCCCGGAGCCAAACTCCTGAAGCACCTTGTAAGCGTCGGCAATGCGGTAGAGGATTGTCACGTCCACATCGACAAAGAAACCGTCTGAAGTCTGGATATTGGCCGACTTGGCCACGCTGACCGCATCGCGGCCCTGGGCCGCGCTCGCCGGACTGCTGTTCAACTCCAGCACCTGAACCGTCGCGGGGAAATGGTGTATCTGCTGCATCCCGAAAGGCATGACAAAGGTATAGCCGGGGCCGTAGATCTTTTTCTGGATACCCCGGTCCACCCCGATACGCACCTCGCGGATGCCCACTTCGCTGGGTTTTATATATTCGAGACAAGAGAAATAAAAGAAACCGAGCGGTATGAGCAGCACCAGCACCACCGCCAATACCACCTTCAGTTTTCCCGGGACCCGGGGCAGTTGCCTCAACAGGTCCGGCGCCTGTTTCCCGATAAACTCGGGCTTGTTGGGACTCATGGCATAACTCCTTCCACCGTCGTGTGCCCTTTGCGAAAAGGCGATTATCCGAGAGACCGCTACAGCTATCCCCCCATGCCGTGCTTATTGGGCCACAACATGGGAAACAGGGGACCCGAACGCGATCCCACGAACAGCACGGACAAAGAACCTCAATCCCGCAAAGGCCTCGTATTTTCCGGCATTGCATTCTGGAAGAACATACTCCCAAAGGTACCCGGATATTCATTCTATGCGCTTGGGCGGCATTAGTCCAGCCTACGCGAAACCAGGGGAGACCGGGACTTCCTCCTCCACACGGGATAAAAGCGAAGGGGGAAGCTCGGGTGTGAAGGCAGTGGACATGACTGAGATAAACAGGGCTGAAATGTTTTTCCCTTTGTCCGCCAGATTCACCAGGGGGGAAGGAGATATTCCCTCACACGCTCCGCCCGATAAGGTGGAGGAACTCCTGGCGGGTAATGGCGTCGTCGTGGAAGCTGCCGAGGACACTGGAGGTGGTCATGACGCTGCGCTGCTTTTCAACGCCGCGCATCATGCTGCACAGGTGACGGCATTCCATGACGACGCCCACGCCTTCGGCTTGGGTCACGTCCATGATTTTTCGGGCGATTTGGGCGGTGAGGCGCTCCTGGATCTGGAGACGACGGGCATAGTAGTCCACGATGCGCGCCAGCTTGCTGAGACCGAGCACTTTTTTTTCCGCAATGTAGCCAATGTGACAAACGCCGAAGAAGGGGAGCATGTGGTGTTCGCAGAGGCTGTAGACTTCGATGTCCCGCGAGATGATCATGTTGTTGGATTCGGCCTGGAACACGGCGTCGTTGATGGTCTCGTTGATATCTTGGCTGTAGCCCTGCAAGAGGAATGAATAGGCGCGGGCCACCCGTTCGGGGGTTTTTAACAGCCCTTCGCGATCCGGGTCTTCCCCCAGTTCGGTCAGCAATTCGCGGATTAGTTGGCTAACACGTTCCTCGTTCATTTCAACAACCTTTCTCCCAGGAGTTTTGTAAAGGTGGCATGGGGCCGCAAGGCCGCGGCCGCCGTTTTGTCCAGTGCCTGCGCCAGGGGAACCTTCCACCCGGGCGGAGTAATTCGTGGCGCCAATTCCAGCAGCGCCTTGGCCAGGAAGACCCGGGAACACAGGTCCGGGTCGGGAATCTTCAGATCCTCTTCATCAATGCGCATTTCACCATGGACCAGGATATCCAGATCGATGGTTCGGGCTGCATATTTATCCGCGCCGCGCACCCGGCCATGAGCCGCCTCGATTTTCCGCAATACGTCGAACTTGAGGGAACGCGGGGCCAGGCCGGTTCGAATGGCCACCACGCCGTTCAGGTAATCGGGCTGTTCCGGCCGTCCAAGAGCCTGGGTCCGGTAGAAGGTCGATATGGCCTCCACCGGGGCAACCGCATTAAGCGCCTTCAGCGCCGCGAGAATATTACGCTCAGGGTCGATGTTACCCGCGACCGAGATGTAGGCCCGATTCTTCCACGTGTCTTCACCCATCCCCGTCCCGGCTCCGGGTGATTTCCACGGCCACGCTGCGCGCGAAACGGAGGGCGCCCGGCTTATCCACGGTGACGGTCACCTCTGCCACCCTGGGCGCGGCAAGACAAATGGCGGCCACTTCCGCGGCGAGCTTTTCCACCAGGAAAAAAGAGGAGCCCTCCGCGAGGGTCAGTACGTCCTTTTTGATCTTTTTGTAGTTCACCGTGTCTTCAATACGGTCCGATTCGCCCGCTTTCGCGAGATCCACGGCGAGGGTGATATTGATGAGCACATCCTGCCTGGTGGTGCGTTCCTCGGGGTAAATGCCCACGATGCAACGCACGGCAAGGTCGCGGATATGAATTCGGTCTCTTGTTTCAGCCGCCATACATACTTCCCCGCAGGTGTCGTCCGCCATCCACGAAAACCGTTTGGCCCGTGATGAAATCGCTGCGCAGCAAAAAGGCCACGGCTTCCGCCACATCCTCGGCGCAACCATATTGTTCCAACGGATTGGTGTGGGCCAGGGCCGCCAGGTAGTTTTCGTCTTTTCCCGCCGGCGGCAGGATCAGGCCCGGGGCAACGGCATTCACCCGCAGGCCGGGGGCGTATTCCACGGCCATCATGCGGGTCAACGAATAGAGCATACGCTTACTCAGGTGATAAGGCACGTGCCCCCGATCATTGTCCGTAATACGTGCGTCCAGCAAGTTCACCACGGTGGTTTTGGATGCCTGCGCCGCCAGTTTCCGGCACAAGACAAAGGGTGCCAGGGCGTTCACCTGGAGGTTGGGCAACAGCGTATCGAGACGGAGGCCATCAAGCGTCCCTTCCGGGAAAATGCTCGCGTTGTTGATCAGAAAATCGATTCCGCCGGTCGCTTCCCAAACCCTCTCAAATAGGGATTCGGCCTGTTCCGCGTCCGAGAGGTCGGCGCGAAAAGTCCACGCCTCTCTTCCCATGGCCTGGAGCGAAGCCGCCAGGGCCCCGGCCTCGGCATGGGCCGCATGATAGTGGATCGCGACCCGCACGCCCCGGCCCGCCAGGTCACGGACAATAGCGGCGCCCAGGCGCTTTCCGCCACCGGTCACCAAGGCGGTCTTGCCCTCAAGTTCGATCATGTTTCCCGCATTTGATGGTTCACGTTGCCGCCAAGGAGGCCTGCATGGATAACATGCCGTCCTAAAACACTATTCCGCGCCCCATTTGGGTTCGAGCTCGATGAAAAAGGTGTGAATGCCGCGCCGCACCTTGAAAACCACGGACACGGGCCGCTCCGCAGAGACTTTGGCCATGCGTTCTTTCATGTCGGCCACGTTTTCAACGGGTTTTCCGTCCACGGCGACGATTAGATCATTCTGGGTCAGGCGGCCCAAGGCGGCCCAACTCCCGGATTTCACCTGCTCCACCAACACACCTTTCTGATCCGCCTTCCACTGCTCGGTGGCACGGTCGAAAAAGGCCACGTCGCGGACGGTGAACTCGAAGTCCTCATTCTTATACTTCTTCATTTCGCGCGGTGACAGGGGTGCGCGAATCAGTTCCACATCGACCGGCATCCGTTTCCCGTCGCGCAGCACGGTCAAGGTCACCGTATCCCTGGGCCGGTACTGACGAATCAGCGCGGGAAGCTCCTCGTAGTGTTCCGGCGCGGAGGCGGTCAACTTTTCGCCGTCTACGGCCAGTATGAGATCCCCCACTTTCAGCCCGGCCCTGTCCGCCGTGCTGTTTTCATAGACCTTGGTAATGCGGAAGCCCGTGAGGGTGTCATCGTCCATCAGCGACGCAATGCCTCGCGTCAGGACTTGCGTATCCACGGGAAGCCAGGCCTTTTTCACTTCCCGCCCCGGATCGCTCAATTCAGTCGTGCCCACCTTCACCACCGTGACAAACTGTCCGGTCTTTCGCTCGAAGGCCGTGAGGGTGGGGACAGGGTCTTTTGCGTCTTTGGTCAGGGCCCGGGTCACGGCACGGAGGTCATCGACACCATTGATCGGCTTACCCCCCACCGCGACCAGGATGTCGCCCCGGTTGATTTCGGGCTTGGCCGCGCCCGCCGGTCCCCCGGGACGAACCGACGTCACCAGGACGCCGTTACTGTTGTCTCGCTTCAGTTCCTTGGCCATCATGAAGGAGATATCACGAACCGTAATGCCCCACGGCTTGAGTTCAAACTGGTCCGGCTGAACCGGCTGCCGCTCTTCGGGAGTCACCATGAGGGAAACTTCGGCGCCGTCGCGCAGCACGACCGCCTCAACCGGCGTGCCGATGGCAAGGTTACTCACGAAAAGATTAAAGTCGGGTATCTGTTCCTGGAAACGGACGTCTATGGGCTTGCCCCCCAGCTTGACGAGCAGGTCACCGGACCGCAGGCCCGCTTTGTCCGCCGGAGAGTCTTTCACCGCGCTGCCGAGCAGAATGCCCGAAGTAGCGCTGTCGTGCTTGAGGCGGGGTTGGACCTCCACGCCCAGCCAGGCGCGCCGCACCTTGCCCGAAGCAATAAGGGCCTGGGCGACGGTCTTGGCCAGGTTTCCCGGAATGGCGCCACTCAAGCCCATCTTGATCTCGTTGATTCCGATCACTTCGCCCGCCATGTTTACCAGCGGACCTCCGGAATTGCCCGGATAAATCTCCGCATCGTGGGCGATCCACCGTACCAGCGCCCCCACGTCCTCCCCGTCTTGCTCCATTTTATCCCGTCGGCCGATGAAACCGGGCATGATCATTTCGGTGTTGCTTACGATCCCGAGGGTCACCGATTGGGACAGGGACAGGGGACTGCCCATGGCCAGCACGTTGTCGCCCACACGCACGGCGGCGGAATCGCCAAAACGGGCTACCGGATAGGTGTGCCCATCCGGGTTGTCCAGTTTAATCACGGCAATGTCGGTCAGAGGGTCGCCGCCCACCAGTTTCGCCGATACTTCCGACTTGTCGGCGAAGGTACATTTGAGCTGCTTGGCGTGTCCCGCCACGTGGTGATTGGTAATCACGTAGCCGTCGTCCGTAATGACCACGCCGCTCCCGGAAGCCTCGAACTTCATTTCCCGCCCTTCGCGGTAGTAGGTTTCCACCACGTGAATCCGTACCAGCGCGGGCTTGACCAAGTCCACCGCCCTGCCCACCGACGCACGAAGCGACCTCGGGCCACCTTGGGCGACGGCCCCCTCCGTCACGAGAAAAACCAGTAAAACCGCGAGCACCGCTCGACCGAATTTGATCATGTCCGCCCTTTCCATTGGGTAACGATCCTGGTGAAATGTCACATCGTCGATAGTAGCACAGGGCCAAGATGAGGCACCAACCGTAGGTACCCCGAGAGCCGTCATCCCCGCGTAGCCGGAACCAAGAATCGTCTCCACGGAAAACCGTGGTTCCGAAGCAAAGTAGAAGAGGCTTCCAGCCTCTTCAAAGCGGCAGGAAGCCGCTTTTACCTTACCGTCAGCCCCGCTTCCGCGGGGATGACGGTGGGACATGGCACGGAAGACGGTAGCGATTCCTGGCTCCGGCTACGCCGGGTTGGGGTTGCCTTGCCAAAACGCACCTTTTCTCCCATGGCCCCCTTATGGTCGAATGATGGCGGCCACCCAGGGGCCGGGAGCCGGCGCGGAGATGGAAGCCACCCCGTCGCTTTCAATTTGCGTAATGCCTGCGGCTTTTCCCGTGCTCACGTTGACCCAGTGAACTGCGTAGCTCCCGGGGTGGTCTCCAAGATCCAGGCCGACCGAACCGCCGTTGGTGAAGAAGAGAATATAGGCTTCTCCCGGCTTCGCGGCGAGGTAGGCTTCGTCGTCTTCCCGCTCACGCAGAAGATTCCCCATGGGGAGCACGTCCCAAAACTTGACGAAGCGTTCCACCCTGCGGACGGCGGCAATGCAGGCCTTGGCCGTGTCGTTCAGGCCGATGCCTCCACCCGGCCGGTGAAAGCGGCACGCCGCCGCGCCGCCCAGCAGGTTGCGCCAGAACCGCTCCACGCCGTCCACCGGCGTGCCGGAGCCCCAGGAGGTCTCGCCGTCGGAGTAGATCTTGACGTGGTTCACGGGGCGAGGCGTGATGCGTGCTTCTTTCATGAACCAAAGGAGCCGCTTCCAATGGTCTTCATTAAAGGAACGGCTGTTTATTTGCGAGATGTCGAGAAAGGTATAGCGCTCCGGATGGTCCAGGGCGTAACGGCATTTTTCCGAACGCCAGGGTTGGTAACCATCATCAAACATGTCGGTGGTGTATACCGTCACGTTCCGTTGTTTCGCGGCTTTCTGGATAAACTGGATCCAGTACACCCCCCAGGCGGGCGGCGTGGAAGTCTCGTTATTCATGCAGTAGAGTATGTTCCCGTGGCGCAGGCTGTAGGAGAGCATCTTGGCCACCAGGCGCTCCTGCACGGAACGCACCACATCGAGTTGGTGTACGTACCGGGGCATGCCGGGGACCGTGTGGAAGAAGGGTTGCTTGTCCCGCCATGCGGGTTCGGGGTAGAGGTTCGCCAGCCCCGATTCGGCGGAGGTGTAGTTCACATTGTTGGCCGGTCGCCAGGGGCTTTTCTTCCAATGTTGTTGAGAATAGTCGAAACGATCCCAGACTTCGATCTGAACGATGATTGCCCGCGCTTCGCACAGGGACAAACAGCGCTCAAAACGATTCCAATAGGCGTCGTTCCATTGGCCAAGGTCATATCGTCCGTCGGGAAGACGTTTGAAGGGATAAACTTCGAACCCGCCGTCTTGTCGTGCGCTCATGGTGTTTCGAATGAAATTGCCGCCCGCTTCCACAAGTTCATCAAGCTGATCGCTCAGGTCGGGGATTTGGAAAAGGTTGTCGTCCCTGCTGCCGCCCAGTAAGAGCACGGGTTTACCTTCGTACTGCCAATACGCCGGTTGCGCGGCCCAAGGGCGAATCCATCGATCCGGCGCGGTTTCCGAATGGGCGATCATTTCCGCGAAAGCGAATACCAGTACGAGGGCCATGTAGCCCGGGACGCGGGACATGCCGTTCTCCTCTCTCCCGTTTGACGCGCTCGATACGCATCTTGTCGACCAATTGAAAGGGCAATAAATGCGCAAGATACAAAAGCTGACCGGCTTTGGCAAGATTTTGGCGGGCGTGATACAATTGCTGCCGGAAGGCCTTGGATAATACCAGCGACAAGAGTCCTTCATTGCAAGGAATGTAGCGGGCAACGAGCCAATACGCGATAGCGAAGTGACGCGGCAATCCGGATCAAGGTATAACAGGAGATTGCCACCACCGTTCAGGCCTCTTCGCAATGACAATAAAAGGACAGGTTTCGACGTTTGTCAATGGCCTTGTGTATGGGTTTCCAGCCATATGGCAAAGTGGAAAACGAACAACGTCCCCCGCCGGAGAGGACGTTGCCCGAACGTTTTTTCGAGAGACGGGTTTGGGTCCGTTAGCATGCGTCCGCACCTGGGGAAGGGACCGGGGCGTGGCTATCGGCTTGGGAGAGGCCAAACCCGTCTCTCAGTTTTGTGTATGCTGCATGTGTCGTTACAAACGCTTCGCACGGAAAGCCCCCTTCCAACCGGGGCGACAATCCGTGTAAAAGTCCAGTGGAAGGCGGGCCCGCGGAGCGCTTTGGCTGCAGGTACTCTTGGGGAAGGAGTGACGTGAGGCAGAAAGCTCACTGCACGCTTCACAGGCCCGTCTTCCAACAGGAGAGCGGAATAAAGTCGAAAAAAAAGAGAGGCGGGCCCGTGGAGCGCTTTGGCTGCAGGTACTCTTGGGGAAGGAGTGACGTGAGGCAGAAAGCTCACTGCACACTTCACAAGCCCGTCTCTCTTCAGGAGAGCCGATGAATCTGGAACAAGATGCCAAACGGCACGGCCCATCCGGCATTTCGGTGTGGACCGAAAAGCCGTCTGGAAGCTGTTTGGCACAGGTTGTCGCATGGCTGATTTCCCGGTGGTTTAGTATATATGCGTTGCAATCTCGCGAAAGGAGGTTTCCCGGCGTCCTTCCGTAAAATCCGGCACGGTTCTTATGTTTAATACCCCGGCATTCGTAATAGGTTCCCCGTCGGGCATGAGTACCAGTTTATATTCGCTGCGGGCCGGGTCGTTAAAAACCGAGGCGCTCACGTGCTCACGGACCAAGGGCCGCATCCGGTCGTCGAAGACATAAATGTCATATCCCGCCCGATCCCCCACGGGTCCCGCATCCCAACTCAGCGTAATGGCTTCCACCGCGCGTCCGCCCGCATCCAGGCGGTAGACTTGATAAGCACGAACCACCTTGGAAGCCGGGGATGGAATCTCGGTTTCAAAGCGGCGTTGCGCAACCGCGTCGGGCTGAACGCGGCGTGTCCATGCCATGACCTTGGCCACGGGTACCTCGCGAACGGTGAAGGGCTCGGCTTGCGGCCGCACCTCCAATTCCTCGCCCGCGTGAAGCACGGCAAAGCGCTCTCCCTGCTCCACCGTGACCTCTCCCTCCGAAACGGTCACAACCGTTCGGTTACCATTGACATCCACGGCGAATTGGGTGCCGAAGACAATGATGTCGGCTAAAGGAGTGGTCACCCGGAACTTTTCACGGGCTTTGCACACATTAAGCCACACACGGCCCGCCTCGACATTGACGGCCCGGGTATCGACGATCTTTACCCGCGTATTGTGATCCACCTTCACCTGCGACGGGCCCGCCAGGTTAATCATGAGGGTGGAGTCCCGGTCCGTTTCAAAGCGTTCGTCCGGCGTCACGCGGCTTTCCAGGGCTACCGCGTGCCGGAGGGTGCTGTCATCGTGGCTCCGCAGAACCCCGCCATCCCGATGCACCACCATGCCCACGACACGGCCCGCCGACTCGGCTTCGGGCCAGGCCATGTAGATGGCGAATCCCAGCACGAACAGGAGCATGGGGGCCAGCGCCGGCACCAGGGCCCGAAACACAAGCGTCGCCCGGCGCGGATTCTTAATGCGCCAGGTGGCCTCTTGCGCCAGGCTCTGCACGTGATCCATATGGGGCAGGTGAGACAGCACGGCCGGGGTGAGATCACCACTGAGCTGGTGGGGCGCCAAGGCTTCAAACATCAGGGCCGCCGTGGCGCGGTGTTCTCGAAGCACCTTCCGGCATGCCGCGCAATCGGACAGGTGCTGCTCAAGAATGGCGCGCTCCGAATCCCGAAGCTCACCGTCCACATAGGCCTGGACCAAGCTGTCTACTTGTGTACACGATGCCACCGGGCATCCCCTTCCGATGATTCCGACCGAACTAGAACGTCACGCAGTTGACGTCCCGCCCGGTGTAGAATCCCACGTATCTCGTCGCGTGATTCACCCGTGAAACGGCTGATCTCCTCGTAGCTCAATTCCTGCAGATACCGCAGAATAACGGGCAAACGGTATCGTTCCGGCAAGGAATCAATGGCGCGTTGCACGCGCTCACCCAGTTCCTTGCCCTCCAGCTTTCCCGACGGTCCCTGGCGCGCGTCCTCGATGGATACCATCCTGCGCTGCGGCAGCGGGGTCTCGCTCATGATGCGAGGCACGTTCCGCCGCAGCCAGTTGGCCGCCGTCCGCGTCGTCACCCCTTTCAGCCAGACCCCGAATTTCTCGGGCTCCTTGAGATGGGCGAGGCTCCGGTAGGCATTCCAGAACGCCTCCTGAGCGATGTCCTCCGACGCACCGTACCGTCCCGCATAATAATAGGCGGTGGCATGAACGGCCGCCTGGTAGCGCCGCACGAGGATGGCGTAGGTATCCGTGTCGCCTTCCAGGCACCGAAACACCAGTTCCGCATCCGTTGCACGGTGCATGGGTGCCTCCTTCCCCTGGATAGGCCTCACTGTTCGGTGTCCCTGTGCTGTTTCAACTGTTACCCGCTTAGTGGCCGATAACCGAAAAAAAAGCACGGTAAGTTCCAATATGGAACGTCTGTTTGGTAATTCGCACCTATGTGACGTATCCGGGGTGAAGTTGGTTTACATTACCGGTGGAAACCTTTACGGAGCGTACACCCCGCCAGTGCCGCTACGGGTATTTGCCTTCTCCAAGCAACAGACCTTGAACGCGCGTAAAAGTTCGAGTCCAATTGGGGCCTGTCGCCCCACAGCCGGGGGCGGCTGTACCACATAAGGCGCCACAACCGGGGCGGCTGTACCACATAAGAGGAAGGCCTTTGGCTGTGTCGAGATCTCCTTCTTTGCCATCTCAGTCAACATATTACTGCACAATGACTTAGGCCCATCCCCCTCGAAAAGAGCAAACAAAATTAACGATCATGGTGTTAGTAGTACAAAGCACTTGACGCCTACGGTCGCGCGGGAAGCGCGACCCACCGGGTTCCCGGGAGGGGTGACAAAATCAGGTTACCGCGTTAAGGTCGCTGGTGTCTTCCGCACCGCCCAGGCGCAGGATGGCGGCGCGGGAATGGCCGGCCTCCAGCAAGGGACGGACAATATCCTGCTCCAGGTCGGGTACGTAGTAATCGAGTACCTCTCCCCCACCCTCCAGGCTGAAATCCGTTTCCACGCCGGGAATCAGCACGGCCTCCCCCATCTTGATGTCCGCCTGCGTCTCCCCGGCCGTGACCCGCATCTTGCCGGACACCCCCAGCAGGATGTGGAAGGAATCACCGCGGGTGGAGCGTTGCGCGGCGCCTTCTACCCGGAGGCGTTCCGCCGCGAAATACCGGCACGCGGCATGAATGGTTCGTTCCAGGCCGTCCGTGGCACACGACAGGGGCCGGGCCGGGCCGGCATGGGCCGATCCGAAACGGGTCACGGCGAGAGCCTTGTCCACGTGGAGTTCCCGGGGTCTTCCCCGGTCATCCACCCGTCCCCAGTCATAGATTCGGTAGGTGAGGTCGCTGTTTTGCTGAATTTCGGCCAGCAGCATGCCGCCGCCGATGGCGTGGACCGTGCCCGCGGGGACGAATACGGAGGTACCCGGCGGGGCCACGAAGCGCGTCATCATCCGCTCCACCGAGCCGTCCGGAATGGCCGCGCCGAAGGCCTCCGCCGTTACCGACGGGTCCAGGCCGCAAATGAGTTCTCCATCCGCCCCGGCTTCCAGAACGTGCCACATCTCCGTCTTGCCCACGTCCGGCTCCCCCAGCCGCGCGGCGTCCTCATCGCCGGGGTGGACCTGCACCGACAGGGGCTGCGCCGAATCCAGCAGTTTCAGCAACAGGGGGAAGCGTCCATGCACCGTGAGCGACGCGCGTGCGCCCAACACGGCCCGGGCGCCGGTCTCCAGCAACCGACGCAGGATGCTTCCCGCCAGCGGTCCTTCGGCCACCACGCTTTCATGGCTCTCGTGATCCGAGATGAGCCACGCCTCGCCAATGGTGCGGTCGGCCGGGGTGGGTTTTCCGAGCACTGACCGCAGCCGCGTTCCTCCCCAGATCCGGTCAACATAAGCTTCCTTGAAACGAATGATTCCAGGCAGGTACATGGGCAGGGTGTTCTCCAGGCGTACTTCTTGTCCGAACTTGGCCAAACCGTAACAAGCGGTCGCGGTTCAATTCAACGTTGAAAACAACTCAGCCGCCAAGGGCCTGCAGCAGGGTCCGCAGAGCGGCCAGAAAAGCGTCGCATTCGTCATCAGTGCCCACGGTGATGCGCAGGGCGTCCCGCAACCGAGGCAGGTCGAAATAGCGCACGAGAATGTTTTGCCGCTTGAGGGCCTCAAAAAGCGCTTTCGCCGAGGGTTGCCCCTGCCATTGGGCCAAGAGGAAATTGGTCTGCGAAGGGGGGACGTCGAAACCGAGTTCGACCAAGGCGTCGCGCAAACGGGTTCGCGTGGCACGGACCCTGGCGACGTTGGCCTCCATGTGGCCGTAGTCCTGGAGGGCGGCCAGCCCCACAGCCAGCGCCACGGCGTTCATGTTGTAGGAATCCTTGGTCTTGAGGAATTCGCGGATGATTGGAGGCTGGGCGACGGCCACGCCCAGGCGCATGCCCGCCAGGCTGAAGGACTTGGAGAAGGTGCGCATGACGATGACGTTCTCGAAGCGCTTGGGAAGATCCATGCAGTTGTCATCGGCGAAATCGACATAAGCCTCGTCAATAACGACAATACCGTCAAAAACCGCGCAAAAACGTTCAACCTCTTCTCGGGAGGCTGCGATACCGGTGGGCGCGTTGGGACGGGTAAAAAAGCAGAGCCGTGCGGGCGTTTGGAAGAAGGCCTCCGTCAATTGCCACCGGGGCCCCAGGTCCACGTACTGGAGGGTGGCGCCATGGAGCGCGCAGAGCACTTCGTAAAGCGAGTAGGTCGGATCGGCCGCCAGCACCGTGTCGCCGGGATCGACGAAGGTGCGCAGGGCCAGGGCAAGCAGCTCGTCCATGCCGTTCCCCGCGATGATCCAGTCGGCGGCAGGGTAGCCGTAACGCTCGGCGCAGGTTTCGCGCAGGGCCAGCGCCACGGGATCAGGGTACTTTCGCAAGGCTTCCGGCCCCAGCGATTGCAGCGCTTCGAGTACCTTGGGCGAGGGCGGGTAGGGGTTTTCATTGGTGTTCAGCTTGATGACCTTGCTGCAGCGAGGCTGCTCCCCGGGTACATAGCCTTTCACCTCCCGCAAAAGGGTGCGTTCGTATTTCATCTTACTGTGTTTCCTCGGGACGGACCCGAACCGCAATGGAGCGGGCATGGGCCTCCAGTTCCTCCGCCGTGGCGAAGGTCTCGATGTCGGCGGCCTCGCGGGCGAGGCGCTCTTTCGTGTAGTAGAGCACGCTGGTCACCTTGCGGAAATCCTCGGCGGTGAGGGGACTGGAAAACCGCGCGCGCCGGCCCGTCGGCAGGATGTGGTTGGGGCCGGCATAGTAATCGCCCACGGCCACCGGCGTCATGTCCCCCAGCATCATGGCACCCGCATTCTTGATCTTGTCGGCAACCAGTAGGGGCCGCTCCACCTGCACGCTCAAATGCTCGGGGGCGTAGAGATTCGTGAGTTCCACCGCCTCGTCCAAGTCGCGGGTCACGATGACCACGCCCTGGTTTTCCAAGGACTTTTCGATGATCTCGCGACGTGACAGGGTGGCCGCGGTCTCGCGGGCGCATTTGACGGCCGCCTCGGCGAGTTCGGCCGAGGGCGTGACAATCACACACATGGCTTCCTCGTCGTGCTCAGCCTGGGCCAGCAATTCGGCGGCCACGTGAGCGGGCTTGGCGGAGGCATCGGCCAGGACCACCACTTCCGACGGCCCGGCCTCGCTGTCGATTTCCACGGTGCCCCGCACCAGGGCTTTGGCCGCAGTCACGAAGGTGTTTCCCGGACCGGTGATCTTGGTCACGGCGGGAATGGTCTCCGTGCCATGGGCCAGGGCGGCGATGGCCTGGGCGCCACCGATGCGGAAAACACGGGTCGCCCCGGCAATACGGGCGGCGGCGAGCACGACGGGATGAATACTCCCATGACACGAGGGCGGCGAAACCATGATGATCTCTTTCACCCCGGCCACACGGGCGGGCACGATGTTCATAAGTACGGAGGAGGGATAAAAGGCCTTTCCCCCCGGCACGTACACGCCGGCGCTTTCGATGGGCGTGATACGCTGCCCCAGGATGGAGCCGTCCTCATCGGTCATGCGCCACGATTCCCGGAGAAACTTGGCGTGGAAACGGCGGATGTTTTCGTGGGCGCGCTCGATAATGCCGAGAAGGCGTTGATCCACCTTCCCCATGGCCGCCTGCATTTCCTCTTCCGTCACTTCGAAGCGGTCGGGGGTCAGGGCCACGCCATCGTAGCGTTCGGTAAGTTCGGCCAGGGCGGCGTCACCGTTCTTGCGCACCGCGTCAACGATCCAGCGGGCGGCATCGATTTTTTCCTGGATGGAGGCGTCCGCCGCACCGCGGTCGCTCAGGGCGGTGATGAACTTTTTCACCTTGGCCAGGACCGCATCATCCGTGATATGGTATTGCTTCATTCCGTTCCTTCCGGCGTTCCCGAGCCATGGCTCAGGAACGCACCCGTTCAATATCGGCGCCAAGCGCGGCGAGACGTTCCTCGATGCGTTCGTAGCCGCGGTCAATATGATACACCCGCGAGATGGCCGTCTCGCCCCGTTCCGCCATGAGTCCCGCAATCACCAGGGAAGCGCTGGCGCGCAAATCCGATGCCATGACAGGCGCGCCACTGAGGGGCGTGACGCCGCGAATGGTGGCGATGTGCCCTTCCACCGATATATCCGCCCCCATGCGCACCAATTCGGCGGCCTGCATGAAGCGGTTCTCGAAAACCGTTTCTTCAATACGGCTCACGCCATCGGCGCGGGTGAGAAGGGCCATCATCTGGGCCTGCAGGTCGGTGGGAAAGCCGGGATAGGGAAGCGTACTGATTTCACAGGCCCGGAGCCCATTCGGGGATGCAGCGGTAATGCGGTTGCCCACGACCCTGACCACGGCGCCCGTTTCGCCCAACAGTTCCAGAAAAGCGGCCAGATGTTCGGCACGGGCGTTCAGCACCGTCACTTCGCCGCCGGTGGCCACGCCCGCCGCCAGGAAAGTGGCCGCTTCGATGCGGTCCGGGATGACCTCGTGTTCCACGCCCCGCAAGTGATCCACGCCGACGATGGTGATGAGGTCGGTGCCGGCCCCGGAGACGCGGGCGCCCATGGCGTTAAGAAAACACGCCAGGTTCTCAATTTCGGGTTCACGGGCGGCATTGGCGATGCGCGTGAGCCCCTCGGCACGGGTCGCGGCCATGAGGATGTTCTCGGTGGCGCCCACGCTGGGGAAATCAAGGGTAATGTCCGCGCCCTTTAGCGCGCCCTCCGCCACCACGTAACCATCTTCGATATCGATAGTGGCGCCCAGCGCCGCCAATCCCTTGAGGTGAATATCGACCGGCCGCGCGCCGATGGCGCACCCGCCCGGGAGAGAAACGCGGGTTTTTCCGAAACGACCGAGGAGCGGCCCCAGCACAAAGAAGGAGGCGCGCATCTTGCGCACAAGGTCGTAGTCGGCCTCGGGCCTGTTGAGGGTGGGCGCGTCGAGAGTCATGAAGCGCCCCGTGAACTCGGTACGCATGCCCATGTCGGCCAGGAGCTTGTCCATGGAGAACACATCGTGCAGACAAGGCACGTTGTGCAGTACGCACGGCCCCTCCGCCAGGATGGAGGCCGCCATGAGGGGAAGCACGGCGTTCTTGGCCCCACGAACCGGTACCGCCCCCCGAAGGGGCACGCCTCCCCGAATCACGATTCTGTCCACGGGCATTTCCCTTTTCGATGACTGATAACCCGGGGCTGCTCCCCAACCGATAGTATCCCCCCATGGGGAGCGCCGTTCCCTTGTCCGGGGGAAAAACAAGCGGGGTCCAAAGCAGGCGCTTTGGACCCCGCGAAATAAACGCGATGCGCGGTCTTACCGGGCCGCGGGCGCCTTGGTCCCGGGTGCCGCTTTCGGTGTGGTTACGGTCTCGGCGGCGGGTGCGGGGGTGGCCTCCGGCGTGGCTGCGGGAGTCTCCGCCGGCGCGGTGCCCGTGTTCGTGGCTTCGGGCGTCACGGTCACGGCGGCGGGCGGCGCCGTTTCGGTTGCGGAAGCCGCGTCGGACTGTGGCGTGTCAGGCGTATTACCCATCAGCTCATCAATGGCCGACCCGGTCATATAGGCCTGCTCATCCGCCTCCTCGGGGGCGATGCCCCGGCCCACGTGGGGCGACAGCAGGGAGAGGATAAGGGCCAGGCCCATGAAAATGCCGGCCGCGGTGTAGGTAAGTTTTTGTGGAAGACTCTTTACGGAACGCGGCCCGAAGACGGTATCGGAGCCGCCGCCCATGCCGAAAGCACCGGCGAAGCCGACGCCCTTGCCTTTTTGCAGCAGGACAATGATGATCAGGGCGAAGCAGGCAGGCACATAAAGCAGAAGGATGAGCCACCACAAAAAATCGAGACTGAAAATAAAAGAGAACATTCGAGTGATATCCCTGTCTCCACCCAGGGGCGGAGTACGTTAATTGCTACACCACCGCTTTCACGATGTCCGCAAAGCTGTCGGCCTTCAGCGCGGCGCCGCCCACGAGAAAACCGTCCACATCGGGTTGGGAGATAAGTTCGCCCGCGTTGCCGGGCTTGGCGCTACCGCCGTATTGAATACGAAGCGCCGAGGCCACAACCTCACCGAAATTTTCCTGTACCAGGCTGCGAATGAAAGCATGGGCCTCCTGCGCCTGTTCCGGGGTGGCCACCACGCCGGTGCCAATGGCCCATACGGGTTCATAGGCGATGGCGACACTGGCAAAATCACCTTCCTGCAACCCTTTTAGCCCTTCGACCACCTGGCGGGTCAACACTTCATTCATCGTGCCGCCCTCGCGCTCCTCAAGGGTCTCACCGATGCAAAACATGACCTTCAGGCCCGCACCCAGGGCAAAAGTGAGTTTTTCATTGAGGAAGGCGTCGCTTTCGCCGAAATACTCGCGCCGCTCGCTGTGACCGATGATGGTCCACTGGCAGCCGGCGTCGAGGAGCATCTGGGGAGAGATTTCCCCCGTATAGGCACCGCTTTCCTTGACGTAGCAGTTCTGCGCGCCCAACTCCACATTCGACCCCTTCAGCACCTCTCCGACGGCGTAAAGGGCAGTATAGACGGGACATACGACGATATCAGCACCATCAATCCCCGCCACGAGCGGCTTGAGGGCGGCCGCCAGATCGACGGACTCCCCCACCATTTTGTTCATTTTCCAATTACCCGCAACCAGGGGTTTGCGCGTTGTTTTGCTCATCGTGAACCATCCATCCGAAGTCGTACTGCTCGGTTGTCAACAGGAGGGGAATTAGCGGGTGAAATCCTAGCACACCGCCCCGCCGCAAGACAAATCGCCCCATTGGGGGGTTTCGGAAATGCCTCTGTTGGTGATTGCCTGCTTGATTATTGTTTAATGAGCGGAAACCGTCAACCGCATGGAGTGATCGTGAATGGAAGCACACACACAAGTGGAATCGGACCAACCGGGCGGTACGCGCGACCGTCTGCTGCGGAGTGCCCTCGCACGGTTCTCCAGTCAAGGCTACGAAGGCACGAGCATCCGCGAAATCATCGAAGGCGCCGGGGTCACCCGGCCCGTGCTTTATTACTACTTCGAGAACAAGGAAGATCTCTTTCGTCAGCTCGTGGAAACCCAATACGCGGCCTTGACCGACCGTGCGGAAAAGGCCTTTTTATCGGAGGGCAGTTCGCGGGAACGACTCAAGCTGCTGATCTGCGCCGAGTTCGCGCTCATGGAAGAAGATGCCGAGGCGGTCGCCCTGATTCTACAGGTTTATTTCTCCGCCCGTAATCAGGGCCCTCCCCTGGACCGCGACGCCCTCATGCGGCGGCGTTTCCGGTATGTTCAGCAGATCATGCAGGAGGGGTTGGACCGTAAGGAGTTTTCCGGCGGGGATGCCCAAAGCCTGGCACTTGTGTTCCTGGGCATGATGGACATGCACGTCATGGCAAAGACCAATCGTCCCGAATTGCGCCTGACCCCGGAACTGGGCGAGGGGTTGGTCGATTTTTTTATCGCCGGCGCCGGTCACCGCGAGCCTCCCGCCACGAACCTGGTCAGTCCCTATTGTCCATGATGAAAGCAGGAATGGAGTTTCGCCCGGGGGCGGGGAAACCTTGTCTCGGCTCAGGAAACCGTCATGAAGAAACTCGTGTGCACCAGTCTTTGGGTCTGTCTTGCCGCCACGGCATTCGGAGAAAAAAGCACCATGTGGACCATGCAAAACGGATGGCTTGCATACAGCCGCAACGATGGCGTCTTGCTGGAGGCGGGCGAAGGCCACGCCCTGGCACTGACCATCGACGACAAGGCCTGGCCCGGTGCGGCGGTGGTTCCCATCGTGGCTGAGGTGGAGGGCGGCTTCGATGTGACCTACACCGATGAATCCGGCCAGGCCATCGACCGGTACCGTCCCTTCCCCGCCCTGGGCAAGGATGCCTGGCTGCGCACGGCGGTGTACGAGAACACCTCGGACCACACGCAGGATCTCACGCAGGCGCGGCTGCGCATCCGTTCCGCCGCGACCGAAAACACCTGGCATCCCCGCGACTTCTGGATGGGAGCGCGGGAGAACGACGCGGTTTGCGTGGCCTACCGCGGCACGTCCGATGCCTACCGCTTGACGGCCTCGGGGGGGGACGTGGAACACCGGGTTGATGCCGGTTGGCGGCTCGCGCCCGGACAACGCGCCACCATGGGCGCGCAGGGCACCTGGATCGGGACGGCGGGCACGGAGGCCTATCGCGCGGAAGCCCGCCGCTGGTTTGATGCCATCGATTTGCACGCGCCCCAATTGCCGGATTGGCTGGCGGAGGCCATCCTCTACGAAACCTGCGCCGGGGGCCACGTGGAATCCCGTTTCAGTGACGTGGGCGGCTTCGACCACCTGCGCCGGCAAGTGGATTATCTCGCGGACCTCGGGATCTCCACCGTGTGGCTTCAGTCGGTCCACACCCACAAGCGTTCCCCCAATGCCCTCGCCGGGTGGAATCTCTATGGCCCGCTGGACTACGAACACATTGATCCCATCCTGGGGGGGGCGGATGCGTTGAAACGCCTGACCGATGCTTTCCAGGCAAAGGGCCTGCGGGTTCTGGGCGAGCTGGTACCCCACGGCGGACGTTCCGTCCAGGCGGAAGCCCTTCCCGAAGGCTGGACCTATAACCGCAAGGGCGAACCCGCCGGTAACTGGGGCGGCCTGAGCATGGACTATTCCGCCCCCGGCTGGCAGGACGCCATGCGCAAGGCCTCGAAGCGCCTGGCGCGCAACTTTGGCATAGTGGGCGCCCGCATCGACGTGGCCGACGGATCGGGCGCCAACTGGAAATCGCCCCGGACCAACCACGCCTCCTATTCGACGCTCGGCGGCGCGGTGGAAATGCTACAAGCCATTCACGCGGGTTTTCAGGCAGGCGGGGCCGAAGGGGTGCTCCTCCCGGAAAGCTGGAACACCATGGAGTTTTTCCGCGAAACCCCCTTGGGATACGGCCACGCCCTCTGGTTCCTCTTCTGGCAGGACATCCCCCGGATGGTCGAGCAGCCGGAACGCATGGTGAAAACCCTGCGCGATTTCTTCGAGCTGCAACGCGGCGCCTATCCCCCCGGCACGCGCATTATCCGTACCCTGGGCAACCACGACACCACGGTCTACTCGGGCCGCGTGCAGTATCGCTTCGGCGCGGGCTTGTCCAACGCTCTTTACGGGGTCTGCCTCATGGTGCCCGGCGTGCCCATGATGTACCAGGAAGAAGAAGTAGGACTTTACGAAACCCGCCAGCGAATGAACTGGTCGCGGCGCGCCATCCCCGAATTCGCCCATGGCGAGGTGGACTACTTCGCGGTCCGCTTCGATCCCCGGGTTTTCTCCGTGTTGCGCCGGACCGAAACGGGCTTGGCCATCGGGTTGGCCAACCTGTCGGGCAACGTCATTGACGGCGTGGTGCAGGTGGACCCATCCGTGGACCTCCCCGGCGGGACGAAGGTGTTCGACCCCCTCACCGGCATGGATACGACGGTTGGTGACCATGCTTTTCCCTGGCGTTTACCCCCCTATGGCACGAGCCTTATTGTGATCAACCAAAAGGCTTTCGAGGCCTTGCCGCCACGGATTTCAATACCGTCGAACACCGGGCACACACGCATCGAAGAAGCCCCAAAGCCCTTGCCCCTCGGCGTGGAAGCCGGCGAAGAGGGCCTCCGCCTCCGTGCCGACGGCTTCGACTGTCGGATCACGGCGGGCACGGGAGCATGGCGGGTTGAATCGCTGCCCGGACAACGCCCCGTGCGTCTTGTCCGCGACGGCGCGGAGATCACTTTCGATGGCGAAGCGATCCGCGTTACCCTTCCCGCGCAAGAGAAACAGCCGCCCGTCAAAGTCGTGATTCGCGGCGCGGAAAC
Source organism: Candidatus Hydrogenedentota bacterium (assembly GCA_024278275.1). Taxonomy (GTDB): domain Bacteria; phylum Hydrogenedentota; class Hydrogenedentia; order Hydrogenedentales; family JAJRTN01; genus JAJRTN01. The sequence continues at coordinate 22,674 of JAJRTN010000106.1, forward strand.
CTGGCATGTGTCGGGCCGGACCGCCCTGCTGGGCGACCGCGTATTGCGCCGCCACTTTCCCTTCCCCAAGGGCGCGAACTACCAGTGGGACCGCACCATGGCGTGGGGCCGCATCCCCGCGCAATACTACCGGAGCGTCGCCCCCACGGGACGGCTCTGGGAGTCCATGCTGGAGCCCCTGAGTCCGGAAAACCCCGCCATGGCCTTCCAGAACGAGACGGGAAACACCCTCCTCCTGGAGGCGGTCGCCACCACCGCCCGGAGCATCGTCCTCACCGAGGGAGATGGAGACAAGCCCGGCGCCCTCACCCTGCGGTTTCACGCGGTGGACCCCGACCTGGCGCCCCGTTACGCCTGGCACGGCTGGTCCCCCTCGCAATTCGAGGACGATACCGCTCCCGCGCCACGGCCCCAAACGGTATCTTTCCGCATTCGGGTGGCGCGGCACGGGGAGCCCGTATCGACCCTGCTCGAAGCGCCCCGCCACCCCATCGACCGAAACCTGCCCGTCCTGACCCTGGACGGTCCCGAAATCCGCGACGAAGGCGACACGATCTGGTTCATCCAGCCCGGCGTCGCCACCTGGTTGGCCCTGGACGGGCCCGCCGGCACCCACCGAATCGGCCTGGAACTCCGCCACAGCGAACGGTCGGCGGAAGACACGGAACTCACCGACGCCTACACCATCGAGGTCAACGGAACGCCCGTGCCCTTCACCTGGGAAAAGCTCAACACCTACGAAACGGGCAACGCCCACTTCGGCCGGGCCCTCACCGGGCCGGTGGTATTGAAAGCCCGTGACAACACCCTGACCCTCCGCGCGCGCCATACCTGGTGCGCCGTCCGCCCGAACTTCAGCCTGTCGCCGTAGTCCGTACGGTCCGATCTTATTTCGCGAATCTTGAGCGCCCCCCTCTTCTCGCCGTCTCTCGATTTGTCTTCTTTCTTGAGCCGGTTCCCATGGGTATAATGATGCATTCTCAACTTCTTGGAGTGGTTTCCCATGACACACAAACCTTCCCGCAGAACTTTTCTCAAGACGGCCGCCGCCGGTGTGGCGGCGCCCATGATTCTTCCTTCGGGTGTGCTCGCCGCCCAGGGAAAGCCCGGTGCCAATGACCGGATCAATTTCGGCCTCATCGGCGCGGGACGCCGGGGACGACAGGTCATGCCCCGGCGTGAGGGCGTTGAAATGGTGGCCTTCGCCGATGTGAACCGGGTGCGGCTGGATGAAATGAAGCAGACGTTTCCCGCGGCCAGGACCTTCATGGACTACCGTGAAATGCTGGAGATGGACACCGTGGACGCCGTGGTCGTGGCCACGCCGGATCACTGGCATGTCCTCCCCGCCATTCATGCCTGCGAGGCGGGAAAGGACGTGTACATCGAGAAGCCCATGACCCTTACCATCGCCGAGGGCCGTGCCCTGGTGAAGGCGGCACGGAAACATGGTCGGGTCGTACAGACCGGGAGCCAGCAGCGTTCCATGAAGGAATGCCGTATCGGCTGCGAGCTGGTGCGCAACGAACGGGTCGGCAGGATTCACACCATCCACGGCGCGAATTATCCCAGTCCGTGGGAATGTACGTTGCCGGAACAACCCGTTCCGGAGGGACTGAACTGGGATGTATGGTGCGGCCAGACCGAGCCCCGGCCCTACAACATCGACCTCTATCTTCCCCGTGCCCAGGGACGGCATGACGCGAAAGGACGCTTGGGCTGGATCAGTTTCCGTCCCTACTCCGGCGGCGAGATGACCGGCTGGGGCGCCCACGGCCTCGATATTATCCAGTGGGGGCTTGGGACGGACCTGTCGGGACCGGTCGAGGTCTGGCCGGAGGGCGAAGGCCTGAAGTGCCCCGTGAGCTTCCGCTATGCCGACGGCGTGGTGGTCCATCTCGATGGCATAGGACCCGGCGGCGGGGCCGTTTTTGTCGGGGACAAGGGCAAGATCCTGGTGGACCGGGGCAGGTACGCGGTGAAACCCGGTTCAGTTTCCTCCGAACCCATTGGCGACGAGGGCATCCACCTTCCCGTGAGCAACGACCACATGGGGAACATGCTCGCGTGCATGCGTACCCGCGAACGGCCCATCGCTGACGTGGAAATCGGTCACCGTTCCGCCACCATGTGTCACTTGGGGAACATCGCCCGGTGGACGGGGCGCAAGCTGAGGTGGGACCCGAAAAAAGAACGCTTCCAGGATGACGATGACGCCAACACCTATCTTTCGCGCCACGGTCGCGCGCCCTATGCCGTCCCGCTGGCATAGGCTGTGCTTCAGCGTACTGTCATGCGGTCCACGTCCGTAAAAGAACGGGCGCGGGCCTTGGGCTTTGAGGCCTGTGGTATCGCCACGGCCGGACCGGCCGACCCGGAGAATCGCCTGGGGCAATGGATCGGTGCGGGTTTTCACGCGGACATGGCATGGCTGGCGCGCACCCGCGACCTGCGGCAGGATGTAACCCGAAAGCTGCCTGGAACACGTTCGGTCATCGTGGTCGCCCGCAACTACTACCAGCCCAACCCGCCGCGTCCGAAGGAAGCTCACGGCAAGGTGGCGCGCTACGCTTGGGGCCGGGACTACCACAAAGTCCTCAAGAAGCCTCTTCGCCAGTTGGCGGCCTTCGTGGACGGCCTGGAGGAAGGCGCCACAAGTTATGCCTGTGTCGATAGCGGTCCCGTGCTGGAGCGCACGTGGGCGGAACGGGCAGGCGTCGGCTGGGTGGGCAAGAACAGCCTCATTCTCCGGCGTGACCTGGGATCGTGGTTCTTCCTCGGCGTGGTGCTGAGCACGGTCGAACTGGCGCACGACACGCCGGGGGAAAACCGTTGCGGCTCCTGCCATGCCTGCATTGACGCCTGCCCTACCGGCGCCATCGTCGCGCCGGGGGTGGTGGATGCCCGCCGCTGCATCGCCTACCAGACCATCGAGAACCGGGGCGATATCCCGCGGGTTCTGCATGGACCCATGGACGGCTGGGTCTTCGGCTGCGATATTTGCCAGGAGGTTTGTCCCTGGAACCGCTTCGCGACGCCCACGGACGAACCCGATTTCGCCGTCCGCGAGGGTGTCGCCTATCCCGTGCTCGACGAGCTTTGTGCCCTCGGTGAAACCGCGTTCAACACCCGTTTCGAGGGCACCCCCGTGCGCCGCGCGAAACACGCGGGCATGGTGCGCAACGCAAAGATTGCACGAGAATCCGCCGGTGAATAGACCGCCGGCTTTCCCGGTCGTAACACGCACGGAAGTCCAAGCGTCCCCTTGCTGTCATTCCGAACGTAACCCCGTTTACCTTCGCATGGGCGAGGTGACTGGAAACGTCTTGTTGCCGCGGGCGTGCGACCATCTCCGGCCTTCTGCCAACGCTTGCATTTTCCTCCCCGGATATCTACCGTAGGAAAGGGACGTGAAACACCACGGAGAGGGCAATGAACAAAACCCCGGTTTTATTCGTGTTGGTATTCCTGACCGCCTGGACGCCAAACGTAAACGCGACGGACCTGGTCCTTGTGTCGGGCGGGAAGAGCGATGCCCGTATCCTCGTGTCGCCGTCCGCCGAAGCATGGGAAAAGAAAGCCGCCGGGGACCTGGCTTTCTACATCGAGCAAATGACGGGCGTCTCGATTCCCGTGATCGACAAGCGCCCCGCCATGGACGCCGCGCTGGAAAGGGGAACGCCCCTTCTCATCGTCGGGGAGGAGGCGCTCCGGCTGGAGGAAACACTCCGGAACACCCTGGGGACCGTGTTGAAGAAGAACCCCTGCCTGCGTGCCGACGGGATTGTGTTGAAACGCGAGGGGAACCGGGTCTACCTGGCGGGAAGCAACGGCCCGAGCCACTATTACGCGGTGGCGGAATTGCTCCGGCGCTGGGGGTGTCGATGGTACATGCCCACGGACTTCGGCGCGTGTATCCCGGAACGGAAAGACCTGGCCGTGGGCGCGCTGGACTATGTTTACGCGCCGCCCTTTGAAATGCGCTCGTACTGGATTTCCTGGCTGGGGGACAACACGGGTCGCGCTGACTTTCAGGCCCGAAACATGATGACCGGACGGGGTAACATGCCGCCAACGGGCCACGCCCTGGGCCAATACACGAAGGGCCTGGGCAAGGATACATTCAACTTCCCCATCACGGCCCCGGAGACCGCAGTCCACGTGGCGAAGCAGTTGGAGGCGGATTATGCGGAGGGCAAACCCCTTTCGCTCGGCATGGAGGACGGAGCCTACGATTCCGACTACCCCGGGGACCAGGCATTGATGAAGCTGCAATGGGACAAGTACTTCATGCGCTGGTCCGTGACCGACCCCATGCTGGAACTGTACAACAACGTGGCCCGAATTCTTCGGCGCAAGCACCCCGATTCCCCCAGCCGGATCGGCTTCCTGGCCTACGCCAACATGACCCTTCCGCCGGTCCGGGACATGACCGCCGCCGCGTCGCTCTACTGCGACCTGGCCCCCATCGACATCGACCCCATCCACGGCATGGACGACCCCCGGTCGCCTTCCCGCCGGGAATACCGGGACATTATGTATGCGTGGGCAAAAGTAATGGAGGGGCGGCTGGTCATCTACGACTACGACCAGGGCATGCTCGTGTGGCGCGACATCCCCAATCCGTCGCACCAGGCCTTCCGCCAGGATGTTCGACATTACCGCCGGGCCGGCATCCTCGGGGTGAACACGGAGAGCCGGAACGCCGTTGCCACCACCTTCCTCAACCTCTACCTGCGCGCCCGCCTGTTGTGGAATCCTGACGAGGACGTGGACGCCCTGCTGGCGGAGTTTTATCCCAGGTTCTACGGTCCCACCGCCACGCCCATGAAAGCATACTGGTCCGCCATTTACCGGGCGTGGGAAGATACCCTCTGCACCGAGCATGAGTACTTCGTCATTCCGGCCATCTACACGCCGCGGGTCATGGCGGAGCTCCAGGCGAACCTGGAGGAAGCGGAGGAAATCGTTCAGTACCTTCGTGACCGGAAAGAGGGGCTAAGCCCCCGGGAGGCGATGCTCCTGCGCCGCATGACGTTCACCCGGATTGGCTACGATATTCTCGATGCTTACGTGACCATGGTGCGGGCCGCAGCCACGGAGGTGGACTACGGGAAGGCCGTGACGGCGGGCGAGCGGGGCCTTTGCGCACGCGACGCCATGACCGCCTTGGGCGGTATTTTCACCACCACCAAGCTGGAAGGGGACGATACGCCGTGGTGGCCTGGCGAGGTACAACAGTACCGGGACCTGCTTCGACTCACCGACGGGACTCGGGGTACGCTGGTGAAGAAGCTGCCCCTGGCCTGGGCCTTTCACCGCGATCCGGACCGGACCGGGCTGGAGAAGGGCTATCCCGGGAACCCGGTGGACCTGACCTATTGGAAGGATCACGGAGATGAGTATGGCACGGCGCGCCTAAAGGACTATCCGGCGGACCAATGGGAAATGCTGCGCACCGATCTTTACGCCCAGGCCCAGGGGATTCGTCACGCTGACGGGCAGAGTTTCACCGGCGATTTGTGGTACCGCTGCGAGGTGGAACTCACCCCGGAGGAAGCGGCGGGCGCCGTGCATGTGCGCTTCCCGGGGGTGTTCAACGAGTGTTGGCTTTACCTCAACGGCGAGGAAACGGGCCATCGTGAACAGGGAAAGCTCTACTGGCTGAACGACTACCACTTCGACTGGGACGTAGATTTGAGCGGCAAACTGAAAGCGGGCGTCAATACCCTGACCCTGCGCTGCAACTGCGAACACCACTATGGCGGCATGTTCCGCCGTCCTTTCCTGTACCGTGAGACGGGGCGTTGAAAGCACAACCCCTGTCTGATCGGGCCGGAACCCAAAATGGCCAACATAAAAGCGGATTCCAGCCGTTTTGAAAGTGGCTGGAAGCCGCTTCTATACGGACGGGCTCTTCCCGGTTTCCCCTCCCGTTTCCATGCGCCGCGGGGGAATGCCTGTCGCGGGTGTCCCGCCCGCATGGGAACACACGCCATGCGCTCCTACGGAGGGCCGTGGGAAGGCGCGAATACTCATTGCGGAAGGCGCCTGAGACCTTGATATCGTGCCCGCCTGTCAGTAGACTTGGCCGCCGTTGGAAGTCCCACGAAGGAGAGACACAAGGTCATGGCAGCCGTCGTCGATGAGGAAGTGGATTTCACCCGGGCCGAGCGCATCCTGAAAAAGTTCGAGGCCCGTGGCCCGGTTACGCGGGAAAACCTGATCCCCCTTTTGCAGGAGCTACAGGAGGCTTACGGCTACCTGCCGCCCGCCGTGCTTCGTCACGTGAGCCGGGAAACGGGCATCCCGGCCAGTCATATCCATGGCGTGGTCACGTTCTACGCCCAGTTCTACCTGGAACCCCACGGGAAGCACACCATCACCTTTTGCCGGGGCACGTCGTGCCATGTGCGGGGTAGAAAAAAGGTACTCGGGGCGGTGGAATCCCTGCTGGGGATCGAGGATGGGGAGACTACGGACGACATGGGCTTTTCGCTGGAGACGGTGGCGTGCCTGGGGGCCTGTGCGCTGGCGCCGGTGATGGTGGTGGATGGCAAGTACCATGGCAAACTGACGCCCCGACAGGCCGAGCAGATCGTGCGGCGGTTGGTGGAAGAAGAGCGCCGGAAGGAGTCCTGATGGAAAAACTCACGTCGGTTGAGGAAGTGGAGGCGTGGCGCGCCCGTGCCCGGGAAGCCGCCGACCAGGCCCGAACCGTACTCAGCGTGTGCGCCACGGGCTGTTCCGCCGTGGGCTCTCTCGCCGTGGCGAATGCGCTCGAAGCGGAGATCGCGCGGCTCGACCTCTCCGATACGGTGGCGGTGAAGCGGACGGGGTGCCACGGGTTCTGTGAACAGGGCCCCATGGTGGTAATTCGTCCCCCCGGTATCTTCTACGCCCACGTGGAAGCCGAAGACGCGGCGGAAATCATCGAAAAGACCGTCCGCAACGGGGAGACCATCGAGCGGTTGTTGTTCATTGATCCCACGACCCGGCAGGCGGTTGTCCATGAGCAGGACGTGCCGTTCTACACCCAACAGCAACGGGTGATACTCCGGAACAACAGCTTCATCGATCCCCTGGTGCTGGACGACTATATCGCGCGGGAGGGCTACGCCGCCCTGGCGAAGGCCCTGGGCGGCCTGTCTCCCGATCAGGTCATCAGCGAGGTGCGCGAGGCGGGCCTCCGGGGCCGGGGCGGTGCGGGCTTTCCCACGGGCGTGAAATGGGGTTTCTGCCGCCAGGCGCCGGGCGACGAGAAGTACATTGTGTGCAACGCCGACGAAGGCGATCCCGGCGCGTTCATGGATCGCAGCATCCTGGAAGGCACGCCCCACGCGGTGCTGGAAGGCATGCTGCTCGCCGCCTATGGCATCGGCGCGTCCCACGGTCTCATCTACGTGCGCGCGGAATACCCCATCGCCGTGCGCAACACGAAGGCGGCCATCGAGCAGGCCCGCGAGGCCGGGTTCCTTGGGGAAAACATCCTGGGTTCGGGTTTCAACTTTGATATCGAGGTGCGCGAAGGAGCGGGGGCCTTCGTATGCGGCGAGGAAACGGCGCTTATCGCCTCCCTGGAAGGAAAGCCCGGCATGCCCCGGCCCCGTCCGCCCTTCCCCGCCCAATCGGGTTTCCGGGGCAAACCCACCACGATCAACAACGTGGAAACCCTGGCCAACGTACCCCTCATCATCCTGAAGGGGAAAGACTGGTACGGCGCCATGGGCACGGAGGGCAGCAAGGGCACCAAGGTCTTCGCCCTAGCGGGGAAGGTGAACAACACGGGCCTGGTGGAGGTGCCCATGGGCGCCACCCTGCGCCAGATCGTCTTCGATATCGGCGGCGGCATTCCGAAGAACCGCGCCTTCAAGGCCGCCCAGATGGGCGGGCCTTCGGGCGGTTGCGTCCCCGCGAAATACCTCGACCTGCCCATCGACTACGAGTCGGTGAAGCAGGTGGGTGCCATCATGGGATCGGGCGGTCTCATCGTGATGGACGAAACCACGTGCATCGTGGACGTGGCCCGTTTCTTCCTGGAATTCGTGCAGGACGAGTCGTGCGGTAAGTGCGTGCCCTGTCGCGTGGGGACGCGCCACATGCTCGATATCCTGAACCGCATTTGCGCGGGCAAAGGCGTGGAGGGCGACATCGAGCGGCTGGAGGAACTGGCCACGGTGATCCGGGAGACCTCCCTGTGCGGCCTGGGCCAGACCGCGCCCAACCCGGTGCTATCCACCATCCGCCACTTCCGGGAAGAATACGAAGAGCACATCCGGCTGAAGCACTGCCGCGCCGCCACCTGCGAGGGGCTGGTCGATACGCCCTGCTCCCATGCCTGCCCGGCGGGCGTGAACATCCCCCAATACGTGAGTCTCATCGCGGAACACCGGCTCAATGACGCGGTGAACATTATTCGCCGCCGCAATCCTTTCGTGTCCGTCTGCGGCCGGGTGTGCGACGCGCCGTGCGAACACCGGTGCCGCCGCGCCGACCTGGACGACCCCCTCGCCATTCGCGCCCTTAAGCGCTACGCCGTGGACAACGCCCAAGACGTTTCCACGCCCCTCGTGCCCCCCGCCAAGGGTAAGCAGGAAGTGGCCATCGTGGGCAGCGGTCCGGCGGGGCTGAGTTGCGCCTTTTTTCTCGCGCTGATGGGCCGTCCGTCGGTGATCTTCGAGGCCCTGCCCATCCCCGGCGGCATGCTTTCCGTGGGCATTCCGGAATACCGCCTGCCCAAGAAAAGCCTGGACCTGGATATTCAGTTTATTCTTTCCCATGGCGTCGAATTGCGTGTCAACACGCCGGTAAAAAGCATGGATGCCCTGCGCGAACAGGGCTTCCGGGCCATCTTCCTGGCCACGGGCGCCCACGTGGGCCGCGCCATGGGCATTCCCGGCGAGGACAAGCGGGGCGTCGTGGATGCCCTGGCTTTCCTCCGTGGCCGCGCCTTGGGCGAAGCGCCGCCCTGTGGCAGGAAGGCGGTCGTCATCGGCGGCGGCAACGCGGCGGTCGATGCCGCGGGCTCCGCCCTCCGCCTGGGTGCGGAGGAGGTGACCATGCTCTACCGCCGCACCCGGGAGGAGATGCCGGCCTACGAGGAGGAAATCGAGGCGGTGCTCGAAGAAGGTGTGCGACTCGAACAGTTGGTCGCACCCAGGCGGGTGCTGGGGAACGGCACGGTCACCGGCATCGAGATGGTCCGCATGAAGCTGGGCGAGGCCGGCGAGGATGGCCGGCGCAGTCCCACACCCATCGAGGGCAGCGAATTCGTGATTGAATGCGACACCGTTATCGTCGCCATCGGACAGCGGGCCTCCATCGAGGCCGTGGGCGATTCCCTCGACCTCACGTCGTGGGGCACGGTGGCCGCCGATGAAAGCACGGGCGCCACGTCCGCGCCCGATGTCTTTACCGGCGGCGACTGCGTGTCCGGCGGTTCCACGGTCGTGGAGGCCATCGGGGCCGGGCAGAAGGCCGCCGTCGCCATTGACCGTATGCTGGGCGGGCCGGGCGTGCTCCCCGCCGACGGCGGCATGAGCCTGCGCAGACCGTCCGCCGAGGATCTTGAAAAAGAGGTGGCCGTGGTGGAACAACGCATGTTGCCCGCGGAGGTACGTCGGCGGGATTTCTCGGAGGTGTTGTGCGGCCTCACGACGGACGCCGCTTTCGGCGAGGCGGGCCGTTGCCTGCGGTGTGATCTGGAACGGGCCGAGGCCCTTGGCTGTCAACGGAAATGATGCCCATGGATGCAATCAACCTGACCATGAATGGCCGCGCCCTGACCGCCCGGCCGGGACAAACCCTGCTGGAGGTGGCGCTGGCGAACGGCATCGAGATTCCCCGCCTCTGTTACGACCCGCGCCTCACCGCGACGGGAGCCTGCCGTCTTTGCGTGGTGGAGATCGAGGGGCAGCGCGGTCTTCAAACATCCTGCACGCGACTGGTGGAAGAGGGAATGGTGGTGCATTCGGACACACCCGCCATTCACCGGGCACGGAAAGCCACCGTGGAGATGCTCCTCAGCGAGCACGACCACCGTTGCACCACCTGCGACAAGGACGGGGACGGTCTGCTCCAGGACTATGCCTATGATTACCGGATCGAGGAGACGGGCCTGCCCTCCATCGCGCCGTCGCCCGGCGAGGTAAACTACACCAGCGGCAACAGCGCCATTGTCTATGACCCCTCCAAGTGCGTCCGCTGCCAACGGTGCGTGAAGATCTGCGACGAGGTACAGGTGGCCCATGCCCTCACCATGAAGGACCGGGCCGGGAACGTGCGGGTGACCACGGGCTTTGACGTGGCCCTGTACGATTCGGATTGCGAGGTCTGCGGACAGTGCATCGGCACCTGTCCGACCAACGCCCTGTACGAGCGGGCCGCCGTCGGGAAAGGCAAGGCGAAGGACCTGGTCAGGACCCGGACCACCTGCGTCTACTGCGGCGTGGGCTGCCAGTTGGACCTCAACGTCAATCGCAGAACGGGCCGCATTGTTCGCGTGACCAGCCCGCCCGGCGTGGTGCCCAACGACGGCAACACCTGTGTGAAGGGCCGCTTCGGGATGGAATACGTGGGCAAGGACGACCGCCTCACCGTGCCCCTCATCCGCGAGAACGGCACGCTTCGCGAAGCCACCTGGGACGAAGCCCTCGACCTGGTGGCCACGCGCCTCTCCACCATCAAGAAAGAGCATGGTCCCAACGCGCTGGCCGGGTTCAGCTCGGCCAAAACGCCCAACGAAGACAACTACGTGATGCAGAAGCTGGTGCGCGCCGTGTTCGGCACGAACAACATCGACCACTGCGCGCGCCTCTGTCATGCCTCCACCGTGGCGGGTTTGGCCCGGGCTTTCGGCAGCGGCGCCATGACCAACAGCATCGAGGAACTGCGCCGGACGCCCCTGACCTTTGTCATCGGGTCGAATACCACCGAGTGCCACCCGGTGATCGGCATCCTTATCCGTCAGGCGGCGGAAGCGGGCGACACCACCCTCATCGTTGCCGACCCGCGCGAGATTTCCCTCACCGACCACGCCCATCTGCACCTTCAACACCGGCCCGGCAGCGACGTGTCCCTCATCAACGCCATGATCCACGTCATCCTGGAAGAGGGCCTTGAGGACAAGGCGTTCATCGAGGAGCGGACGGAAGGCTTCGAGGAAGTGCGCCAGGCGGTGGCCGACTGCACGCCCGAGGTGGCCGAAAAGATTACCGGCGTACCCGCCGGGGACATCCGCCGCGCGGCCCGGCTCTATGCCGCCGCCCCCGCGGCGTCCATCGTCTACTCCATGGGCATCACCCAGCACACGACCGGTACGGACAACGTCCTTTCCCTCGCCAACCTGGCCATGGTCACCGGCAACGTGGGCAAGGAATGCGCGGGCGTCAACCCCCTGCGCGGCCAGAACAACGTGCAGGGTTCGTGCGACATGGGCGCGTTGCCCAATGTCTATCCCGGCTACCAGAAGGTCGACGACCCGGCGGTGCGCGCCAGGTTCGAGGCGGCCTGGGGCGTTCCCCTCTCCGGCGAGGTAGGCCTGACCGTCGTCGAGATCATGAACGCCGCCATCGACCGGGAGATCCGGGGACTATATATCATGGGCGAGAACCCCATGCTCAGCGATCCCGATATCAACCATGTGCGCGAGGCCCTGGAAGCACTCGATTTCCTCGTCGTGCAGGACATCTTCTTGAACGAGACCGCCGAGCTAGCTGACGTGGTGCTTCCCGCCACCTCCTTCGCCGAGCGCGACGGCACCTTCACCAACACCGAGCGGCGCGTACAGCGCGTGCGGAAAGCCGTCCGACCTCCCGGCCAGGCCCGCGAGGACTGGCGCATCCTCTGCGACGTGGCCACGCGCATGGGCTATCCCATGAACTACCCGGACGCCTCGGCGGTGCAGGATGAAATCGCCTCGCTCACCCCCAGCTACGGCGGCATCCGCTACGACCGCATCGAAAAGGTCGGTTTGCAGTGGCCGTGTCCCAACCGGGATCACCCCGGCACAAAGATCCTGCACCGGGACCAGTTCACCCGGGGGAAAGGCAAGTTCCATCCCATTCGTTTCCTCCCGCCCCAGGAACTGCCCGACAAGGACTACCCCTTCGTGTTCACCACGGGGCGCGTCCTGGAACACTGGCACACGGGCACCATGACCCGCCGTTGCGAGGTGCTGGACGACCTGGTGCCCCACGGCACGCTGGAGTTGCACCCGAGCGACGCGCGGAAAATGGGCGTCAAGCCCGGCGACACGGTCCAGGTGGTCTCGCGGCGCGGCGAGATCGCCCTGCCCGCCAACGTGACCAAGCGCGTCGCCCCCGGTACCGTGTTCCTGGCCTTTCACTTCCACGAGCACGCCGCCAACGCCCTGACCATCGCAGCCCTCGACCCCATCGCCAAGATCCCCGAATACAAGGCCTGCGCCGTCCGGATGACGAAGGAGGTGTAAGCGAAGATGGAGGTTCTTGCAGGGCAGGGTGTTGGGGGCAGCGTGGCGGCTTGTCACCCTTCTCCCATTCCCACGGAGGACCGCGGGATCAATGCGGGTTCACGATATCCACATGGTCCAACCCCGTTCCGGCCTCCTTCTTGACATTGCGGGGGACACGGCGGTACGCTCCGCGCAATTTCACCCCACGATGTGCGTGGGATGGGTGAAGAAATCCGTAACGGTGACCACGATTCCGGCTGAAATGCCCGATAACAAAGGAAAGAGACGATGGGTGCCACGAAACTCGACCCGACAAAAATGAAGGACTGGGAGATTGCCGCCGCGGCGGAAGGTGACATGAAAACAGTCTACCAACTGGCCGAGGAAATGGGCGTGGAGCAGGAGGAACTGCTGCCCTATGGCCACCACCTCGCCAAGTTGAACTTTACCCGAATGCTGGAGCGCCTCCAGGATCGGCCCAACGGGAAATACATAGATGTTTCCGCCATCACCCCCCCCCCCCTGGGCGAGGGTAAGTCGACGACCACCATCGGCCTGGTACAGGGCCTGGCCCGGATCGGCAAGAAATCCATGGCCGCCATTCGCCAGCCTTCGAGCGGGCCGACCTTCAACATCAAGGGATCAGCGGCCGGCGGCGGTTTGGCCCAGTGCATTCCCCTTTCCGAGTTCAGCCTGGGCATGACGGGCGATATCGATGCCATCAACAACGCCCACAACCTGGGCATGGTGGCCCTCACGAGCCGCATGCAGCATGAGTTCAACTACAATGACAGTGTACTGGAGAAGAAAAACCTGCGCCGGCTGAACATCGATCCCCGTAATGTTTCCGTCGGCTGGACCATGGACTTCTGCGCCCAGGCCCTGCGTGACATCATTATCGGCATCGGCGGAAAGATGGACGGCTTCATGTTCCGCTCCGGTTTCCAGATCACCGTGTCCTCCGAGGTGATGTCCATCCTGTGCATGTCGAAGGACATGGCGGACATGCGGAAGCGCATGGAAAACATCGTGCTGGCCTACGACAAGGGCGGCAACCCCGTGACCACCGGCGATCTCGAAGTGGGTGGCGCCATGACCGCCCTCATGGTCCGCGCCATCAACCCCAATCTCATGCAGACCATCGAGGGGCAGCCCGTGCTGGTTCACGCGGGACCTTTCGCCAACATCTCCATCGGCCAGTCCTCCATCATCGCCGACCGGCTGGGCCTCAAGCTGACCGATTATCACGTGACCGAAAGCGGCTTCGGCGCGGACATAGGCTTCGAGAAGTTCTGGAACCTCAAGTGCCGCATGAGCGGTCTCACGCCCGATTGCGGCATCCTGGTCGCCACGGTGCGCGCCCTCAAGATGCACGGCGGCGGTCCCCGCGTCGCGCCCGGAAAACCCCTCGACCCCGTGTACACCGAAGGCCATCCCGAACTGGTCGAGAAGGGTATCGAGAACCTCGTGGCCCATATCGAGACCATGAAGATGAGCGGCGTTTCTCCGGTGGTCTGTATCAACCACTTCTATACCGACACCGACGACGAGGTAAAGGTGATCCAGGATGCCGCCCAGGCCCTCGGCGCGCGCGTCGCCGTATCGAAGCACTGGGAAAAAGGCGGCGAAGGCGCCACCGATTTCGCCGAGGCCGTCGTGGAGGCCTGCGAAGAGAAGCCTTCCTTCCAGTTCCTTTACGAGGACGGCCTTTCTGTGGAGGACAAGATCAACCGCATCGCCACCAAGGTCTACGGCGCGGACGGGGTCTCCTTCAGTCCGGAAGCCCGCAACCGGCTGACCATGATCCAGGGCGACGACGCCATCAACCAACTCGGCATCTGCATGGTGAAAACCCACCTGAGCCTGTCGCACGATCCCACGCTCAAGGGACGGCCCAAAGGCTGGACCCTGCCCGTGCGCGACATCCTGCTTTACCGTGGCGCGGGGCTGATTGTCCCCGTGGCCGGCGACATCAAGCTCATGCCCGGCACCGCCTCCGACCCGGCGTACCGCGGCATCGACGTGGACACCAAGACCGGTAAGGTAACGGGATTGTTCTAGCGCAAACGTTCGGATTCCCGCGGCGCCGTTCGTCCATCCCCCCAAAAGGGATGCGCAAACGGCGCCGCTTTTTTCTCCTCCCAATTCATTCCCACGGGGTTCCGTGAGCCGTTACCCCCTTGCCTTGAGGCACCCAGGTCATGTTGACACCGACAACCCACGGAACACAACTTTGTCAGTTATGAACAATATGTGTTTAGAACCATGTTCTTCCCCAAGGGTAATGGCCTTGATAGTATTGATAAGTTGTGTTGTAACAATATGTTCCAAAGAGACTTCAAACTTAGGCACGGGACTTGCTATATTGTGGATACTATACAAAGAACTTATGGGCAGCAACCAAACGGCTTCATGCCGTCGATGCGAGGGAAACGGGACATGCGGTATTCTGTGATCATGGTTATGGCCTTTGGGTTGATCGCCGTTCAGGGCATGGCAAGCGCCACATTTACCGGGGACAGCGTCGATGGCGCACTGGTGTTTGGCAGTTCAAATGACACGGGCACGGCTCTCGTGGACGAATTCGACCTCGAATTCGAGTTTTTCGACACCACCGATCTGATTCATTTCGATATTGACCTGTTTCCCAGTTGGAGCGGCAGTGGGGCCGACTATATCCTCAACATTGACATGTGGAAAGAGAGCGGAGAAGATTTCACCGTCTCGCCGGGCACTTCACTTACCATATCCGACCTTCAGTGGCTGGATTCCCCCGGCGGCACACCCACCAGCACGGTCATTCAAGACCTCACCACTGTCTTGGGTGGAGGCAGCAGCTACGGCTTGGGCGACTTGGCTTCGTGGAGTGTCACCGACTACAGCGTAACGCTGGATCTCAGTGGTCTGGTATTCGTGGGCGGCGGCGGTGACGTGGAAGTTGGATTCGTCATGAATTCACCCACCTCGAATCCTGTTCCCGAGCCGGCCACGGCGGCCTTGCTGGCGCTGGGCCTCGGCGGAATGGCTTTCAAACGCGGCAGGCGGGGCAAGCGCATCTGAACAGGGACGGAATCAGGCGCTGCCATCACCCACCATGCACACGCTCCCACAATCCGACGTGGGAGCGTTTTTTGTTGCCATGTCATTCCACCCGGGATCTTCACCGACTTGATTCCGTGGGACCGGCTGTGTTTAGATTCAGGCATGTGGAGCCGGGACGATTGTGTGTCTTGGCCCGAAAGTGAGATTGCACCGCAATAGGAGGATTGGATCATGTTGGGTTGGTTAGGCGATATCTTTGACGCGATTTGGAATTTGATCGAAGACATTTTTGACTTCCTCTTCGGCTGGCTTTTCTAGGAAAGACCGGAAGATTACAAATTCATCTTGTTGAGGGCAGGGCTTGATGCTCTGCCTTTCTTTTTCTGTAACCGTTCATGCCCCTTAATAAACCGTCATTGCGAGACGCGAAGCGTTGGGCGAAAGGGAAAGTCCTCTTTTGTGAAAGCAGGGCGACAGGGCAGTATGAGGTGCGTTTCGATGCGCCATTTCTCATGTGGCACAGCCGCCCCCGACTGTGGAGCCGGCAGGCTCCCATTGGCCCCCCTATTGCCATCGCCTCGTCTCGCAGGGCCTTGACCTGACCCAATCTGCACCTGCTCACGACGAAGCGGGTGAAATATCCGGGTTAACGGGGCGAAAGACCAATTCGCGCAACGGTGCAGTCATTGCTTTTCCCCCCTTTCCGGGCGTATACTTCCGGCCTTCCGGAAGAGCGCTAATCCCCTACAAACAAGGACTTTAACGAAATGATAATCGTCATGGCTTCACGCGAGAAAAGCGACGTGGAACACGTTGTGTCTCGCGTGGAGGAGATGGGATACAGGGCCCACGTTATCTGGGGGGTGGAGCGTACCGTGATCGCCGCCGTGGGTGACGAACGGGGCAAGCATCGTCTCACCGCCCTCGAAGCCCTGCCCCACGTGGAACAGGTGTTTCCCATTCTCAAGCCTTTCAAGCTGGCGGGCGTGGAGGTGCGCCATGAGCCCAGTGTCGTGGAAGTGGGCGGCGTCAAGATTGGGGGGGGACATTTCTGCGTGGTGGCCGGCCCCTGTTCGGTGGAGTCGGAGGAGCAGATAAACGTGACCGCGAAGGCGGTGAAGGAAGCGGGCGCCCATCTCCTGCGCGGTGGCGCTTTCAAACCGCGCACGTCGCCCTACAGTTTCCAGGGAATGGAGGAGGAGGGTCTGCTCCTGCTGGAAAAGGCGGGAAAGGCCCATGGCTTGCCCGTGGTTACCGAGGTGATGACCGTGGAGCAGGTGCCGTTGGTATCCGCCCACGCCGACATGCTCCAGATTGGCGCGAGAAACATGCAGAATTACGGCCTGCTTAAGGCCGTCGGTCAAACGGACAAGCCCGTCTTCCTCAAGCGGGGCATGATGTCCACCATTAATGAGTTTCTCATGTCCGCCGAGTACATCATGTCGGAGGGCAACCCCAACGTGGTGATGTGCGAACGGGGCATCCGCACTTTCGAGACGGAAACACGCAACCCCCTGGATATTCAGGCGGTGCCCGTATTGCGGAAATACACCCATCTCCCCGTGGTGGTGGACCCCAGTCACGCCAGCGGGCATTGGGACCTGGTGACCCCCATGGCACGGGCCGCGGTGGCCGCCGGGGCCGACGGCATCATGGTCGAGGTCCATCCCGACCCCGAGGTGGCTTTTTCCGATGGCCAGCAATCGCTCAAGCCGGAGAAGTTCCAGGACCTGATGACCCAGATCCGGCCCCTTGCCGACGTTATGAACCTGACACTTTAGCCTCGAATCGACGGATTGACCATGCCGGAAGAGACACAGGACGCCACGCATCCGCCCGAGGAAGGGACGCAAGAAGCGATTGAAACACTGGAGCCGATGGAAACCCTCGGCCGCGAAGAGTCGCGTCGCACCCTCTATGCCATGCTCTTCGCCAGTGACCGCCCCATGAGCGCCAAACGACTTTCCGAAGGCCTGGGCGACGTGGATCCCGACGTGGTCGGCATGCTGCTGGAAGAACTGCGGGAATCGATTGAGACGGACGAAGAACTGCCCTTTACCCTGCGTGAGATTGGCGGCGGCTACCAACTCGTAACGCGCCCCGCCTACGCGCCGTACATTCGGCGACTCTTTCAGGTGAAAAGGAGTAAGCGTCTTTCCAAGGCCGTGTTGGAAACCCTCGCCATCATTGCCTACAAACAGCCCGTCACCCGCGGCGAGGTGGAAGCCGTGCGCGGCGTGAGCGTCTCCCACGCTTTCGACCAGTTGCAGGAACGGGGCCTCATCAAGGTTTCCGGCGTGGCCGACCTGCCCGGACGGCCCAAGCTCTTCCGCACCACCGACGAGTTTCTTGTAACCTTTGGCCTGGGGACCCTCAAGGATCTTCCCACGCTTGACGAATTGCAGGAAATGGGCTGAATCGGTGTTACGCCTGCAAAAATACCTCGCGGAATGCGGCGTTGCGTCCCGCCGTGCTTCGGAGAAACTCATCGAGGAAGGGCGTGTGTCCGTAAATGGCGCCGCCGCCGCCATCGGCGCAAAAGTGGACCCCCAACACGATGATGTGCGGGTGGACGGCAAGCCCGTTGGCCAGAACAAAAAGGTTTACATCGTTCTCAACAAACCCGAGGGCACCGTAACCACCGCCAAGGATACCCACGGCCGAAAAACCGTGCTCCATTGGATCCAGGGGGTGCCGACGCGTGTTTTTCCCGTGGGCCGTCTCGACATGGATGTGGAAGGCGTGCTTCTTCTCACCAATGACGGCGAACTGGCGCACCGCCTGCTTCATCCCGCCTATGCGGTGGGCAAGGTCTATCTCGCCTGGGTACAGGGGCGTGTCCACGCGGATACAGCCCGCAAGCTGGCCAAGGGTATCATGCTGGAAGACGGCATGACCGCCCCCGCGAAGGCTGTTATCCTGGACGCCGGCCCCCACACCTCCCGCCTTCGTCTCACCCTCCGCGAAGGACGCAAACGCGAAGTCAAGCGCATGTGTGCCGCGGTAGGCCATCCGGTCCGCTCCCTGCACCGCGTGGCCTTTGGTGGCGTCCGCGCCCACGGCCTGCGCCCCGGCGAATGGCGTTACCTCAGCGACCAGGAAGTATACCGACTGCGAAAGATCGCCAAGCTTCAGCCCTGACTTTGTTCACCCGCCATCCTGTGCCAGGCGCGCTGAAAACCATCTTTTCTCAAGTAGCACTTCTTGCGGCGGCCTGTCGCCCCTGTGCTACAGTAAACTTCCATGTCGGACCTTCTAACACACCCCTTGTGGCAGCGGAGCGACCTTGGCAAACCGCTGCCGGATTCCCCCCACGCGGTGTCGGTTTCGATGCCGTGTTGGGACCATGTGGTTGGCTACGAGGAGGGTGATTCGGCGGTGATGGAGCGCCTGTGGTGCGGTTATCCGCGTTTCGTCATGCACCCCTATGTGCGGCGGCTTTTCGCGGTATGCTCGGATCGCTTCGCAGGGCGGGGGGAGACGGCGGTGGCCTTTCCGTCGTGGGCCGTGGCGGAACGGTGCGCGGCCTTTCTCCGGGAACGAGGCGCCTTCCCCACGCGCCTAGAAGACTTCGGCAGCCACGGCATCGTGGCGGCGGTGCTCCCCGAGGCGGCCTACGAGGAAGCCCGCCACTTTTGGATGCACTTCGGGGAGGTGGTGAGTTCCCGCCATGCCCTGGCCGCAGTCGAGGGAACGCCCCCCCCGGAAGACAGCGCGGCTGCCAGGGAAAGCCTCCGCGCGCGCCTGGCCAGGTTGAGCGGCGTGCCAACGAGGGACGTCTTCCTCTATCCTTCGGGCATGGCCGCCCTGTCGGAGGCCCTGCGCGTGGTCCGCGCGGAAGCACCGGGCGCGAAGACGGTGCAACTGGGTTTTCCCTACGTGGACGTGCTGAAGGTGCAGCGCGCCACCGGCCCCGGGGCCCACATCGTGAATCCACCGGAGGATTGGGACGCACTGGCGGGGCTGCTTCGCCGCGAGACCGTGGCGGCGGTGGTGTGCGAATTTCCCGGTAATCCCCTGCTTCAGAGCGTCGATCTGCCGCGACTGTCGGCCCTGTTGCGCGGGCACGGGGTGCCCCTCATCATGGACGACACGGCGGGCACCTGCGTCAACACCGACCTCCGGCCCCATGCCGACCTGGTGATGACGAGCCTGACGAAACATTTTTCGGGCAAAGGTGACGTGATGGCGGGGGCGCTGATCCTGAACGAGGCATCGCCGTTCCATGCCGCCCACGGTGCCCGGCTGCGAAAGCACCACGAGGACTTGCTGTACGGAGACGACGCGGTGGCGCTGGAAGCCAATTCCCGTGACTTCGCCGAGCGAATGCGAAGGATCAACGCGACGGCGGAAGCGCTGTGCGAACGGCTGGCGGAACATCCCGCGGTGGCGCGGGTGTACTACCCGAAGTTTGAACACCGGGAACACTACGCCCGGTCCATGCGCCCCGGCGGGGGGTATGGGGGGCTCTTCTCCCTGCTGCTGAAGGACGCCCCAAAGCACGCGGTGGCCTTCTACGACCGGCTCCGGGTCTGCAAGGGCCCCAGCCTGGGCAACAATTTCACCATGGCCTGCCCCTATACCCTGCTGGCGCATTACGGCGAACTGGACTGGGCTGAATCGTTGGGCGTGTCACGCTGGCTGGTACGGGTTTCCGTGGGATTGGAGGATCAGGAAGATCTGTGGGAGCGTTTTCACGAGGCGCTTCAAAAAAACAGGGACTGACCCACCGAAGCGAGGCACGAGCCGTTGCGCGATAGCGAAAGTACCCTTTTGCGAAAGCGTAGACGGGTCTGTCCCTGTTTTTCGGGGCGTGAGGACTTTCACGGACGAACACGGACCATGAGGCGTTTTCAGTATTGTCCGTGTTCGTCCGTGCCGGTCCGTCACCCTTCCCACAATGCGGCGATACGGTCGATCTTCCGGGTCATGAGGCGTGCGCGGGTGAAACAGGCGCGATAGATTTCGAGGGTGGTCTTTGCCAGCACCATGGGGTCCGCCCCTTCCAGGTTGTCCCGTTCGAAACGGGCCATGAGGACGAGGGGTTTGCAGGGCGGATTCAACTCGCCATGGACCCGGGCCTCCTCGTCGATGGCCATGAGTTCGGCCACCAGTTGTTTGGCCTGCGCGGCGCCCTTACCCTTGCGCAGCGCCTCGATAAGTTTCTCCGTGCGTTGCACGCCCCGCTGCGCCATGGACGCCAAACCATCAAAGGCTTTATGAAGCGCTTTTCGCCAGACATCCAGGTCATCCACCTCCAGCCCCTCAAAGTGCCGCAACATGCGCGCCAGGCTCTCCGTCTCCACTTTCTTGTCGAGGTGGTTGTCCAGGTAATCCAGCCACATGGCCCGGTAGGCGATGCGCACGAAATCGCGCTCGGCCATGGGCCGGCGCACCACGGGGTAGAATTGCAGCGCGCCATCGGGGGCGAAGCGCGTCACATAGAGATCCACCGGGCGCAGCGTTTCATCCTCGGTCAACTGCCGCACGGGCCGCGCCGGATCGTCGCGGAGCACCACCTCCACGGCCAGCTCCGCCTGCCTCGCCGTGATGCGGTCGCGTGTTTCCGCGGCCCCCGGCACGAAATCCGACCGGCCCAGCCGTTCCCGTCGCCATTCGATGGCGCAGTGGCCTTCGCCGTAGGGCCCGGTTTCCCGGTAGTGAACGTGGCCGACGGACACCAGGGCGATGGGACAGCCCACGGAGGCGGCGATGTGCATGGTGCCCGTGTCGTTGCTCACCAGTACGCGGCTGCGTTCGAGCAAGGCGGCGAGTTGGGGAATGGTGGTCTTGCCATAGAGGGGAACGGCCAGGCCGGGCGCCGTTTCCGCGAAACGTTCGCCCAGGGGCGCTTCCTCGGCAACGCCCACGAGGAAAATGCGTGCCCCGTGTTTCTCCACCAGGCGCCGGGCCAGTTCGGCGAAGCGCGTTTCGGGCCAGCGTTTGTTCTCCTCGCTCGCGCCGAGCTGGAAACACGCCACGAAATCATCGGGGCCTATCTTGTGCCGGGCGAAGAGGTCGTCCACGAAGGCCCGGTCCTCGTCATTCAGAGCAAAGACCAGCCTGCGGCACGGCGGGGCGTCCCGCACGAAGTTCCGGGTGATATCGCACAGGTTCAGGTCGTTGTAATCGCGGCTGTGGACACTGGTGAAGAAGTACGTGGTCCATCGTCCGCGCAGCACAAACTGCCATTCATCGGATAGATCGGCACCCACCACGTTGGGGATACCGGCCATTTTCATGAGCATGGCCGAGGCGATGCTGTGGGTCACGTTGTAGGCCACGTCGAAGTTGCCTTCACGCAGCTTCCGGATCTGTGCGTCCGCCGTTTCGTAGGCTTCGAGAAGGCGGTTGGAGTCCCGTGCGCGCAGGTGGAGGAACATGTCGTCCTCGTTGTAGACGATGATCTCGTCCACGGCCGGATGGCGCTCGGCAATCGTTTTGCCCATGCGGCGCACCTGCACGGCAATGTGCGCGTCGGGGTACTTGTTGCGCAGTTCCTGGATGAGCGGCGAGGTCTGGAGCACGTCACCCATGCGCGTGGTCTGTGCGACAAGAATACGCATCACCGGCGCTCCTTCAACAGCATCTCGGCGAATTGGCGCACCTCGGAGAGATAGGTGAACAGTTGCTCCGGGTAGGGCATGTTTCCGCCCCCCTTGCGCAGGATGGGTTCGATGCCCTCGTGGGTGAAGGAGAGGCCCTTGGGGAGCGTGGCCAGCCAGGCGCCCAGATCGGAATCCGGCCCGAGCCGTTCGGCCATCTCCTCGACCGTGTGCTGCACCCGTACGCCCCGCTTGAGAATACGACCGCCGTGGCGCGTCAGGAGGAGGTCGAGCATCTGTTTGGCCCGCTGCTCGTAGGTGTGGTCCTTCAGGGCGCGGTCCCGCGCACGGCGCGCCACGGCTTCGCGCTCCTCCGGATGGGCGAGATAATGGTCCAGCAGCTTCCGGCATTCCGCCAGGTTCCGGTAGACGGGCATCTCCGTCTCGAAGTCGAAGAGCTGGTCCAGGCCGATACAGGGGTCGCAGACCTGGAAGCCCCCCGCCGCCGCCACCTCGAAAACACGCGGGTTGATGGCATCGCACTTGGGGTCCACGCCCTCGTGATGGCTGCTCGAATGAAGGTTCAGGTTGATCTTCGAGCCCGCCACGATCTTCATGTACTCTTCCGTGGAAAAGAACCGTTCCTCCCCCGCCACGTTCCTCGCCAGGTCCCGGTCGCGCCAATTCACGCCCCAGATCTTGAAGTCGTAGTCCGTCAGCCCCTTGAAGGTCTGGATGCGGTTGAAGTACCCCGCGCCCGCGAACGACACGTCGCAGCCATAGCGTTTCCTTTCCTCTTCCGTCAGTTCGACGGGACGGTGAACATCGGGGTCGCAGGCGGTCTGCACGAAGGCGTGGCTGGTACAGCCCGCGGCTTCCAGTTGCCGTTCAAACTCACCCGGCTGAATGTGGAAGAAGTAATCGTAGTGCGGCGCAATGTCTTTCCAATAGGGCATGTGCCGCCAGTTTTCCACGTACCAGAAAGCGGAGACAATGCCCTTTTCCGCGAGGCGTCCGGGGAAGGTGGGCCCCACGGGCGCCTGGGCCAACACGATGCAGATCTCCGGGTTGAACTCAGCCACCCGCGCATAGCTCCATTCGCTCAACACGTTGGTAAGCATCTGGCTGAGTTGGGATTGGGGGGTTGTTCCGGTCACGCTCTCCCGGATGGCGGTGTAAAGACCGTGCCCCACCCGGTTGTCCACTTCCAGCACGCGGTGGCCCAGTTTGCGGAAGGCGTTGGACAGGTACCCCAGGATGGGCAGGGAACCGCCATAGAGCGGCCCCACCACGGCGATACTGAGGTGTTGTCCCTCCAGGGCCGCCTTGGCCAGCAGGCCGGGCAGGGCTTCCGCGAAGGCCGGGTGAAGCCGCGCCGTGGGCGGGTGGACCAGGAGCTGGGGCATACGTCGCGCAAAGGCCCGGAACACCTCGGAAGCGGCGATGGCCTCCGCGTCGCCCACCCCCAACGGGATGGTGCTCCCGGCCATGGGACCTTCCACGGCCAGCCGGGCGACAGCGGGGTCGGGTTCAACCACCACCACGTCAAAGCCCCGTTCAGCCAACACCCGCGCGTGGTAGCCCAAGCCCAGCCCGAGTACCAGCACCGGACGTTCGGCGTCCAGTTCCGCCGACTCCACCAGGCGCGTGGCCTCCTGCGCCGGGTTGTACCGGCTGTGGAGGTAGACCTTCCCGGCCCGCAAGGTGGGCGCCCCCTCCCGGCTTTCCGACACTTCGAGGCAGTCGGGGATGGGGCACGCCGCCAGTTCCGCTTTCCACTCGTGAAGGGGTTTCAGCATGTCACTCCGGCGGGGTGAGTCGGGCGAGCAATGCCCGCGCCTGCTCATGTTCGGGGTTCAACATAAGTACCAGGTCAAGACGCTCCCGCGCCTGTTTCGTTTTTCCGGCGTCCATCAACAACGCCGCGTGCTGACAGGCGATGTCGAAATTGCCGGGATAGAACTCGGCAAAGTCGCCTACCAGCGCGGCCGCTTCGGCGACCCGCCCGGTCTCGCGGGCGGCGCCCATGAAATGCGTGAGAAGGGAGGTGTGTTCAAAGCTCGACCGCAGGGCCGATTCCAGGCAGATATAGGCTTCCTCCGCCCGGTTTTCCAGGCAGTACACCAATCCGAGCGCCCCGCGGGCACGTCCATATTCCGGGTCGGCCTCGATGGCCTTCTCCAGCAGGGGGCGCGCCTCGCCGGTACGATTCATCCCCACCAGGAGAATGCCGTACTCGCCCATTACATGGGGGTCTTCCCGCAGATCCAACAGGTAACGATAGTGCTGCTCCGCCTTTTCAAGCTGCCCCAGCCGCGCCAGCGAACGGGCGATAATGCGGCGCTGTTCATAGTCGTCCACCCCCACGGCGTCCACGGCCAGGGCATAGGCCAGCTCATTCTCGTTCGCCGCGAGCGCCCGCCGCGCGCCCGCCAGCCGATCCACCCCTTTCCGGCACGCCTGAACCACGTATTGATACGTCAGGAAGCCCTCGTATTCCCGGTCGCTCACATCCCGGATGGTGACCTTCCCGAGGCGAAGCGTGCCATCTTCATCCCGGGGGCAATGGCTGGGATCGCGCATGGAAAGAGGCCGGATATCGGCCAATTCAAGATCGGCTTCCTCGACCAGGCGCACGCAGGCCTCACGGGTGAAGAAACGCAAATGGGTCGAATCCATGATGCCCTTGTCCATGTAGGTCCAGGCCCCGGACGCCAGCATGGCGATAACTTCGTGGTATTGCACGTTGGGTATGCTGATAACGATAACACCTTCGGGCGCGAGCACCCGCCCCAACTTGCGCAGGGCCGCCGTGGGATCTTCCAGGTGCTCCAGCACGTCGGCACAGATAATACAATCGAAATAACCATCCTCGAAAGGCAGGTCCATGGTCTCCAAATCCCCATGGATCACGCGGTCCAATACACCCGCCGCACGTGCGCAGGCTTCGGCAACATACTCCAGTCCCGCGACAAAGGCAATGCCCCGTTCCTTCTTGAGGGTCCGCGCAAGGACGCCTTCGCCACAGCCCACATCGAGCAATCGTTGTGTTCGCAGGGGGACAAAAGGTATCAGCTCCCGGCGCTCACATTGGTAGTAATTCTGCTTCTTGAGCTGTCCAGCCCCCGCCCGCTTCACCTTGGTTTCGGCCATAAGGCGCGTCATGGTTTCAATCCGGTGCGTATAGGTGTGCTCCCGCAGCACCCGGTCACGACCCGCCCGCGCGATGCGTGTACGGGCGGCGTCATCGGCAAGATACCGATCAATCAACCCGAACACCTCCTCGTCATCCCGGTAGATCACCAGGTGTTTTCCGTCTTCAAAGAGTTCCTCCAATCCTTCCGCTTCATCCGTAATAAGCAACGCGCCGGAAGCCAGGGCCTCGAAAACGCGCATGTTCACGTCGCGGTTGTGACAGGCATTGACCACAATCCTGGCGCGGCCGTAGATTCGGGCCATCTCCTCCGGCCATGCACGACCGATGAAATGGTTTGGAAACCCTTCGCCGATGCGGCGGAGGAGATTGCCGCGCCGGTCACCTTCCTCGGTGCTGAAACTGCCTACATAGGCCACGTCCAGCGTGCGTTCCTGTTCTCCCACATCGTGCAACGCGGGGGAACACCCCAGGGGCACCCATGACACGTTTTCGATGCCCGCGTCCTGAAAAGCCCGAAGCTGTCCCTTTTGCGCGAGAAAGACGGTGTCAAAACGCCGCGCCATCTCCAGGCGCGGCTCCAAGGCAACGTGGGTGTCAATCAAATAGAGCGCCTTGGGGAAGGGCAGGCAATCCAGATCCTCCGGCAAGTCGTGTTGCCCGCAGTCCACCCACAGGTAATGGGCATCGTCGAAACCGCGAGGCAATGCCCGAAGCAAATCGGCGTAAGGTGCCTCAAATTCCTGGGGAACCTGCTGGCCGCGATAGGCGGGAATCGGTTCAGGAAGGCCCCACAGACGCAGTACGGCCTCGTCGAGCCGGTACCCGGCGGTCAGGACATCGCATTGGGGCTGGGCGCCCTCCTCCATGTACCGGCCCGTGGTCATGGGCGAGGTGATGAAGTGCATGAGCAGCCGGGGACGGCCCGACTCCGAGACTGGCGCGTGGCTTTCCTTCGGAACCCGGCCCTCGGCGGCATCGAGAATGGCACGCCGCCACCCTTCGGCGAAAGCCTCCATCGGGAAAAGCCGGGCCACCGTCTCGCGTCCCCGCGCGCCCATCTCCCGCGCCAGGCCGGGATCATCAAGCAACTGCCGCAGGCGGCGGCGCAATACCAGGGGACTGTAGCTCGTGAAACCATCCACCCCGTCGGTAATGGGCGAGGTGGGATTGGCCAGGGCGACCACGGGCATGCCGCAGGCCATGGCTTCAAGCATGGCCAGGTTGTATCCGTCTTCATACTCCTTGCGCGACACGTGGAGCAGGCAGCGTTTCCCCCGGTAGTGCGCCAACAGGGCCTCGAAACTCGGCGCGGGCGCGGCCCCCGCAATCCCCGGGTTGGTGCCCACCACCCGGCAGGGCAGCCCGGCGCACACCTCCTCCTGGAAGTCCACATCGAACATGAGATTGCGCCCGCGCATGGTGTTTCCCACGCGCAGCACCGTGGCCTCGGTCCCGTGATATCCGCCCCAATCGGCCAGGTCCATTCCCGGCGGAATCACCCGACCGGGAATGCCGTAGCTGTCACGCTTCGACGCCGATATGTAGACAAACTGAAAGCTTTCCCGCAGGCGATGCAGGAGTTGAGAGAAAAGCGCCGTCGGGTCACCCCGTTCCACGGTCACCGTGGTGATAAGGAAGTCGCGCCGGTTGTGACACAAGAGGATCTTCGCGCCCGACGCGGAAAGGATGTCGAGGGCGTTATTCTCGTTTTGTGCGATTACGACGTCATACTTCCCGGCGTCAAGAGCCGCGCGCCATGCCCGTTCCGGCAGGAGATTCAGGTTGGGCGGGGGGGGACGATAGAGGGTGTGCCACGGGCGTGCCAGGGGGCCTTCCTCATAGATACCCACGTCCAGCGGGATGCCTGTCTTGGCCATGAGGCACAGGTAAGGCTCGTGGAAGTTGAATGTAAGCACCCGTGGCTGTGTCATAGGGGACGGTCCGTTGTCCACATATCCGAAGGGACCGCCTCAACCGCGGCCACCACGCTAACCGCCCTTGGGTTGGCTGCGCGCCTGTATTTCATCCACGATGGCGGCCTCCAGTTCAGCGCGGGGGGCAAGCTCATACTCCAGCAGATCGCCCAGCAACACGGTATCTCCGTCCTGCAGCGCCTGGGCCGCTTCTTCGAGAAAACCGTTGAGTTCCTGGTAGAGGACCGAGGCCTTGCGGCCCTCCACCTCCAAGGCATCCGCATCCATGTCCAGGGCATCGCAGATGAGTTTTTCCCGTCGCTTCACGTGCAGCCAAATCTCGACGAGTTCACGAAAAGAATCATACCCTTCCTCGGGGCTTTCTCCCTGGAAAACCTCCGCCAGGTGGCGGCACACCACGGGCAGCTCGGGCAAGGCGGTGCGAAGCTCGGAAAGGCAGTTATTCACCAGGCTGGCAATCTCCTCGCTTTCGCAACGAATCACCCCCACCTCCGCCGGCGCCTTCCCCGCAAGTTTCTCCGTCAAGGTGTCCGGGAGAATGACCTCCCCGTCCACTTCGAGCCGCACCAGGCTGCGGCCACGCTCCCGGAGATGATCGTTCACCATGGCGACCACGACGAGCAAATCCTCGGGCTCGCCCCGAAGGTCAAAATCACCGGAACCGTCAATGATCACATCCATGTGAAGTGCCTTTCCTAATGAGGCAGGAGTTTCGATATGCCATCGGCTTCGGGCGCAGCGGCCGCTTCGGCATTCTCCGCCTGAATGGCCAGATAAACTTCCTGTCGATGCACCGCCACCTGCCGGGGCGCCACGATGCCGAGTTTCACCTGGTTGTCGCGCAGATCAAGCACCTTCACCTCAATGTCGTTGCCGATCATGATGCTCTCGTTTTCCTTACGAGTCAAAACGAGCATTGGCCGCCTCCTTGGGCTCTGATGCCCCCCGGTCCGCCTGCGCAAGGAAGAACTGGATGGGGTAGTCACTCTTCTCAAGCACCGTTTGCTTACCAAGACGGTGCCGCGCGTTAATGAGAACCGGGGCCTTGAGATTGGTCCGTACCTTGGCGGGATCCTCCGGCACCACCAACAGGGTATAAACCTCCAGTTCCGACACGCCCGACACAGCCAGTTCCGTGAGCTCGTGCCGACCGATGTCCACGGTATAATCAGGTATAAGCTGACGCGGATCCACAAGCAAAAAAGCCAATTCCGGGGAATCGGTGGACTGAAGCCATTTCAGGCCGCTTCCGGGCGGACCATCCATGAGTACGAAGCGCCGGAATTCCTGAAAGCCGATGATGGGCTGCGTAAGGGTGATGATGGTGTCATCGCCAACCTCCACATCGCCGAAGCGGGTGGTCTTCAAAAGCATAGTAACCCTCCACGCCAAGTATACACCATGACCGCGTAAAAGTATGCACAATCAAGTCCGGTATTGGCAAGAGGGGTGCCCTTACTTGATCGCGTTGGGAATGTCCCTTAGAATCCATGTCATCGGTTGAGCCGGCTTTATGCAACGTTGGGGTCAACCGTAATGGGCTCGCACGAAAACGAGGAAAACATCATGAGCAAAGTAGGCCGCCGTGATTTCTTGAGGGTGTCGTCCGCCATGGGGCTTGGCGTGGGGCTGGGAGCGGGGTGTGCCACCATGAGCGCCACGGGGGGCGCCGGACGGCCCAAACTGCGGGGACAAACGCCGCCGGGGCGGGCCACGGCGAACGAAAAAATCACCTTGGGCTTCGTGGGTATCGCGGGCCGGGGTACTCATCTTCTGAAAGACCGGTTCATGCGCCACGCCGACGTGGAGGTGGCGGCTGTATGCGATGTATATGGCCCCCATCGAGATGCCGCCGTGGCCATCACCGGCGGGAAGGCGAAGGCCTACAGGGATTTCCGGGATCTTCTCGAACGCGACGATATCGACGCCATCGTGTGCGCCACGCCGCCCCACTGGCATCCGCTGGTGACCATCATGGCCTGCGAGGCGGGCAAGGATGTGTACTGCGAAAAGCCCATGTGCTTCACCCCGGCCGAGGGACAGGCCATGGTTAAGGCGGCGCGGGCCAACCACCGTATCACCCAGGTTGGTACGCAGATTCACGCCACGGAGAATTATCACCATGTGGTGGAGATCGTCCGGTCGGGTATTCTGGGCAAAATCTCCAAGGTACATTGCGTCCTGTCGCTCAATGAGGCCCCTAAAGGTATCGGTAAGCAGGCGAACGCGGCCCCGCCCAAGGACCTTGACTGGGATATGTGGTGCGGCCCCGCGCCGTTACTGCCCTATAACGAAAGCATTTTCAACGCGGGCCACCATCGTTACGTGAAGCAGCTCATCGGCAGTTGGATCCACGAGATGGGGCCCCATATCGTGGACCTGCCGGTGTGGGCCATGGGCCGGCCCCAACCCAAGTCGGTGGTGGCCATGGGCGGAAAATACGCCACCGACGATATCAGCACCATTCCCGATACTTTCGGCGTGTTGTGGGACTATGGTGATTTCATGATGGAGTGGACCAACATGTGCGCCAGCAGCCACGGTCTTCAGTTTCATGGCGGCAAAGGCATCACCCGTCGTCTCGGCACCTCCTTTCACGGCACCAACGCGACCCTGTTGGCCGACTACAGCACCATGGAGATTGTTGCCGAAGGCGAGCGACTGGGCGGAAGCGACATCCCGGCGCGTCGGAAACGCAACTGGCCCGACCACGACCGTGAATTCCTCAATTGCATCAAGACCCGCGAATTGCCCAGTTGCGATGTGGAGAACCACTACAACCTGCACGTGGCGCTCAACCTGGGCAACATTGCCTTCAACACGGGCCGCATGTTGACCTGGGACAGCGCCGCGGGAACCATCGCGGGAGACGCCGAAACACAGGCGTTGGCCATGCCCGACTACCGGGCGCCCTGGCAGCTTCCCGCATGATCGGACGAAGGGAGGCGCGGCCGAGCCTTGCTTGATACGTCGTATTCCATCGACCACGAAGCACTGCGGGCGCGAACGGGCTCCTATCTCTACCAGCTTCGCATGAACATCCAGGCCTATCATGCCGCGGTGGCCGTGGGACAGGGGCGCACCCGTTTTCATCCGGAGAACATGCCTTTTGTGCGGCGGGCGCTGCACATCGGGCTGCGGGCCACGGGAACCTACTGGTGGGGCCGCCGGAACGCCCGCAATCTCCGAATCCGGGAGAACCGCGTGCAGCTTCGCCGGCTGCCCGATGCTTTCCAGGGATACCGCATTCTTCACCTGACCGACCTTCATCTCGATTTTGAACCGGCCATCACCCGTGTGCTTATCGAGCGGGTCCGGGAAATAGACTGTGACCTTTGCGTGATCACCGGCGATTTCCGGGCCGAGACCTGGGGAGACATAACACCCGCCCTTGAACAGACGGCCCGGCTGATACCGCATATCAAGGCCCCCGTCCATGCCGTACTGGGCAACCACGATTTTCTTGAAATGACCCAGCCCCTGGAGGCCATGGGGGTGGGCATGCTGATCAACGAGCATGTGTCCGTGGAGCACGATGGCGCGGCCATCCATCTCGTCGGGATTGACGACCCTCACTTTTATGAAACGGATAACCTGGAGAAGGCGACGAAGGGCTTGCCCCAGGAGGCGACCAAGATACTGCTGAGCCATTCCGCCGAACCTTACCGGGTAGCCCAGGCACGGGGCATTGATCTCATGCTCTGCGGTCACACCCACGGTGGTCAGATCTGTCTGCCCGGCGGTTTCGCCCCGGTACGGAACGCCCAGCAACCGGGGTTCATGCTCAACGGCCCCTGGACCTTCCATGAGCTTAGGGGCTACACCTCGCCCGGCGTGGGGGTTTGCATGGTGCCCGTGCGCTTCTTCTGTCCGCCCGAGGTGACCATCCACACTCTCGAACGCATGCCGAAACCATGAGTGCTCCGAGTCCGGCCGTCTTGCTGGAAATCGTGCGGGCGTGGGGAACCCATTCGCTGGCCTACGCGGCGTTGCAGCCGGGCATGCACTATTTTGGCGATCCGGCGCGGGGTTACGTGGCCTATCGCCCCTGCCTGGGGCACGCGGTGGTGCTGGGCGATCCCCTGTGTCCCCCGGAGGGGCGCGCCGATCTGCTGCATTCCTTCGTGAAGGCCATGCCCCGCCCGGTCTTCATGCAGGTCATGACGGAAACCGCCGCCCTCCTCCGCGACCTGGATCTTCTTGTGACGCCCGTGGGGGTGGAGAGCGAGATCGACGTGGCGGATTTCTGCCTGCGGGGCAAGCGCAAGGCCGACCTTCGCCATTATCGAAACAAGGCGCGACAGGGCGGCGTGAGGATATACGAGGCCCCCGACACGCAGACATCCCGCACGGCCCTGGACACCATCAGCCGGGAATGGCTTCGCAATAAGTCCTTCTTTTCCCGGGAATTGTCCTTCTTGGCCCGGCCCTACATTGCCCGGCCCGAGGCGGAAACACGGCTGTTTGTGGCCGAAGTGGGGATCCGGCCCGTGGCCTTCGTGGTACTCGATCCCATGTTCGCGGCATGTGCCTGCCGCGGCTACACGGTGACCATTCTCCGACACCGAAACGGCGTTCCCGAAGGCACGGTGGATGCCATCAACCTGCGCATTATCGAGCAACTGCGTGCCGAGGAGGTGCCCGTGCTGAGTCTCGGGGTCAGTCCCTTTCGGGGTATTGGTGAACTTGCCCGAACCGATGGACCGGGCGCACGCGCCGCCTATGCGCTGTTTCTCGCGCTACGCCGGTGGGGTTCGCCGGTGTATCATTTCAAGGGCCTTGTATTTCACAAGAGCCGCTACCGTGCGCGGGAAGTGCCGGTTTACGTGGCGAGCCGGGGACCGTTGGGCCTGCTGCCCCTCTACGCCGCGGCCCGCGCCTGCCGCATGTTGTGACCAACACGGACTGATAACGAAGCATAGGCTCTCTTGTAACCGTTCACCGCCTTCCGCGTCCGTCATTGCGAAGAAGGCCGCTATCCCCACAGGGCCGTATCCCTTTGTGACCGTTGGTGTTATTCCGTCCCCACGCCATTGCCAGCGCCCAGCACCCGGACACGAAAACCGGCTGCTTTCCACGCCGTGTGTTCGAGCTGATTACGCGTATCGTAAAGGCAGCGATGGCGCATGGCGGCGCCCACCGTTTCGGGGTCGAGGTTCAGGTACTGCTGGTGGTCCGTGAGGAGCAGGAGCAGATCGGCTCCCTGGATACATTCCCCGCACGGCACGAGCGGGAAAGGCGGTCGCGTTACGTGCGGGTCGTGAATGGCCACCGTGATACCTTCATTTTCGAGCAGTTCCACCACGGCCAGGGCGGGACTCTCCCGGAGATCGTCCACATTGCCCTTGTAGGCCAGCCCCAACACGGCCACCTTGGGTTTGTCGAAACCCTCCAAGAGGCGCAGTGCTGAGGACACCACGTGGCGGGGCATGTCGTTATTACACTGGCGCGCCATGCGGATGATACGCGACTTTTCGCGCTGCAACTCCACCAGGAACCAGGGGTCCACCGAGATGCAGTGCCCCCCCACGCCGGGACCGGCGTGGTGAAGGTCCACGCGGGGGTGACGGTTGGCGAATCGGCGCACCTCCCAAAAGTTGATGCCCAGGTCTTCGCAGAGCACGGCCGTCTCGTTGGCCAGGGCGATGTTCACGTCGCGGTAGGTGTTTTCGACAAGCTTCACCATTTCCGCGGTATCCACACCGGTAAGAAAGATCGTGCCCTCCACGAAGGAGGCATAGAGTTCCCGGGCGCGCCGCGCGCTCTCCTCGTCGTAGCCGCCGATGACGCGGTCGTTGTCGATGAGTTCCTTGAGAATTTTTCCCGGTAGAACACGCTCGGGACAGTGGGCAAGAAAGATGTCTTCGCCTACGATGAGGCCGGAGCGTTCCAGGAGCGGGCGAATCAGGCACCGGCAGGTGCCGGGGGGTGAAGTGGATTCGAGGATCACCAGCGAACCTTTGGAGAGACAGGGCACGATACTCTCGGTCGCCCTGGTGACAAAGGTCATGTCCGCCCTTTTGTCGGAAGTAAGCGGCGTGGGCAGGGCGAGGATGAAAACATCCGCCCCTTCGGGTGCCTGCGCCGCGCGGAGATTTCCCGATCCCGTGGCCGCGCGTACCAGGGTCTGAAGCCCCGGTTCCTCGATGTGGATGCCACCATTGTTGACCGTCTCCACCACGTGGGACGACACGTCCACGCCCAGCACATGGTAGCCGTTCGTGGCGAGAACACTCGCCGTGGGCAAACCAATGTAGCCCAGGCCCAGCACGCATACTTTTTTCATGCAACCACTCCCGGTTGTTTGAATCATCCACGTGAGGCTTCGAGGGCCGAGCGCGTGAAGAGGGCGCCCAGCGCGATACCTTCCGCCGCCAGCTTTTCCTCGCCGCCCGCCTCGCGGTTGATTACGCAGAGCGCCGTATCGACGACCGCGCCCAATTCGCGAAGCTGCCTGGTGGAGATAATGATCTGTCCGCCCGAGGTGACCACGTCCTCGATGATAAGCAGCTTCCTGCCCTTTGGATCCGGGCCTTCCGCAAACTTACAGGTGCCGTATTCCTTGGCTTTCTTGCGCACGAAAAGCACGGGCAGCCCGCTTACCTGGGAGATCATGGTGGCAATGGGGATGCCGCCCATTTCCAGGGCGGCCAGCATCTCCGTCCCTTCCGGGATGGCTTTGCTCATGCCCTCGGCGATGTCCTTCAGGATGGCGGGGTCCGATTCAAACTGGTACTTGTCGAAATAGGTGTCGCTGGTCACGCCGCTGCGGAGAAGAAATTTTCCGTGTAATTCCGCCACCTTCAGGATGCGTTGGGCCAGGTCCAGGTGCTTGCTCATGGATTGGAAGTGTCCTTTCAGTTGCCGCCGCGTCTCGCGACCGTACGGTTCAATTCGTGGTCACGCGAAAGTGGGGCTTGGATTGTTCAGTACTCGTCCATGTCATCATTGCCTTACTTAATGGCAATTTTTTCAACCACGAAATACACAAAATACACAAAAGAAAATAAAGAAGGCCCCCTTCCTTTAAGGTTTCTTTTTTCGTGTATTTCGTGGTTGATCCATTTTTCGGGTCACGCGTGGATTCCGCGCTGGTTTTGCGCCAGGTCGGCTAAATGGCCGGCGATACGCTCGGAGGCGTGGCCATCGCCGAAGGGATTCACGGCACTTGCCATTTGGTTGTAGTCGGCTTCTTTATCAAGGAGTTGCTGCACCTCGCGCGCAATATCCGCCCGCTTTGTGCCCACCAGTTTAGACACGCCCGCGTCAACGGCCTCCGGCCGTTCCGTCGTGTCGCGCATGACCAGCACCGGCGTGCCCAGGGAGGGGGCTTCCTCCTGGATGCCGCCCGAGTCGGTGAGGATGAGATAAGCCTTTTTCTGAAGTTGCACGAAGGGCAGATAACCCAGGGGTTCCACGAGACGGATTCGTTCATGTCCCCGGAGTATTTCACATGCCGCCTTCCGCACGTTGGGGTTGGGGTGCATGGGATAAATCACCTCAACATTATCATTGTGGTTCACCACGTCCCGCATGGCCGAACACATCTCGCGAAAAGGCGCGCCGAAGCTTTCGCGACGGTGGGCGGTAACCAGGATTAACCGGCGGTCCGCGCCCGCCCGTTCCAGGAATGGGTCGTCGAAGGAACAGGGCTGCTTCGCGGCCCACAGCAGCGCGTCGATGGCCGTGTTCCCCGTGACGACGATCTGTTCGGGCGGAATGTTTTCCGCCAGGAGATTCTCCCGGGCGCGCTCGGTGGGCGCGTAGTGGTAGTCGCAAAGTGCGTCGGCCAGGCGACGGTTCATTTCCTCGGGGAAAGGGTGCCATTTGTCATGGGTGCGCAGCCCCGCCTCGACATGCCCCACCGGCGCCCGGTGGTAATGGGCGGCCAGCGCCGCGGCGAAGGACGTGGTCGTGTCGCCATGGATTAACACCACATCCGGGGATTCCGCCTCGAGTACCCCGCTCACGCCGGTGAGTACCTTGGTGGTGATATCCGCGACGGACTGATTATGGACCATCACATTCAGGTCGTAGTGGACGGTCAGGCCGAAAAGGTGGATGACCGAATCCATCATGTCCCGGTGCTGTCCGCTTACGCATAGGCGCGTATCGAAGATATCCCGCCGTGCTTCCAGCGCGGCGACAAGAGGGGCCATTTTAATGGCCTCCGGGCGCGTGCCCACGACAACCAATACCTTCATATACAAAACACTCCGAGAAAAAACAGACTGGGATCGAGGGATTATACACATTCGAGGCCGGGTCGCGCAGAGGCAGCTTCAGTCCCTCCCTTCCGGCATTCCCGCAAAAGCGGGAAAGGGATATGGTGGGCCAAGGCCCACCCTACGAATTGAGAAAGGCCTTCTTCCAAGGGAGGCTGTTTCGTCGTCAAGGTTTCCGTCTTTTCTTATGTGGCACAGCCGCCCCCGGCTGTGGGCCGATAGGCCCCATTCCTCCACCGGGAGTAGAATACGTCTTGGTCTGGTGTGAAGCATGCTTGGTAAAACGCTTGTAAATGGAGCCCTTTCGGGCTCCACAGCCCCCGGTTCGGGCCGAGTACGGCCTACAGAGGGCGGCTGTGCCACATCTACTGTGCCGCCACATTTACTCTCCCCCCCCCCGGCGTAGCTGGAACCGAAAAGTTGACATCATTCCTGATCGTAAGGATACCCTATAAATACAGGCCCATAACGGTGTTGTGAAAAGTATTCCGCTCAAAATGAACTAAACTCAATTGCTAAGCGACCAGGGTGCGCATGAAGTGACGGCGCGCGTGTGGTACCATGGCATTGAGGAGGATACACGGAAATGCCGGGAACACGCCGCAACGCCTTTACGTTAATCGAACTTCTCGTGGTCATCGCCATTATCAGCATTCTCGCGGCCATGCTGTTGCCGGGCCTGAGCCGCGCGCGGGAAGCGGCGCGGCGCGTGAGTTGCGCCAACAACCTGCGCCAAATGGGCCTCGCTTTGGAGATGTACGCCAATGAAAACGGCGGCCGCTTCCCCACCATTCAGCGCCGCGTCGGGCCCGGTTGCTCCCGCTCCAACGACGGGGTTCTCATGTTCGACGGACCGTCCCTGTACCCCGAATACATGACCGACGCCGCCGTGTTGGCGTGTCCTTCCCACCCGGACGCGGTGAGCGAAGTGGCGGCGGGCCGGTGGAACCGCGCGGACGGACCGGACGGGACGCGGCGGGGCGGTTCGACCGACCCCTGTCTCTTCGACCAGCTCGCCTATTTCTACCTGGGTTTCCACCTGGAGAGTGAATGGATGCGCGAACCGGGAACGCGGGACGCCTCGGAGTCCTTCGTTGCCGCGTTCCGGGCGCTCATCACCAGCGGAGACACGGAGCGTTACGACTCGGAATGGAGCTTCGTGGACGATTTCGGCGTGTCCCACACCGCCATGCGCCTGCGCCATGGCGCGGAACGTTTCCAGATCAAGGATATTAACAATCCTTCGGCCTCGAACATTTCGGATACGCGGATTCCCGTGCTCTACGACCGCATCGATATTGATGCCAAAGGCTTCAACCATGTTCCGGGGGGCGGTAACGTGCTTTTCATGGACGGTCACGTAGAGTTCGTGAAGTATCCCGGCGATTTCCCCATCAGCCGTGCCTGGGCACGCGTGGTGGACCAACTGGACCTGTGACACGAAAAAAATCGGAACCCCGCCAGGAGGGCCGTGTAAGCTCATCGGCCCCTGTCCTCTTTACCGAGCCAAACGGTTGCACGGCCCCGAGGAAATCCCATACGCCCACCCACCAGACTGGATGTCCCCACGGGATTATGTCCGCATGGTCAAAGATACATGTATACTCCTCCCGTCCGTCATTCCCGCGAAACAGGAATTCACGAAAAAGAGCAGGGAACTGCTCCCTGTCATGGTTCCCCGCTTTCACGGGGATGAGGGTAATGCAGAAGGGGCTTCCAATCGCGTTGAATGCGGCAGGATGGGCATCCACTTTTTTTTGGAGCCATGGTTCTCCGTGGAAACAAGAACCGGAACCCGGCCAGGCCCGATAAGGTTTTGGCAAAGTGAAGATCTGATATCATCTAAATCCTTTTTCAATATCCCAATAGGGCGTACTTCCCGCGCCATACGGAAGGATCCGCCATGCTGGCGTTTGTAATGGCATTCACGATGACAACGCAGGCCGTCCCAAACCCGGTACTGCCGGGCGTGGCGGACAGCGGGGTCATGCGCTTCAATGGGCGGTACTATCTCATGGGTACCGGCACGTCGGGACACATGTACGTGTCCGACGACCTGGTCACCTGGAAGGAACCGGTCCATGCCTTCTCCATGAACAACACATGGGCCACGGGCGCGACGGGACAGGACCGGGAAATACACGCCTGCTCCCTGCGCTTCTTCAACGGGATTTTTCACCTCTACTGGTCGGTCAATGTCTACCCCCTCCGGCAGATTGGTCATGCCGTCGCGGACAGGCCCCTCGGCCCGTACCGCGAACCGGTGACGGACACCCCTTTCGATGGCCGCATCGACCCGGAACTTTTCATCGATGACGATGGGGCCCTGTATTTCTACACGGTCAAGTTCACCGATGGAAACGTGGTCTGGGGACAGCCCATGGTTTCGCCATGGGAACTCGATGGCGCGGCAAAGCCCCTGCTCTCGGCTCGGAAAGACACCTGGGAATGGCGGGATCACAAGGTCAACGAGGCGGAGTCGGTCATCCATTACCGCGACCGCTACTACATGCTCTTCAACGCAAACCACACGGGCCATGAGTTCGGACACTACGCCATCGGCGCCGCCCTTTCCGACACGGCCCTGGGTTTCTCCAACGCAACGAAATACGACAAGCCCGTGCTCACGTCCAACCGGGGGCGCGTCCTGGCATCCCACGGCCTTTATGTCCCCGTCGCGGTGGAGGAAGGGCAGGCTGAAACGGGGTGCAGCGTCTCCCCATGGCGTTACACGGAACAAGCGCCGGGAACGGATTGGGCGCGCGTTGATTTCCCGGACGACGATTGGACCGAGGGAGAAGCGAGTTTCGGCAATCCCGGGACCGGCATGTTTCGCGGGAAAATACGGACCCCCTGGGCCTCGCAATCCATCTGGCTGCGCCGTTCTTTCGTGCCGAAGGAGGCCCCCGGCGACCTCCTGAACCTGGTGGTTAACCATGACGGCCCCATCGAAGTGTATATCAACGGCGTGCCCGCGCTCCGGCGAAAGGGGTTCCAGGTGGGCTATGCCCTCTATCCCGTGCCGGAGGAAGCGCGGCGCACCGTGCGCGCGGGGGAAACCAGCGTCTTGGCCGTGCATGGCGAACACGACGGAAAGGGCGCGCAATTCGTGGATGTGGGACTCGTGGACGGCCCGCCCCGGGACATCATCCATAACTGCGGACAGCCGAGCCTTGTCCGTGGACCCAACGGTTTCGAGTGGTGGGTGGCGTATTTCGCCATGTACAACGGCGGGAGCGTCCGCAGCCAGGCGGTGGATCGTGTGTATTTCCCGGGCGGGAAGCTCGTGGTGGACGGCCCCACCAGTGCGAAGACACCGGGTTATCATCCCTCCCCCGCCCTGCCCACGTTCCGCGCCCTGGGCGACGATGACCAGCCCCTCGCGCTCACGCCGGGCAGGGATGGCCGCTTGCGTCCCGAAGGCATGAACACGGCCCCGCCGGGCACCGCCTTCCTTTTCGAGACGGTCGCCCTGCTGGGATCGGGCGATGCCATCGCATGGAAAGGCGCGGTCCTTCGAATCAACCCCGAGGGTCCGGCCCTTGAAATCGGCGACACGGTTCTTCCGCTTTACGATGGTTTCGACGCGACCATTCCGCACGCCTATCGCGTCGAGCGTAACGGTCATCTCGTCCACGTCTGGGTGGATGGTGTCCGTGTTTCGGGGGAGGGCGTTGAAGGTACCGACGGTTCCGCCCTGCCGGGCTTCACGAATGCCTCCGGCACGCTTCGCGTTCTCGGTTGCACCTACACCCGCGGCTGGGATGAATGGGGCGCCCGCATTGCCGGTTGGGAAGCCGGTGGATGGAGGGTGGATGCTCAAGGGCTTCATGCGCCATTGAAGACCAGCGCGTGTCGCGTTCTCAAGGGTGATTCCCTCGCGGCCTATGCGTTCTCCGTCCATGTCCAGCCCCATGGCGGCGCGGCGGGGGTCTATGCAGTGTATACGGATGAGGAAAACTGGCTTCGCGCCGCGCTCACCGGAGGCCACCTGGTCCTGAGCGGCCGCCGTGCCGGAAAGACCCTGTCCGGGCGGACCGTGCCGATTAGGCCGTGTGGCGTGGTGGAGAAAGGCCATCACCTGCGCGTGGAGAAGCTCCGGGAGCGTGTCCTGTTTTTCGCGGACGGCCGTGAAGTGGCCAGGGTGGAGGGCGCGTGGCCACCTTCGCGTGTGGGGCTTTTTGCCGAGGGCAGCGCGGCCTGCTTCGATGATATCGTGCGTTATGAACGGAGTGGAAGCGATGGAAAGTAAAGGACGGCGATACGGGATGCTGGCGGTCCTCGCGCTGTTGCCTTTCCTCCTGCCGGGCTGCGGCGGCGGAGACGGGAATGTCCTGACCCTGCGCTTCTGGAACGGTTTCACCGGTCCCGACGGTCGTACCATGCTGGCCCTGGTCAAGCGATTCAACGAGGAAAACCCGGACGTGCGGGTACTCATGCAGCGCATGGATTGGGCCAGCTACTACAACAAACTCTTCGTCGCGGGCATGGGCGGCCGCGCGCCCCAGGTTTTCGTGATCCACGCCGACAACATCCCGAGGTTCATGCGCGCCGATTTCGTGCGGCCCGTCGACGACCTGGTGGCCGCCGACGCAACCTTTGACGCGGAAGATATTCTTCCCGTCGCCTGGGCCGCCGTGGGGATGGACGGACGGCACTACGGCATCCCCCTCGATGTCCACCCCCAGGGGCTGTACTATAATGCCACGCTCTTCCGCGAGGCAGGTATGGTGGACGATGCCGGGAACCCCGTGCCGCCCCGCGATCGTGCTTCCTTCCTCGCCGCGCTGGAGAAGCTCACCCGCGATCTCGACGGAGACGGGCGGCCCGACCAGTGGGGCTTTGTCTTTACGTGGCTCCGCACCAACATGCTGACCCTCATGAACCAGTGGGGCGGCACGTTTTTCAATGAAGACCTTTCCGCGTGTACCGTGAATTGCCCGGCCAACGTGGAAACCCTGACCTTCTGCCGGAATCTCATCGAGCGCGACCTGGTGCCTTCTCCCGAAAACATTGATTCCTGGGTGGGCTTCCGCCAGGGCAAGGTGGCCATGGTCTTCGAAGGCATCTACATGCTGGCGGACTTGCAGAAGCAGAGCGATCTCGATTACGGGGCCGCGCCCGTGCCCGTGCTGGGGAAACGGCCTGCCACCTGGGCCAGTTCCCACACCCTCTGCCTGGCCAATGGCCTCGATCCCAAGGTGGAGGCCGCCGCGTGGCGATTCGTCCGTTTTCTTTCCGGCCACGCCCTCGACTGGGCCGAGGGCGGGCAGATCCCCGCGCGAAACAGCCTGCGCAACACGGAACGTTTCCGGGAAATGGCCGCGCAATCGGCTTTCGCCAAACAGTTGGACTACGTGGTCTACGCGCCCCGGGTGCCCTTCATCTTCGAGTTCTTCACCGAGTTCGACGCCGCCGTGGAAAGCGCCCTCCGGGGCAGCGCCACGCCGAAAGAGGCCCTCGACAATGCGGCCCGGCGCACCAACGCCACCATCGCCCGCTACCGGGAAATGACGGCGGAAGGGGGCGGAGATGAGTAACCGGGATCTCCCTGTTTGGAGTGCGGCAGCAAGCTGCCGCACTCCAGATAACGCTCTTCCGTGTATGAAGCAAGGCAAGACCTCCGGATCGACCCCGTGGACGGCTACGTAATGAGTAATCGCAGCATCGTACAGCGCTATTCGGGATGGATCTTCGTCACCCCCTACCTGGTGCTTTTTTCGGCGTTCGTCCTTTTTCCCCTGGGCTACGGCTTCGTCCTGAGTTTCCTGCGCTGGGAGATGCTCTCGCCCGCGCCGCCGCGCTTCGTGGGTGTAGAGAATTACACGGAGGCCTTTACCAGCGACTACTTCTGGAAAGCCCTGTGGGCCACCTTTCGTTTCGTTCTTTTCACCCTGCCCCTCACCCTAGGCTTCGCCCTGCTTGCGGCCCTGGGGGTGAACGCGGTGCAAGGCCGCCGGCAGGCCCTCTACCGCGCCCTCTATTTCGTGCCCACCCTCATCACCATCAGCGTGGCCGGTCTCTTGTGGCGCTGGTTCTACCACGGCGATTTCGGGCTCTTCAACGCCTACCTGGGGCTCTTCGGCATTCGGATCCCCTGGCTCACCAGCACCACCTGGGCCATGGCGTCGCTGGTCATCATGACCCTGTGGTGGACCCTCGGCGGCCCCATGGTCATCCTCATGGCGGGCCTCCAGCAGATTCCGGTGGTGTATTACGAGGCGGCCGCCATCGACGGCGCCGGTCCCTTTCGCCGTTTCCTCAATGTCACCCTGCCCCAGCTTCGGCCCGTGCTGCTTTTCGTCACGGTGATGAACATTATCGGCAGCTTCCAGGTCTTCGGGCAGGCCTTCATGGTGACCCGCGGCGGCCCGGAGTTCTCGACCCGCGTGCTGGTGCAATACATCTACGAGACGGCCTTCACCCACTACCGCATGGGCTACGGAAGCGCCCTGTGCTGGCTGCTCTTCCTGTGCATCGCCATTTTCTCCCTGCTTCAATTCTTCACCATGCGGGAGCGATAGCCCATGAAGAAGCGTAGCATGCTCCGGTTCCTCCCCGAAATCCTCACGGCCCTCGGCGCCCTTGTCTTGGCCGCGCCCGTGCTGCTCATGGTGATCACCGCCTTCAAGCCCGACGCCGAAATCATTCACTTTGAGAGCCTTTTCCCCCGCCACTGGACCCTGGGCAATTTCCGCTCCATCCTGGGCAGCCCCGAGGAAATCCCCATCGTCCGCTGGTTCTTCAACAGCGTCTTCATCGCTTCCGCCACGACCTTTCTCGTGCTGGCCGTCGATTCCCTCGCCGCCTACGGTCTCGCCCGGCTCAACCTTCCCGGCAAGCGCCCCGTTTTCTCCGTCATGCTCGCCATGCTCATGGTGCCCGCGCCCATCATGCTCGTGCCCATGTATCTCATGCTGAACCGCCTCCACTGGATTGACACCCCCCTGGCCCTCATCATCCCCGCGGGCGCCGGGGTCTTCGGCGTCTTCCTGCTGCACCAGTTCTTTCTCGGCATCCCCAAAGACCTGGAAGACGCGGCGTCCATCGACGGCTGCTCCCGCTTCGGTATCTACGCGCGGGTCATCCTGCCTCTTTCCAAGCCCGCCCTCGCCACCCTGGGCATCTTCACCTTCGTGGGCTCGTGGAACGATTTCATGGGGCCCCTTATCTACCTCGACAGCGTC
This sequence comes from Candidatus Hydrogenedentota bacterium, assembly GCA_024278275.1. Taxonomy (GTDB): domain Bacteria; phylum Hydrogenedentota; class Hydrogenedentia; order Hydrogenedentales; family JAJRTN01; genus JAJRTN01. The sequence goes on from JAJRTN010000106.1 coordinate 65,197, forward strand.
GATAAGTACACCCTGCCCATTGGTATTGCGTTGTTCCAGACCTCGTACTACCTGGAATACGGCCTCACCCTCGCCGCCGCCACCATCTGCACCGCCCCCGCCCTCCTGGTCTTCCTCCTTTTCCAGCGCCACATCGTCGAAGGCATCGCCCTCACCGGGTTAAAGGAGTA